>JAFPZD010000250.1 GCA_017417465.1 Prevotella sp. | reverse complement strand
AGAGCCGACCTGGCTTGGTCGACCCTTATGCTTTGTATCAGACTTTGCGAACTCCTATATATATGTAGCGCCGTATACGAGACCCGTACGTACGGTGCAATGAGAGGTGCTAGGGGAGAAATCCCCTACATCTACTCTATTGTCCGAAAGCCCTCCGAGAGGACTGCCAGTTTGCTCCGAGAGGACTGCCGGACTTCTCGGAGAGGACTCTCACTTTGCGACTGGAGTTCTTGGAATGTTCCCTTTCTTTTCTATTTGTCCTCACTCAATCCGTCAGGCACTTTGTGACGCTGCCATCGCTGTGTCTGACGATGCTGACACCATGTTGCTGAGAAGGGCTGACACGCTTGCCATCCAGTGAATAGTATTGTTTGGAGCAAGCTGGTTGTGACGTTGTCGTCATGATGCCGGAGCCGACGTCTAAGTAGCGGAAGTTGTTGTCGATGATGGCATTTGTCAACTGCAGACCGCACACCTCATAGTCGTTGCTGCGGTCAACGCCGGCATAATCCATCAGGACGATGCCCGTGGGGCCTGCAGGCTTCGTACTGAGGTATTCGAGAATGGTGGCGTGGGTGTGGGTGGCATTGTCGCGATAGCCGTCGCTCGATGAAATCTCATATCCGAACAGGTTCTCTACCTTCGAGTAGGCGGAAGCGAAGTTCATAACCCATACGATGGATGAGACGTTGGTCGTCTGGTGGGTGGTGCTGTAATCTAACAGCCTGTTGATGGCGTTGACCTTTGTCGTGATGCCTCCTGTGCGGTGGGTGTCGGAATAATCCTGAATGTAGCAGCTGCTTGAGCCCTTTCTGCCGATGATGCGGCATTGCCTCTGCAGATCCCAGTTTGCTTCGCCCGTCCAATTGGTGAAGTAGCCGCCAGTGACAGGAGGAGTGGCATAGCGGTCGCGGCTGAGAATGAGTATCTTTCCACGAGCCTGACCAACGGTAAGGCTCTTCGAGAAGTCTAGGAAGAAGTCTTTCAACCCGTCATCCTGTAACAGGCTTGTCAGCCGCTCGTCGTAGGCATTTTCTACTTGGTCGCCATCGGTCTCATGAAGCAGGTGGATGACGATAAACTCCGAAGGGTTGGCCACCAGCGAGTCGCGTAGCATGTAGAGGACGTCCTCGAAGTGGAGCACGGTGGGCATGATGCCGTGGTTCAGGTTCATGTGGGTCTCCCAGACGCACGGACGAAGGTCGAAGGCCCTGATACCAGCATTCCACAGCTCATTGATGGTAAGGTCCTGTGTGCGGGCGAAGAGGTCGCCAAGGCCTTCCGTACCCGACGCCCAGCCGCTGCCAGTGGCTGCATCGTGGGCTCCTGGAATGGAGAGCACGGCGACGTAGGCATCGTCGGGCAGTCGGCTCATCCAGTTTTCTGCCTTCAGTGTGGCACTAAGGGTCAGGAGAACCCATAAGAGTGTGAGGTGCTTGCTCATTGTTGTTTGGTATTGTCGGTTTTTGCCTGCATGGTCGCGTAAGCCAACACGACCACAAACCCTATCAGCGGAATGATAAACGGCAGGAACGGATTGGTATGGTCGGCCATGTAGCCCATCAGGAAGAAGCCGCAGCCGCCGATGGGCGTCATCATCAGCAGCGATGAAGCACTCTTGGTCAGCGGCCCCAAGTCGCGCACGGCGAGCGAGAAGATGGTGGGGAACATGATGGCCTCGAAAAGGTAGTTCAATATTAGCGCTACAAGCGACACGATGCCGAGGTTCAGCATCGTCAAAAGCATGCATGCAACGGTGCCAATAGCGCAGTAGAGCAACATGCGCTCGGCACGTACCGTGCGCATCACCCAACTGCCGATGAACCGCCCCACCATGAAGATGACGAGCGCCAGCGACACCACACGCGATGCCGACAGCTTGTCCATCCAACCCGTTCCCGTGACGAAGTTCACGAAATAGCTGTTGATAGAGATTTCGGCTACCTCGTAAGCCAGCAGAGCCAGCAGCCCGAAAACGAACCAGCGGTTGTGAAGCACGGCGCCAAGACCTGAGAAGCCAGACTGTCCGGATAGTCCGGTTTTTCCGGATAGTCCGGAATTTCCGGAATCTCCGGGCTTTCCGGAATCTCCGGGCTTTCCAGGTTCCACTTCCGGCAGGTTCACCCTTGAGAAAACCACGGCAATGATGAGCACCAGCGCGCCCATAATGCCATAAGGCACAGCGACGTCGCCGCTGCCCTCGTTGCCCCCACTGAACAGGAACTGTCCGACGAGCAGTGTCGCCATGAAGCAACCCATGCCGTTGAACGTCTGTGACAGGTTCAGACGGCTGGAGGCTGTCTCGCGGGCACCAAGTTCAGTGACGTAGGGGTTGGCGGCCGTCTCGAGAAACGTCAAGCCGCAGCCGATGACGAACAGTGCACCGAGGAACGCTGCGAACGATACCGCAGGGATGAATGCCAATGCACCCAAGCCGAACAGCGTAAGGCCGAACACCACACCGCGACGGTAGCCGTAACGGGTGATGAACAGACCAGCAGGGATGGCCATGAGGAAATAGCCAAGATAGGTGGTGACCTGAATGAGTGACGACTGCGCTATCGAGATGTGAAGCTCGTCCTGGAAGTGCTTGTTCAGCACGTCGAGGATGGCACGGGCGAAGCCCCACAAAAAGAAGAGCGTCGTAATAAGTACGAACGGCACTACGTATTGCCGGTCGGTGAGGCGGGTGCGGTTTGATTTCATGTTATTTTGCGTTTGATGGTTGCTTTGCTAAGGGACAGGTTTTCCGGGTTGTCCGGTTTTTCCGGTTTTTCCGGTTTTTCCGGATTATCCGGATTATCCGGTCTTTCCGGTCTTTCCGGAATTTCCGGAAATTCCGGATAATCCGGTTTTTCCGGGCTTACCCCGTCCCTCCCTTTATCTGAGCTTTCAGCTGAGCTATCTCCTGCAGCAAGCGTGCGTTTTCGCGTCGGAGAGCTTCTATCTCACTGGCCTGCTGGGTGATGACTTCCGTTTGACGTGAACGCTGATTAAGGCGGGCTGCGGTCATGCGCTCACGGATGCCGCCCTCTGTCGTGAATTCCCGGTCTTTATTCTCAATGTAGCTCGTAAGCCCTTTGTCTACCTGATGACAGAGGCAGATGGCCAAATTGACCAGTTCCTCGAACCCAAGCCTTGGAAACAAGGAGGTGAAATCCTCCAATTGGGTGTGATTCTTACAAAACGTATGTAAGGCCTCGAAGCGCGGGTTGGTGCCAAACCACTCAGTAAGTCCTGCCCTTTTCAGCTGATCCTGATAGTCTTCAAGAAGTTCTTTGTTGCTGCCACGGGCAACACCTAACAACTTCAACTCTATCTCCATCGATGTCTGGCCGTCGCTGCTGCCCTCAACAATGTTCTGTTTAGTGCTGCGTGCTGCCTGAACCATCTGGTCTACAGTTCGGTCGCCACTCTTCGGGAGAAAGCGCCGACAGAACACCTGCGTCAGTTGGTATAGCACGTCACTACGTTGATAGAAGCGCAACTCGGTATAAACCACAGGCTTCCGTAATACGCTGGCGGTGCCGTCGGCATAATGGTTAACAGTTATTGGCTTAGGAATATCCATAATAATAATGTGGTCGAAAGGGTTGAATTGAGTGTAGCAGGCCAAAAGCTTTCCGGATTCTGATAATCCGGGTTATCCGGGTTATCCGGTCTTTCCGGCTTTTCCGGCTTTTCCGGTTTTTCCGGCTTTTCCGGCTTTTCCGGCAAATCCGGTTGTCCTTGGGCTTTTCGGCACTTTCGCCTGCAAAGTTACGCTTTATTTCTGAAACAGCCAAACTTTTGACACGGAAAAAACAATCGGGGCGCAGACAGCACTCCTCGTGCGACTGCGCCCCGAAAGGGTTCACTTGTTATTTGTAAAGGGGTGTGGCGTTAATACTCCTCTTCCTCCTCGTCCTCCCAGACGTCGTGACGACGGCGGGCATCGCCCTCGGTTGGGACATCTTCGCCGGGCTCAGGTGTTGTGATGCCGGCATCGCCACCGACACCTGACACGGTGTTGAGCAAGGGCTGAACGACTATTTCTTCAATCTCGATGGCTGGAGCCATATATGCAGTTTTCTTCATAATTGTTCTTTGCGTTTTAACGGGTTAGTTACTTGATGACGACTTTCTTGCCATTCTGGATGAAGATACCCTTTTGAGCGCTCTTCACCTCCTGACCCTGGAGGTTGTAGACCTTGCCAGTGGTGATGGTACCCTGCTCCATGTTCTCGATGGCGGTTGTCTCGTTGCCATCGATGGAGAAGTTCACGATGCGGGCGCCTTCGCTCTTACCCTGCAGGTATGCACGGGTGCACTTGAGAGTCGTGCTGCCAGTAGAAGCGTACAGTTTGTTCGAGCCAATGAAATAGTCACCTTCAGCAACGGTGGTGCTTGCAGCTGTCGTACCAACGAAGTCGAAGTTGGTGCCAGCGGTGGTCGGCGTACCGGCAACGATGGTGCGGCCTGCAATCTCGTAGGCGTTGCCAGCGGTGGAGGTCTTCAGCAGCACGGGCACGTTGGGCGAAATGGCCTTGTCAGACTTGTTGAAGTTGATGGTCGACTGGCCAGGCACGTTCGCATTGGGAGTCTCAGAGAACTGTGCAATCTCCACGTCATCACCGAAGGTGGCCTTCAGTTCGGCCTCGGTCATCGAGAACGGCAGCCAGATGGTGTTCCAAGTGTCGGCCTTGATGGTGCGGTTGAGAACAATGCTCTTTGTAGCTTCAACAGGTGTATAGTCGACATTTTCATCAATTACATCAGCAATCTTAGCTAAGCGGAAGCGTGAAGCACTCCACCACAGGTCCTTGCCATTTCCAGACTGCACGCCAATCCTTACGTCTGTTGTAGTGTTGATTGTAAATTCGAGAGACACGTCATTCCATCCACGGTCGAAAGTACCGCCAGTATTACCAATTCGTGGAATATCGACATTGACATCATTGGCGAATAGCTTGAATGAAGCACCAGCAGCAGTTCCTGCACGAGCCGTAACGGTGAGCAGGTATTTTCCAGCACTAAGGTTCATGGTCTGCTGGATTCCAGCGTTGTTGTCATTCTTATAAATGTCGGCATACATGTAAGTGTTACCATCATCGCCAGTAGTGAAAGACTCGCCATTGTACCAGTTGATAGTTCCGTTCGTCTGTCCAAAGACTTGCCATGCACCAAAGGTATGGCTTTCACTGTTGTATGCTACGTCCATGTTGCCGTTGGGCACGGCGATAATCTCACTGCCTATAACGCCTTCAGCCCGTGCATTGCTCTCAACATACAGGCGGTAGGCTGTTAAGATATTCAGTCTCTTAGCGTCAGCATCGGCGGCAGATTCAGCTGTTTCACTGAGTGCAGTAGTTAAAGCATCATACTTGGCTGTGCTGGCGTATGGAAGCTCATCATATGTTGCATTCTTGGCAGCAACAAATGCATCGTAAGAGGCGACAGCATTTACGAATGTGTTAGAAGCAGTTTCCAATGCATTCTTTGCTGCGATAAGGTCTGCTTTACTGGTCAAGTCAACTGTTGAATAAGTATCAATGGCCTCGTCAAGATTGGTCTTTTCCTGACCAGTCACATTCACATACTTTGTATTGCTCTGGTTAGCCTTTGCAGTATTCAGCGCGAACTCATAGTCAGCAATATAAGCAGAAAGATCTTCACCCTCCACGTACTTGCAGTTATAGAATGACAGCCAACTTACATTACTTGCATCAGCAATAGTGATGGTTACTACAAGGTTGCCATTTGCATCGGTCGTTCCAACAGCTGTGAAATTACCAATATAATAATTTGTAGTTCCAAACTTTGTTCCTGAGCTAATGCACACTGCTTCACTATCTCCGACCTTCATTGTAATGGCATTGTCAATCATGGTCTTTCCGTCTGTGGGCTGTACACGTGCCCTGATGGTGAAGGAATAGGTTTCGTTAGCCTTCAAACCTGTAATTGTCGACACGAAAGAGTTGGCTGCAAGCGTATTGCTTGAAGACACCCAGTATTCGAAGAATGGTGCAAAGAAATCAGAACCGTCTGTGTTTCCTTCAATTGACCATGTGTTAATGTATAGTGACTTGTCAAAGTCCTTACACTGGACACCGTCCTGAGTCCAAGTAGAAAGCAGAATATCGTCAAGGGTATTTTGGGCATGCCAGCCGTTGTTCAGCTTGTAAACAAGTGCATTGGCTGCTTCTTTCGTCAAAGTTCTTGCCTCATAAGCAGCCTTTGGCGTTGCATAATAAGTATTGTAAGCTTCTGTTGTGTAAACGTTGGTGTTTTCAAGAATAGCACCAACCTCTTCAAAATAAGTATTTGCACTTTGGTAAGCATTTACCGAAGCCTGTGCATCAGCAATTGCTTGCCCCAACGCGTTGTAGTTAGCAATGGTCTTAGCTCCACTGAATGTTGTCTTTGCATTGGTCAGTGCTTCTTTTGCAGTGTTAGGCATAACCTTTTCTTCCAATGTCTCTGCCTGTTGGATAATAGCGGCGGCATCCTCATCAGAAACAGTGTCGGAATAATAAGTCAGTGTGGCATTGCTGATGAAGAACCAGCGTCCGGCAGTAGCGCCGCCCGGCTGTGCAATCGAGATGGCGAGAGTACCGTCGGTAACCATTGCGAATACCTCGTTCACATATTTGCCTGCATTGAACAAGGCTCTTCCTTCGCTTGTCCCGTTGGGATTGCCGTCGTTGGCCCTGTCGCTGGCCCAGTCGGCAATCATGGTCTGGTTGCCGTTGGCTTCCAAATAGGCGTTCGACAGCCTCCAGCCATTATTGCTCAGTTCGGCGCATCTTTCGTTCCAGCCATCACGATAGTAAGCTTGTACGGTTACCTTGTACAGGCCATTAGCCAGTCCTGTCACGGTCTGCGAGAATGTTCCGCAGCCCTGATAGACCTCTACGCCGTCACTATTATTCGTAGTTGGGTTGCCTCCATTATTCTTCTTAGCATACTTCCATCCTGTCGAATAATCGCCTGTCAATGCGGCATTATTGATAGAACTTGTCAGGTTTGAGGCGGCAAATATGTTTGCATCCTCCACAAGGGCTTTCAGCGTCTGACCACTGGCCAGCGTGTAGCCTAATGTCGTGGCCATGGCAGCCTCTGCTGTGGCCACTCTTTCAGCTACGATGGCCTCGCGCTCAGGCGAGCTCTTGAACTGCCAGACATCCCAGTTCTCGTTACAGTTGTCGCCATACTTACCATTAGAAGCTATCTGGCGTGTAAAGCCTTCATTATTGGCTCCCTCTGCAATATAAAGAGTCAGATTTGCATCTCCATGGGCTTTGTTGATAAGTTTGTATCCGCCATCAACTGTCGAAATGGTGTAAGTCTGTGCACGGTCTGTTCCTCCGTCTGCCCACGACCAATAAGCATCACTGACATACTGGTCGGTCTGATCGATATACTGAAGACGATAGCCACCGTCATTTGCGATAAAAATTACGGGGATACCGAAGTTGTCTGCCCAGCAGGCAGTGCCATATCCAGCGCCACGGCTGAGGAAAAGCCCTGTTGTGGGGTTGTAGAGATAGGCACTGATGTAATAGGTGTTGTTGGCATTGTTGTTGTCATCTCTGCCCGAAATAGTGTAGGTAAGGCCATCGGCGAAGGGAGCTGCCAGATCGGCGGTCTGAGTCCACTTGTTAGCCCAGTCATTTTCGGTGGATGCGCCATCCATGCGGCAGATAATCATGTTCGGATACTGGTCGTCGAACTCGGCACTCCAGATTCCGTTTGCTCCCTCTGTGAAGCTTGTCCAAGCGTTAGTGCCTGCATCGTTGTCAAACATGTAGAGTGCATAGCGTTCTGTGGCATTTGCATCATTCCAAGGTCCAGGAACCAGATACACCGTTTTGCTTGCACTGGCAGTCATTGCCACCACGCACAGCACGAGTAATAGTTTTAGTTTTCTCATTGCAATAAGTTTTTAGTTAGTAATAGAGTTAATAAATATGTCGTTTTAGGTTGCAAAGGTAATAAAAAAAAGGGAAGTGGGGTCGGATGTCGAGTTTATTTATACTGCCTTGACTTTTTTTAACGCACCAAGGGTGAAGGATTAACTAACTGTTTACATCTTCTTAACTGAAAAACATCCCGCTCATCCCGCTCATCCCGCACCTGAATTCAGGTGCGGGATGAGCGGGATGAGCGGGATGTTTTTTCGTTAACTCGAGTACGTTTTGTGTTTTCCGCTCCACCATTTTTTATTCACAATTCTCGGGTTTTGCGAAAGTAATCTCGAGATTACGCTCACTAATCTCGAGATTACTTTCGCAAAATCCGAGAAAACTTTCGTAAAACCCGAGAATTCATCTCACGGATACAAAGATTAACTAAAAATTATCCTACCCATCCTACCCATCCTACCCATCCTGCCCCTAAACGTAGGGGCAGGATGGGTAGGATGGGTAGGATAATTTTCTATTTATAATAGTAATTCAAACTTCCGCAAGTTGAATCCTCACGCAGAGGCGCAGAGTACGCCGAGTTGTTTCGCAGAGTTCTCTTTGGTCATATTAGAGTCCTCAGAGACGGCCAGAAGGCCGTTCTTCTCCCGAAACTCCTTTCCGTGAAGTAAGAATACGCTGCGCCAAGCTCTGCGAAACTTTGCGACTCTGCGTGAGAACAACCGCCGCTCGGGCCGCTCGGTCGGCCGACCGAGCGGCTGACCGAGCGGCTGACCGAGCGGCCGACCGAGCGTCTGCAAACCTGATTAGACTACAGGTGCTTCTGCGGGTAGAGGGCGTCCCACCATGAGGGGTCGTCCTTTAGCCACCGCTGGAACCATGCCATCTGTGTGGCGAGCCACTTGAGCTTCTTCTGGTAGTCGAGCACGTGGTGGTTCTCGCCCTGCACTTCTACGAGGGCGACCTCCCGTCCGAGGAGCTTCAGTGCTGTAAACATCTGGAGACTCTCAATGATGGGCACGTTAGTGTCGGCGGTGCCGTGGAGCAGCAGTAGCGGTGTGTGGATCTTGTCGGCGTTGAACAGCGGCGACTGGTCGACGTAGAGCTGTCGGTGGCTCCAAGGGTAGCTATTAGCCATCGATACCTCGCTGTAGTTGTAGCCCCAGTAGCCCTCACCCCAGTAGCTGGTGTGGTTGGCGATGCCAGCGTGGCTGACGGCAGCTGCAAAGATGTCGGTCTGCGTCTGCAGATACTGCGTCATGAACCCGCCGTAGCTGGCGCCCATGCATCCAATCTTCTCCTTATTTATATATGCGTGCGAGGCACAGAGCTGTCGTGTGCCCTCAATGATGTCTTCCGCAGGCCCGCGTCCGGCAGTGTTCACATGGCGTGAGGCCCACTCTTGGCCGAAGCCCGTTGCGCCGCTTGGCTGGAGGATGTAAGCGATGTAGCCCAGCGAGTTCCACAGCTGTGGCGCGTAGGGCGACTCGAAATAGCGACTGACGGGCGAGCAGCCACCGTAGTAGTAGACGATGAGGGGGTACTGCTTCGACTCATCGAAGTCGTTTGGCAGGTAGAGACGTCCGTAGACGGTGTCGCCCTTGCTGTTAGTGAAGTTCCAGTCCTGGCATGTGCCCACTTGCGCATCGCCGAGGGCTGTCTTGCCGTCGAAGAGGCACACGCTGCGCAGGGTTGGCGCGCCTCCTTTCTGTGAGGAGCTCTTCCCTTTCAACGCTGTTGGCAGGGGTGCCACGTAGGCCGAGGCAGGCTCCATGGTGTTATAGGCGAGCCATGCCACTGTGGTTGCTTGTGCCGCCATGTCCCATCGGTAGATGTAGTCGCCACTGCATGGCAACTGCTGCGTCTTGCCCGTCTTGGGGTCTAACTGGTAGAGGTAGACGTAGTCGCGATGCTCTGCTGAGAAGTAGATGTTGCCGTCGGCCAGCGACCACTGTGGGCTGCCATTGACCGACGGGTCGAAGTCCTTGGTGAGTGGCGTCACCTTCTTGGTGGCGATGTCGTAGAGGAACAGCTCGTTCTCGGTCATGCTGGGTGTGCGATCGACGGGCAACTGGCAGCCGATGCGGTCGAAGGCTTCCGGCGTGCCGACGATGAGCAACTGGCGAGCGTCGGGCGAGAACTGCGCCTGTCCGACGAACCCTTCGCACTGCAACAGCGTGTCGACGCTGAACGTCTGTGCATCCATGACGTAGAGGTCCATCACTTCAGTGGGGCGGCGTGATAGTCGTGAGTAGGACGTGGCGATGAGCAGCTTGCTGCCGTCGGCCGAGATGTCGGCCAGCGACTCGCCTTTCGTGCCGAAGGTGATGCGCTGGCAGAGGCCAGTGGCGAGGTCCAGCTTGCAGAGATGGCTGCGCGAGCGCCATCCCGGCTGGCGGTCGTCCATCTCGAGCACTTGGAACACCTGCTCGTCTTCCTTCGGTCCCTCGTCTTCTACGGTGATGATGAGGTAGTCCTCAGTGGGACTGACAACATAGCTGCCCTTGGGCACGTTAGTGGCTATCAGCGTGCGCTCGCCAGTGAATGGGTCAGTACGGAAGAGCTGGCGTCGACCATCACTCTGCTCCTCCTCGAGCCATGCCACAGTGCGCGGCATCCATCTGACGTTGGCGGGCAGTGTCTTCAGCAGCTGGCCGTCCTTTGTACGTCGTAGTTCAAAGCGCCACTGGCTCTTACCGTCGGACGTTGTAGTCTGATAGCCAACAACCACCATGGAGCCGTCAGGGGCAGTAGCCACCGAGCGCACACGACGGCCGTCGGTCAGGTCGTGGAACATGTAGGGATGCTGCTTCTCGACGGTGGTGACGACGGGGCGGTCGGCATCGATGGTGACGCGGAGGGTGTCGCTGTCGGCAGGTTCCGTCAGAAACTTGATGCTGACGGTGTGGTGCTCAGGCGCGAGGGTCAGGTCGGCCGTTTCACGGCCGTCGACGTAGGTCTTGAATGTCTTCAGACCTTCAACCTTGAGCTTGCCCTTCAGGTAGTCGCTGTTATTGACAAAGAACGTCAGCAGCCCGACTTGCTTTTCGTGAGAAGCGGAAAGTGAAGACTGTAGGGAGGCTACCGTCGCGTTGTCGGTGACCTGCAAGGGCAGGGCATCGAGCAGCGATGCGTTGTCGAACTTCTTGCCGTTGATGTCGACGGTGTCGAGGGCGGCAGGTGCTGTCACGTCATAGGGGCCGGTAAGCAGTGCTTCGCCGACCGTTGTAACGTGTTGAGCCTGAGCAGCGAGGCTCAGGCTCAACATCATGGTTATTGCAGATAGTTTGTTCATTCTGATTCTTTTTGTGCGTTTTCAGCATCGATAGCCTTGATCTTCTCGCGTACCAGTTGCAGGTCGTCCTTGAGCTTCTGCACCTTGCGGTTCATCTCGTCGATGAGCGAGCTGCCCTTCTTCGAGCTGACGCTGAGGAATCCGAGGTTGTTCTCGTAGGTCTGAATTTCCTGCTTCAGCGTCTCGTACTGACGCATGAGTCGTGCGCGCTCTGTGTCGAGGGCAGCCTCGCCGCGCTCGGCCACCTGTTTCAGGTTCTGCTTGAAGTTGTTCAGTCGGCGGCGTGCCACACTGATGTTCAATTCCTTATAGAGCTTGTCGAGCACGCCGTGGTATTCGTCGAACAGCTTGTCCTTCTCCTTGAAGGGCACGTGGCCGATGGCGTTGAACTCTTCGACGAGCTTCTGTACCGTCTCCTGCAGGTTGTCGCCAGCCTCCTCGGCAGCGGCTTTCAGGCGTGCGATGACGTCGCGCTTCTGTTCCAGGTTCTTATGCTCCTCGCTGCGCTGTCCGGCTCCTACGGCCTTGCGAGCCTCGAAGAAGTGGTTGCAGCATCCGAGGAACTCAGCCCACAGCTGGTCGCCAATGCGACGAGGCACCATGCCGACGGCCTTCCACTCCTTCTGAAGGGCGATGATCTTCTCGCTCGTAGCGCGCCATTCGGTGCTGTCCTGCAGGGCTTTAGCCTGCTCGATGAGTGCGCGTTTCTTCTCAATGTTCGTCTTGAAGTTTTCGCGCTGGTTGCGGAAGTATTCAGCCTTGGTGCTGAAGAACTGGTCGCAGGCCGTGCGGAAGCGTTCGAAGATCTTGACGTTCATCTTCTGTGGAGCGTAGCCGATGGTCTTCCACTCCTGCTGCAGGGCGACCACCTCCTGAGTCTGACGGTCCCAGTCGCTGTTGCTCTTGCGCTCGCTGGCCAGGATGGCGTCCACCTTCTCGCAGAGCTCCGTCTTGCGGCGGAGGTTCTCCTCCTCGCGTGCGCGTTGCGCTTCAAAGTGGTCTTGATGACGCTTATTGATGACGGTCGATGCAGCCTTGAAGCGCTGCCAGATCTCCTCGCGGTGCTCCTTGCCGACAGGACCCACCTCACGGTACTCGTTGTGGAGTTTCTGCAGCTGGAAGAAGGCGCTGACGGGGTCGGGCTCGTCGGCCAGTCGCTCGGCAGCCTCGCAGAGGCGCGTCTTGGCCTCGAGATTCTTCTTGAAGTCGAGCTCGCGGGCTTCGCTGTTAAGCTTCAGCAGGTCGTAGAACTGCTCGACGTAGAGCTGGTAGTTGCGCCACAGCTCGTTGGCCCGCTCTGCGGGCACGCTCTTGATGTCGCGCCACTCCTGTTGCAGGGCTTTGAACTCCTGGTAGGTCTTGCTGGCCTCCTCTGGCGAGGTAATCATCGACTTGATTTTCTCGATGATGTCAAGCTTACGCTTCAGGTTAGCCTCTTTCTCGGCCTCCTGCTCGCGGAAGAGCTGCTGGCGACGCTCCTTGATGATGCCCATCTCAGCCTTGAAGACTTCTTCGTCGTTGTCAGGGCGCACTTGGTAAGCCTCAGGGTCGCCACCGCCATCGAGGTACTCCTTCAGATTGGCCTCACGCTCTGCAATGTGCAGCTTGTAGAAGACAGTCTTCAGATAGTCGATCTCGTCCTTGCGCGGAGGCTCCTCGCCATGGGCGATTTCCTTTACGCGGTCGAGCACCTCGGCCTTTGTCTGGTAGACTTTGCGTTCGTTTACTTCAGGGGCAGGGGCATCCTCCTCAGCAGCGGCTTCCGGCTCCTCTGCAGGTGCCGGCTCCTCAACTGGTGCTGGTTCCTCGGCCAGTGCTTCTGGCACGGCCTCGTCGGCTGTTGTTTGTGGTTGCTCCTTGGCGACCGTTTCTTCGACTTGTACGGGCTGCTGCTCGTCGGCAGTTGTTTCAACGTTCACCTGTTCCTGGTTCTGCACTTCTTCTACTTGCGCAGCGACATTGCCGCCCGCAAGAGCGTTCTCTTGAGAGTCCATCATTTAACTTTTTTAGTTACTGATTACGATTAGTATGTTCACAATTCGGCGTCAAAGGTAATAAAAAGTAGTGATTAAACGTTGAGCGGGCGCATTTTTTGCGGCCGTGTTAATGATTTTTAACCAAAGACGCACTAAAAGTCATATTCTTACGTCACCTAATGAACAGCAGTTCACGGTACTTTGGCAGTGTCCATAGCCCGTCCTCGACAATCATCTCCAGATGGTCGGCCTCGTCGCGGATGGCCTCCATCTTGGGGCAGACGGTGTCGTGATAGGCGATGGCCCGCTGGTGGATACTGTCGATGCGGTTGGCAACGCGGCGGGCATCGGTGAGCTCTTCGACAAACTGCTCAATGCGCTCTGTGCGCTCAGCTATCTCCTCGATGAGCTTCATGTTGCGTGCCGACAGCCGCTGCGCCTTTTCGGTGGGGAATACGCTGGCCATGCCCTGCACGTTCTTGATGAGCTGGCTCTGGTAGTGGGTGGCGACGGGAATGATGTGGTTCATGGCGAGGTCGCCGAGCACGCGTGCCTCTATCTGCACGGTCTTGACGTACATTTCCCATTTCACCTCGTTGCGCGCCTCCAACTCCTTACGTGTCATCACCTTGGTACGCTCGAACATGCTGATAGACGTGTCGTCGAGGTAGTGCTCAATGATGACGGGGCACGACTTTGAGGTGTCGAGTCCGCGGCGCTCTGCCTCGCGCACCCACTCCTCGCTGTAGCCGTTGCCGTCGAAACGCACAGGCTTGCACGTCTTGATGTCCTCGCGCAGCACGTCGACAATGGCGTGGAACTTGGCGGTGTGGCCCGTTCCCTCGGCATAGCGTGGCTGGCCGGTGTATTGAGCGATGCGCTCGTCGACGCGCTGACGGAAGTCGGTGAGGGCTTCGGCCATGGCAGCGTTGAGGGCAATCATGGCCGATGCGCAGTTGATGCTGCTGCCAGGCGCACGGAACTCGAAGCGGTTGCCTGTGAATGCGAAGGGCGACGTGCGGTTGCGGTCGGTGTTGTCGATGATGAGATCAGGAATCTGCGGGATGTCAATCTCCAACCCCTGCTTACCGTTCATGGTAAAAAGTCTGTCGGCGTCCGACTTCTCAATGCGGTCGAGCAGCTCAGTCAGCTGTGTCCCCAGAAAGCTGGAGATGATGGCAGGCGGTGCCTCGTTGCCGCCGAGGCGGTGGGCGTTGGTGGCACTCATGATGGAAGCTTTCAGCAGACCATTATGGCGGTAGACTGCCATGAGCGTCTCGACAATGAAGGTCACGAAGCGTAGTGTCTCCGTGGCCGCGCCCTCAGGGTCGGCAGGGTTCACCTTTGCTGGCGCGTGCAGCAGGGTGGAAGTTCCCATCGTCCTTGCTCCGCCATTGGCACCTCTCTGGCTGGTGCCCAGTGGTGCGTGCTCAGCGGTGAGACTCCAGTTGTTGTGCTTGCCTGAGCCGTTGATGCCGTCGAAAGGCTTCTCGTGAAGCAGCACACGGAAGCCGTGCTTGCGTGCAATTCGCTTCATGAGCGACATGAGCAGCATGTTGTGGTCGACGGCGAGGTTGCACTCCTCGTAGATGGGCGCAAGCTCAAACTGGTTGGGCGCCACCTCGTTGTGACGGGTCTTGCAGGGGATCGCCAGCATCAGTGCCTGCTGTTCGAGGTCCTTCATGAATGCCTGCACACGGTCGGGGATGGTGCCGAAGTAATGGTCGTCCATCTGCTGGTTCTTGGCACTCTCATGGCCCATCAGCGTTCGGCCGGTGAGCATCAGATCAGGGCGGGCAGAGTAGAGACCCTCGTCGACGAGGAAGTACTCCTGCTCCCAGCCGAGGTTGACGCGCACCTTGGTGACGTCGTCGTAGAACAGACGGCAGACGTCGGTGGCGGCACGGTCGACGGCGTGGAGCGATCGCAGCAGCGGCGCCTTGTAGTCGAGCGACTCACCCGTGTAGGATATAAATATGGTGGGAATACAAAGTGTGTCGTCGATGATGAAGACGGGCGACGTGGGGTCCCATGCCGAGTAGCCACGTGCCTCGAAAGTGTTGCGGATGCCGCCACTGGGGAAACTGCTGGCGTCGGGCTCCTGCTGGACGAGCAGCTTGCCACTGAAGGTCTCAATCATGCCACCCTTGCCGTCGTACTCAATAAAGGCGTCGTGCTTCTCGGCAGTGCCCTCGGTGAGAGGCTGGAACCAGTGGGTGTAGTGTGTGGCGCCCATCTCCTGTGCCCACTGTTTCATGGCGGCGGCCACGTCGTCAGCGATGGTCAGGTCGAGACGTGCACCGTTGTCGATGACGTCGACCAGTTTATGGTAGGTGTCGGCAGGCAGGTATTTGAACATCTTCTGGCGGTTGAAGACATACTTGCCAAAATAGTCCGCCGGCCGTTCCGCCGGCTCCTGAAGCTTGGTGTTCAGTGGCTTCTTCTTGAAAGCCTCCTCGACGACTTGAAATCTGAGGTTAGTTGTCATTGTGTTGTTCTGAAATCAGGAATATTACTTAAAAGGCAGCACGCGGACGCCGACGACGAGCCATGCCTTCTGCATGTAGGGGTTAGTGTGAATCTCGGCGAAGATAGGCATCTTGATGTCGCCCAGCTCGAAGTTCTTTGTGGCGCGCAGCGATGCTTTGACACAGGCGAAACCTTTGGCATAGAAGTATTCGCGCACGATGCCATCGTCGGTGTTAACGGGCTTGCCGGCACTTTCGAAGGGAGTGACACCGCCCGTGAGGTCCCAGTCGAGACCGCCCATGTAGAATGGGATGTTCAGCTCGACATAGGTAGAGTAGGCGCGCTTACCATTGACGTTGTAGAGGGCGTCGAGCACCGAGTCGTACTTGAAGTCGCGGCCCACCAACATGGTGTAGCCCTGCAACGAGAAGTACGGGCACGAGAATCCGAGGTTGGCCTCCACCTGGTGGGCCGTTGCCTGCGGGTCGAAGTAGAAGTAGAGGTCGCGCCCCTTGTAGTCCTGTCCAGACGTCCAGTAGTCAGTGACGCCGATGTTGAAACCACCCAGATGGTATCCGATGGTGGCGTTGATCTCCTTGTTGTCCTTGCTCTCCAAGCCAGTGCTGCCACTAAGCTGCAGCGACAGTCCGCGCCATTCCACACGGGCGCGTGGCTGGATGCTGATGCCGCCCTTCTCGATGCCGCGCCATAGGTACTGGCTCAGGAAGTCGCACTCCACATGGCCTTCGACGCGCTTCGACGACGGACTTTTCATCGACTTCCGCAGCTGGGCCTGCTCCAGGCGGGCCTCGCGCTCAGCGATCTCCAGCCATTCGCGGTTCTGGCGAGCCTCCTCCTTGAGGGTGTCCCTCAGGCGGGCCTCCTTCAGTCGCTGCTCTCGGCGCCATTCGCGATACTGGCGTTCCTCTTCTTCTTTGGCGGCCTTTGCAGCCTGGCGCTCGTTCTTTGGAAGCTTGGGCTTCTTGACCTTCTTTTGCTGACTGTCGTCCACGGTGGTTTGTACGGTGGAGTCTTTCAGGATGAAATCGTAGGTCGACGTGTACTCCTGCGCGCCGAGGTTCAACGTTAATAATAAGGTGGCTGCAAGCGCCACGACTTTTTTGCTGCTCATATTATTACCTTTTTCTTTTTATCTTCAATTGTCAATCTATAAACCGTTTAGTAATGTCCCCATAGCTGTCGATGCGACGGTCGCGGAGGAAGGGCCACCAGCGGCGCACGCGCTCGCAGCGCCCAAGGTCAACGTCGACCAGGGCCGTCGTCTCGTTGTCGGTTGGCGCCTCATACAGCAACTCGCCTTGTGAGCCGCAGACGAACGATGTGCCCCAGAACTCGATGCGGGTAGAGCCCTTCACGGCTTCCTCTATGCCCACACGGTTGACAGCCACAACAGGCAGACCGTTAGCGACGGCATGGCCGCGCATCACTGTCTGCCAAGCCATGCGCTGTCGCTGCTGTTCGGCCTCAGTGTCGTTGGGGTCGTAGCCGATGGCTGTGGGGTAGATGAGCATCTCGGCGCCCTGCAAGGCCATGAGACGTGCAGCCTCGGGATACCACTGGTCCCAGCAGACCATCAGACCGAGCCGCCCAACGCTTGTCTGGATGGGGTGGAACCCCAGGTCGCCAGGCGTGAAGTAGAACTTCTCGTAGTAGGCGGGGTCGTCAGGGATGTGCATCTTGCGGTAACGACCAGCTATGGAACCGTCGCGCTCAAGCACCACGGCGGTGTTGTGGTAGAGGCCAGCTGCGCGCCGCTCAAAGAGCGAGGTTACCAGTACGATGCCCAGTTCGCGTGCCAGCTGTCCGTAGTGCTCTGTCGACGGGCCTGGTATAGGCTCCGCGAGGTCAAACATGTCCACGTCCTCCGTTTGGCAGAAGTAGAGCGCGTTGTGCAGTTCCTGCAGTACGACGAGCTCTGCCCCCTTGTGGGCCACGTCACGTATGGCGTTGCTCAGCCGTGCGATGTTGTCGGCAATGTCAGCCGTGTTATGCTGCTGGATAAGTCCGATTTTCATTTCGTTATCAATTATCAATCTTCAATTCTCAATTTGTTGCATCGTGCCTTCTGGGAACTGCATGGTGCAGCAGTGGAGCGAGCCGTGCTGGCGTATCACGCTCTGGCAGTCGATGCCTACCATCTCGCGGCCAGGGAAAGCTTCGCCGATGATGCGCAACGCCTCAGCGTCGCGGTCAGGCTGCCCGTAGGTGGGACAGAGTACGGCGCCATTCACAACCAGGAAGTTCGCGTAGGTGGCTGGCAGGCGCTCTTGCTGCTGGCTCCCGCTCACATCGTCCGGCGATTGGTCGTAGATGGGGTGGGGCAGTGGCAGGCGCAGCAGACGGTAGGGCCGACCGTCCAGTGTGCGGAAGGTGCGAAGCTGCTCCTCCATGCGTCGCAAGTCGTCGTACTGCTCGTCATCGGGATCGTCGCAACCCACGTAGAGCAGGGTGTCGTCAGGTGCCACGCGCACCAGCGTGTCAATGTGGCCGTCGGTGTCGTCGCCTGTCAGGTGGCCGTGGTCTATCCATAGCACGCGCTTGGCGCAGAGGTAGTCTTTCAGGCGCTCCTCTATCTGCTGGCGTGTCAACGGCTGGTTGCGGTGTGGTGCCAGCAGGCAGGCAGAGGTGGTGAAGATGGTGCCACGACCGTCGCTCTCAATCGAACCGCCTTCGAGTACAAAGTCCAGATGGTCGACATATTCACCCTGCAGACGGCCCTCTTCATAGAGCCGTAGGTTGATGGCATTGTCGAGGTCGGCAGGAAACTTCTCCCCCCAACCGTTGAAGCAGAAATCGAGTAATTTGCGATTAGACGGTTCACTGTTTGGTGAACTGACTTTTGACGATTGGTCAGGCGATGGGCTACTCACCAGCGTGATGAACCCGTGGTCGCGTGCCCATGTGTCGTTGGTGGGTGGCCCTACGATGAGCAGCTGCTCGCGCTTTTCTATCTCGCGGGCCATCTCACGGTAGGTTTCTAAGATGTCGTCGAGCATCGGTGCCCAGTCGGTATTGGCGTGCGGCCATGTCAGCTGCACACCGCTCTGAGGCTCCCATTCTGCCGGCAGTCGGTACTCCATTTTTTGAAACATGGGTGCAAAGGTACGAATAAGCGAGCAAAAAACCAAAACTTTTTTGAGTTTTTTCGAGCGTGAGTACTTTAGACCGTAGGTCAAAGGTACGAATAAGCGAGCAAAAAACCAAATTTTTTTGAGTTTTTTCGAGCGTGAGTACTTTCGACCGTAGGTCAAAGGTACGAATAAGCGAGCAAAAAACCAAAACTTTTTTGAGTTTTTTCGAGCGTGAGTACTTTCGACCGTAGGTCAGAGGTACGAAAAAACACGCAAAACCAGAACTGACTGATTTTGAGAAAAATCTTCCGCAATGGCCATCTTTAGATTTAAAAAACCTTATATATAGGTATCTGTACAATAAAAAAGGTTAATTGTTGTACCCATGCATTCGTTTTTTCCGTAGGAAATTTGTAACTTTGCACCCCTTTTCGGACAGTAGGATATGAGACAACTAAAAATTCAGAAGAGCATTACGAACCGTTCGAGCGAGGCGCTCGACAAGTATTTGGTAGAAATTGGCCGTCAGCCACTCGTGACTGTCGACGAGGAAATCGAGCTGGCACAGGCCGTCCGTCGTGGCGGACTCGAGGGCGAGCGTGCCAAGGAGAAACTCGTTAGTGCCAATCTGCGTTTTGTGGTCAGTGTCGCCAAGCAGTATCAGCATCAGGGACTCTCGCTTACCGACCTTATCGACGAGGGCAATATTGGCCTGATCAAGGCTGCCGAGAAGTTCGACGAGACCCGTGGCTTCAAGTTCATTTCGTATGCCGTCTGGTGGATTCGCCAGAGCATCCTGCAGGCTATTGCCGAGCAGAGCCGCATCGTGCGACTGCCCTTGAACCAGAGCGGTGCGCTGAGCAAAATCAATCAGGAAATCAACCGCTTCGAGCAGGAGCACCAGCGTCGACCCTCGGTGCTGGAGCTTGCCGAGCTTACTGGTGTCGACGACGAGAAGATCGAGCAGTCGATGAAGGCCGACTCCCACCACATGAGCATCGATGCCCCCTTTGGCGACGATGATGACAATTCCATGGCCGACCTGCTGGCTTCGGGCGACGACTCGCGTACTGACCGTCAGGTTGATTTCGAGTCGCTTACCAGCGACCTCGACAATGTGTTGAGCAAGGTCCTCAAGGATCGTGAGCTGCGCATCGTCAAGGAGTGCTACGGTATTGGCTGCCACGAGAAAGGCCTTGAGGAGATTGGCACCGAGATGGGGCTCACCCGCGAGCGTGTGCGCCAGATTCGCGAGAAGAGCATTGCTAAGCTTCGCGACAGTGGCTATGCCCGCGTGCTGATGAAATATCTCGGATAACTTGCGCGATGGTTTGTGATGTTGACGCTAATTTGCGTCCACATCACTTTCTCAAACTGCTGACATGTTTCTGACCGACAACATGTTTCCCGCTCAAACCAAGAGCGGGATTTTTTTTTGCATCAGATTTTCGTAGCCAGCCATTTCCGCTCGACCTTGTCGCTTGCTACCAACGGGACGCAAGAATGGCTGGTATTTGAGGGTTGTAGTGACGAGCGTGCCTTTAGGTACGCGACAACTTATAATAGTTTTTGGGCAAAATCATTAAAACTTTCACTTTCGACGTATACGCTTATATACCTGACAGTTACGGTGAAGGGTTTGGTCAACCCTATTGCGTTTTTCTCGCCATTGAGGGCACAGCCGATGCCTATGGCATTGGGTCGTAAGTATGCCATTTACGGGTCGTAAGTATGCCGTTTACAGGTCGTAAGTATGCCGTTTACAGGTCGTAAGTATGCCATTTACAGGTCGTAAGTATGCCGTTTGCAGGTCGTAAACCTATGACTTGCGAGTCTAATTCCCGAGAATAGAATCGTAAAACCCGAGAATAGAATCGTAAAACCCGAGAATAAACCCGCAAAACCCGAGAATAAAACGAAAAACATCCTGCATACCCTGCATACCCTACACGTGCAGGATGTGCAGGGTATGCAGGATGTTTTTCAGTTAAGAACAAAAATAATGATAGCAACGGGCCCTTGTCAACTACCCAGAAGCCACCTGTTCGCCAAGGGCAGAACACACGAAACGAACCCTTCACCATATTCTCCTAATACACAGACACATACACCAAAAGTGAAGGATTAAATTATCTCGTCAATAAACTTATAGAAGTTTCGCAAGTTCTGCACAGCCGATGCCGAGGCATCAGACAGTGGCCGCCCGATGGCCCGTCAGGGGCAGTGTTCGCGGTAATGTTCTCCGCGGCTGCGCATTGTTCTCTGGCTGTGGTGTTCATCGTTAGAGGGTTTAAAGTAGGAGGGGGATAAGATAGACCTTCAGCGGATAAGGTAACTTATCCCCCTCCTACAGGAAGGGTTCTTCGCAGAGCGAAGCGGCAAAGCCGAGCGAGGGGGTCTCTTACGGTTATTGTTTCTAATGACCAATTTGGGTTTAATCTGCGTAATCTGTGGTCGTTTTCAAATATGCGGAAGTTGAATATAAAAACCTACACCCAGGACATCGCCCTGAGTGTAGGTTGCATGGTAACGTCGCCCTGAGTGGGCAAAGGACGTTTTGTAGTGCTGTAAAGAACCTTACTTTTTAAGCAGCGAGGCAATCCAGAGGATGAGGACGGCACCTACGATGGCCGTGCCGAGCTGTCCGAGGATTCCGCCCCACTCAATGCCGAGGAGGGAGAAAAGCCACCCGCCAAGTGCACCTCCGAAGAGTCCGAGGAGCAGGTTCATGATGAGGCCGAAGCCACCGCCTTTCATTAACTTGCCAGCGCAGAAGCCAGCGAGACATCCGAGAATAATACTAAGAATAATACCCATGTTGATTTAAGATTTGAGATGATTAGATTGATTTTTTCAATGATTCATTTCGGATTATGCATTAAGCCCTGAATCACCAGTCTTGCATGGCTTTGGCAAAGGAGCCGCTGGCGATGCTGACGGCATCGGCGACACCACTCTCCTGGCGTACGAGGGCGGTACGGTCGATGAGGGGGATTGCCTCGGTAGAGCCATTGGGGGCGATGTTCTCCGTTGTGTTATCGGTGCGTTTGCGCGACCAGTAGTAGTTCTGGTCGTAGAAGTCGCCGTAGCTGCCCGTGTGGCCGTAGTAGCCCCAGTCATCGTAGTTGGTGTTCTCGAAGTCGAACTTGATGCGCCGGCTGCTGCCGTCGTAGATGTAGCCCCAGAAGCGGTTGCTGTTGATGCCGTAGTCAATGATGTAGATGGGGTTCCACTTTGAGTCGTCGTAGATGAGGGTGATCTCACCGTCGACGATGAACCACTTGAAGGTGCAGTAGGCATAGTCGCGATGGGGTGAGCGCGTGTTGTAGTTGAGCTCTTCGCCACGACCGCTGGTGTAATACTCGCCCTTCGACGAGAAGTGCATTACGGTGGCATACTCTGAGCCGCTGAGGTTCCAACGGTCGCTGTAATAGGCGCCTACGTAACCCTGCCAGTCGGCATTGCGTAGCTGCTGTGCGATGTAGTCGTCTTCTTCTTCGCAGCTGGTAAGGACCGTCGTGGCCGTCAGGATGGTGGCTGCGATTACGAGGTAATGGTAGATATTCTTCATAAGGTGCATGTTGTTAAGAGGTTTCTGGTGCAAAGGTACGCATTTTTTTGCGTTCTGCAAAGGAGAAATGCCTATTTTTTGTTAGGGAAATTCCTATGCCTGCTCCTCGACGTCGCTTTCTGTACTGTCGACAGGGCTCTTCTTGCCGAAGGCTGGGTCGATGTTGATGAGAGCGGTGACGATGAAGGTGACGGCACAGAAAGCCATGACGAGGAGGAAGAATGTGCGGTAGCCGACGGCATCCTTCAGGTAGCCTGAGAGCATGCCAGGGAGCATGAGTCCGAGGTAGGAGATGGCTGTGCAGAAGGCGTAGTGTGACGTCTTGAAGGCGCCCATGGAGAAGTAGAGCATGTAGAGGGTAAGTGCTGTGAAGCCGAGGCCGTAGCCGAACTGCTCGATGAAGAGGCAGACGCTGATGAGCAGCAGGTTGGAGGGCATGAGGAAACTCATGAGCACGTAGACGATGTCAGGGAGGGTGATGGCGCAGACCATGGGCCATAGCCACCGCTTGAGACCGTCGCGGCTGGCGAGCCACCCACCGACGATGCCGCCGAGGAGCAGGCCAATGAGGCCCACTGTGCCGTTAGCGAGGCCGAACTCCTGTGGTGAGAGGCCGAGGCCTCCCTCACTGCCTGGGCGCATGAGGAAGGTGGCGCTCATCTTCGTCAGCAGAGCCTCAGGGAAGCGGTAGAGCATGAGGAAGAGCAACGCGAAGAGCATGCCGCGTGGCGGCAGCTTGTGGAAGAACGACGAGAACATCTGGCCGATGCCCTTCACCACCTCACTTACACTGGTGTCGTGGGGCTTGTCGGCAGCTGGGCGTGGCATGATGTAGGCGTGGTAGAGCCAGATGGCTATGAACAGGCCTGCCATGCCGAAGAAGACAAGGCTCCAGGTGAAGGCTTTCTGATTGCGGTAGACAATCTGGAGCATGCCGGCCACAGGGACAAGGACACCGTTACCGAAGATGACGGCAATGCGGTAGAACGTGTTGCGGATGCCGACGAAGAGAGCCTGGCGGTGTTCGTCGAGCTCAAGCATATAGTAACCGTCGGCGGCGATGTCGTGGGTGGCACTTGAAAAGGCCATCAGGAAGAAGCAGCACATGGTGCCCTGGAACCATAGCGGCGTGTTCAGGGTGAAGGCGACGCCTGCCAGCGACGAGCCGAGGAGCAGCTGCATGGCGAGCACCCACCAGCGCTTCGTCTTGTAAAGGTCGACGAAGGGGCTCCACAGCGGCTTGATGACCCATGGCAGGCCGAGCCACGAGGTGTAGAGGCCTATCTCGGTGTCGGTGAGCCCTAACTGCATGTACATCACTACGGCTACGGTCATTACGATGACGTTGGGCAGTCCTTCAGCTATGTAAAGGGTCGGTATCCACGACCATGGGTTCCTCTGTTGCTTCATAACACTGATTCTTAATCGTTTACGGGGTATAAGAATTTGTTAATTCTACGGCGCAAGTCCGACTGAACGGCGCAATTTGTGGGCAAAGGTACGAATTATTTCTGGAATTGGCAAGAAAAAGCGGGGGAAAGTTGCTCTTTTGCTATAGGCTGTTCGGACGAAGTGCCGGTTCGAAAGTGGCGAAGGGACACTTCCCAGGTTAGGAAGTGCCACTTCTCGGGTCGGGAAGTGGCACTTCAGTGTGAATCTGCGTCACACGTATTCAGTAGACTTTGGAGATCTGTGCTCCACGGTAATAGTAGAGGAGGATGTCGCTATAGCTATAGCCACGTTCGCCCATCATGGCAGCGCCAATCTGGCAGAGGCCTACGCCGTGTCCCCAGCCGTGGCCGTTGAGGATGAAGTGACCGGCGCGTTTCTCGACGTCGAAGGCTGAGCTGTAAAGGTGAGTCTCGGAGAGTGCGCGTCGTATCTCGAGCTCCTTGCCGATGGTGAAGGTGCGGTTGGTGCCCACGATCTTCAGACGCCAGATGCGCCCGCTCTTTCCTCGGTCGAGTGGTACGAGGTCGGTGATGGTGCCGAAGTCCATCTTCAGCTTACGGCTGACGAGCTCGCTGAGCTGCTCCTGCGTGTAGTCGACGCGCCACTGGTAGAAGTCGGGCGTCTCCTGATCGTAGTCGTTGAGCACCTGCGCGAGGACCTTGCGGTCGCGTGTGTTGCAGAAGGGATCTTGTACGGAGACGAGGTAGGGCTTTGGCGTGTCGTCCCAGCAATACTGGAACTCCTCGGTGCGCCCGCCACAGCACTTCGAGAAGCGTGCGTCGCAGAGCTGGCCGTCGTATTGCAGCACCTGTCCGCGTGTGGCGCGTACGGCCTCGCTGACGGCTGGGCTATAGGCACGCGTGATGCCCTGGTAGCGCTGGCAGTGGTCGTCGGCGCAGACGTCGAAGAGTGTGTGCTCTTCGCGGTCGTACCATCTCAGCAGTTCGTCGTCTTTCTTGATGAACGAGAAGAAGCTGCTCTCGCCCTTTCGTCGTGCGCGCTCCTCACGGTGCTTCATCTGCACCAGAAGCCATGAGCGTGAGATGACGGCGTGGGCCTTGAGAAGCTCTGCCGACGAGGTGGCGCTCATCTCGCTTGAGATGACGCTCTCGAGGTACTGCTCTACGGGTAGCTCGTTGATGGCCTGCACGCGGTCGGACTCGACGACGAGGTGTAGCACCCCGTGGAAAGTCTGTGCTTCGTGGCGCTCCCAGTGGAACCCTACGCCGATGGTGACGTCGTCGAGGGTGAACGACGAGGTGCTTGTGGCCAGTGGTGTGAAGCGCAGCTCACGGTACTGCTGCCCACGCCAGAGGAGAGCCCCCTCGCTGACGGCGACGGTATGGCGTCCGCTGACCGTCTCGCCTTTAACCTGATAGCTGCCGTTGAGCACGAAGTCGATGCTTTCGGCGCTGACGATGCCAACGCTGACCTGCGGCTCGTCGATGTAGAACGAGGTGTAGTGTGGCTTTGTGGCCGTCTGACGCAGACGGTCGACAAGTGCCTGAAGGGCAGGTGCCGTGAGTGCACACTCATGGATGATGGCCTGTGCCTGCTGTGCTGTGAGACGGCTGTAGTCCTCCTGTCGTGGCGTGATAATCAGGCCTGCCATGTCGAGTGCACCAGGACTGACCATGAGTGGGGTGTCGCTCTGGTAGTAGCAGTCTGGACGATGCTTCTGTCGTGGGAACACGATGGTGAGCAACTCGTCGGCCTGTTGCCAGCAGAGCACGTTCATCATAGGCTCGCTTTGTCCCTTGGCAATTGTCATCTCATTATAAAGGAGGGCGAAGAGTTGTTGGCTCTGCGTGCTGCTCTTGGCACGGATGGCCAGGCATGCGCATGGGTAGTCGTTGACAACGTTCAGCGAGGAGCCGTCGTCGCCCTCGATAATGGTGTCGAGGTTGTGCTGCAGGCGTTGCCACTGGCGTTGCAGGGGCAGCAGGCTGTCGCCGTCGCGACCGGTGGTGATGGCTGCCTGCAGGTGGGCATGGTCAGGTGCGGAGGCTCCGCAGAGCGGTCCGTTGTAGAAGACGGTCAGCTCTGGGTAAGTCTTCAGTAGCCGCAGCATCTCGCTGTACATGCCACGCACCTGCTGTGGCTGGTGCTTTGTGGCTGCAATGGTGAAATGCATCGGCAGGATGGGGTAGGGGTTCACCAGTAGTTCGAAGCCACTGCCGAGGGGCTTTGTCAGCTGTTCTGTGGGCCTGTTGTCACGGCAGAGGAAGCAGGGGCGTGCGGCGAGTGCCTCCTTGCTGATGTCGGCACCTGTTGAACGGATGCGTGCAGGGTTATGCTGGGCCACGAAGGTGAAGGCGTCGGCCACGAGTTCGCGCGTCTCCACCTTTGTCAGGTCGCGATAGCGCTGGCAGGTGGCTGGCCACGTTCGCAGCTGGCGGTCGAAGTAGCGTGAGAGAGGCGAAGACTGAAGATTGGGGATTGAGAAGCGAGTCGTGTCGCGTGTGGTGCGTTGGGTGTTTAGCTGCTGGCGGGCCTTAATCTCTATGGTGCGTAGGCGGTCCTTGTAGAGGTTGTTGGCGTTGATGCGCTCTTGGCTGAGGGCGGCGTCGCTGTTGCCATCCCAGCGTCGGCAGAGGTAGAGCTCGTCGTAGATGCGCCCGATGCGATACTGGCGTGAGAAGGCGAGGCCCATGGCATAGTCTTCGCCATAGCTGGTGTTGGGCAGCTGTAGCTCGCGCAACAGTGGTGTGAAGAAGGCGCGTGGGGCGCCAAGACCGTTGATGCGCAGGGCGTTGTTTGGCCCGTTCTCGTCGGTCCACTCACGGTGGGCGATGAGTCCTGGCGGCAGCGTCTGCAGCTGGAAGTCGCACATGCGGTAGCTGCCGACGACCATGGCGCACTTCTGTCGGCGGAACTCGTCGACGATGCGCTGCAGTGTGTGTGGCGAAGCGTAGAGGTCGTCGCTGTCGAGCTGCACGGCGAAGCGACCGCAGGCAGCGTTGTTGATGGCAGCGTTCCAACAGCCACCTATGCCCAAGTCGTGGCGCTCAGGGGTGATGACGATGAGACGCTCGTCGGCGATGTTGGCGAGCAATTCGCTGGTGCCGTCGGTGGAGTGGTTGTCGACGACGATGACGTTGAAGCCAAACGAAGCCTGCTGGCTGAGGGCGCTGTTCACAGCGTCGGCAATGGTACGTGCACGGTTGTAGACAGGAATGACGACCGATGCCTCCACGTTGAAGGGCTGTTCGTCGAAGTCGACGGTCAGCGGGCTCGATGTGTCGAGCTTGGCTCCGATGGCAGCCAGGTGGCGTGTGCACACCTGCTCCATCTCAATCTGCACGTCGCGGTTGGCCGGATTCACGTAGTCGAACTGCTTCTCGCCCGACAGGCGTTGGTCGTCGTTGACTACGGTGTAGAGGAATTCGTTCAGGTGGAGCAACTCGCCCTGTCGGCTGAGGAAGAGACGCAAGTCGTAGAGCCCAGCATACTGCCAGTCGCCGTCAGCCTCGCGTGCCCACTGCCGCAGCAGGTCGCCACGAACGAACAGCAGGGGTCCGAAGTCGAAGTCGTCACGGACAGCCCCTGTCTGGTAGTCAATGACAGGATGCTTCTTTATTCCTTCCTCCTCCCTCTCAAGATAGTCGGCGTAGACCATTGCTGCACCACTGTCGGTAGCCACGCGGAGCAGACGCTCGATGGACCCTTCGCCAAGCTGCAGCGGCGTGGATTTGGTGACAAGGCATACGTAGTCGGCCTCGCTCTGAGCGGCTATCAGGCGTAGCGATGCTGTGGCGGCGATGCGCCCAGGAAGCACCAGCGTCTCCGTGGCGTCGTGGTGGTTACTCGTCGGCTGGTCGGTGAGCAGTACGATATGTCGGATGGCAGGGCTGTTGAGCAGTGATGTGAGCAGTGCTTCGTCGTGTTCTGCCACCCCGAAAGGCATGAAAATGTCGGTCTGTTGAGTCATAATGGTTCGATTTTCCGTGCAAAAGTACTAAAAAAACGTGATAAATCAAAAGGAAAAGGCTGTTTTTCGCAAAAAGACTTGGGAGTATGAACAAATTTTCGTACCTTTGCAGCTCGTATACATCAATATAAATAGGTGAAATGAGAGACCTCTTCCAGGCATATCGCACATTTTTCGGCAAGGGCGACGCGCTCTACCAGCTCTTTGCCCCGTATAGAATCTGCCCATTGGGCGCACATGTTGACCACCAGCACGGGCTGGTGAGCGGCTTCGCCTTTGACAGCGGCATAGAGTTCCTTTTCTCGGCTACTGAGACGGGGAAAGTGGAGATGGCATCGCTGTCGTTCGAGGGTCTGATGACGTTTAACGTGCAGCGGCCCATCGACGAGAAGCAGCAGAACTGGGGCGACTACCTGCGTGGCGCCGTCTGGGCCCTTCAGCAGGACTTCCAGTTGCGCCAAGGCGTGCGTGGCATCATTCAAGGCTCGATGCCCATTGGTGGCCTGTCGTCGTCGGCAGCACTGCTCTGTGGCTTCGTCATGGCCATCGACAAGGTGAACCAGCTGGGGCTTACACGCATGCAGATAATCGACTATGCCAGCCGTGCCGAACGTAACTACGTCGGCTTGAACAACGGTATTCTCGATCAGGCCTGTGTGGTGCTCTGTGAGGCCGACAAACTGCTCTATCTGGATACGCGGACGTCGGAGTACAAGTTGTTGCCCTTCGGAGACGGGCGCCAGCCGCTGCCTTTCAAGCTGGGCATCTTCTTCAGTGGCGTCACTCGCAAACTGACGGGCACCGACTACAACCTGCGCGTGTCGGAGTGCAAGACGGCCGCCTGGATTATGCAAGCCTACGAGAACGAGCCGTTGCGTGAGCTGCAGGAGACACGCCTGCGTGACGTCGACGAGGCTGTGTTCCGTAAGTATGAGGACAAGATGCCTGAGCGTTTTGCGAAGCGTGCCCGCCACTTCTACACGGAGTGCGATCGCGTGGAGGATGGCGTCAAGGCTTGGCAGGAGGGCGACATCAAGAAATTTGGCGAACTGATATTCCAGAGTTGCGAAAGCTCGATGAACAACTACGAGTGTGGCTCGCCAGAGCTTATCGCCATCTACAAGATATTGCGTGAGACCGACGGCGTCTATGGCGGACGCTTCAGTGGTGCTGGCTTCAAGGGAGCCTGCATTGCGCTGGTCGACCCAGCCAAGGAGGACAGCATCCGTCGTCACGTCACCGACGAGTATCTGAAGCAGTACCCGCAATATCGCGATTCCTTTGAGCTCTTCTTCTGCGACCCCGCCAATGGCGTTGACTTCCTGTAATACCCTTAGGGACACATTATGAAAACCATCATCATAGCCGCTGGCTACGCCACCCGTTTAGGCGAGCTGACAAAGAACTTTCCCAAGCCGCTGCTCAAGATTGGGCAGACCACCATTCTCGACCGCATGCTCGACGACCTCGACACCATCAGCGACATCACCGAGCATATCGTCGTCACCAATCATAAGTTTGCCCACATCTTCGACGAGTGGGCCGCCAACCGCAAGGGCCAGAAGCCTATCACCATCATTGACGATGGAACGGAGACCAACGAGACGCGTCTCGGCGCCGTCTGCGACCTTCTCCTTGCCATCAACGGTGCTCCCAATTCTCAAGACTCAAATCTCAATGCTCCAATCGACGACGACCTCCTGGTTGCTGCTGCCGACAACATCCTCTATTTTTCGTTCCAGGAGTTTGTAGACTTCGCTCGCGAGAAGCAGACGTCGTGCATCATGTGCCATGAACAGCCCTCTATTGAGAAACTTCAGCGCACGGGCGTCATCGTTGTAGACGATCAGTGGCGCGTGCTCAACATGGAGGAGAAACCCCAGCAGCCCAAGTCGCACTGGGCCGTGCCACCCTTCTATATCTATCTGAAGAAAGACCTGCCGCTGGTGCGTGGCGCCGTGGATAACGGCTGTGGCAAGGATGCTCCTGGCAACCTGGCCCACTACATGGTGGAGCACACCACAATGCACGCCTGGCCCATGACTGCTGGCCGCTTCGACATTGGTTCTCTTGACACTTACTACGAGGCACAGCGCCTCTTTGCATAAAACACCCCTGACAGTATGACAACCATCTCATTAGAAAACAAAACCATTCTTGTCACTGGCGCTGCCGGCTTCATCGGCTCGAATCTTGTGAAGCGCCTGCTCCACGACACCCACACAGCCACCATTATCGGCATCGACAACATGAACGACTACTACGACGTGCGCCTCAAGGAGATGCGCCTCGATGCGCTGAAAGACCCACGCTTCGTCTTCGTCCGTGGCGACATTGCCGACCGTGACCTCATCGACCGGCTCTTTGCTGAGCACAAGCCCGCCGTCGTCGTCAACTTGGCCGCGCAGGCTGGCGTGCGCTACTCCATCACCAATCCCGACGCCTATATCCAGTCGAATCTCATCGGCTTCTACAACATCCTGGAGGCTTGCCGTCACAACCCCGTCGAGCACCTGGTCTACGCCAGTTCGTCGAGTGTCTACGGCTCAAACAAGAAGGTGCCTTACAGCACCGACGACAAGGTCGACAACCCCGTGTCGCTCTATGCGGCCACTAAGAAGTCGAACGAACTGCTGGCCCACGCCTACTCGAAGCTCTACAACATCCCTTCGACGGGCTTGCGCTTCTTTACCGTCTACGGTCCTGCAGGGCGTCCCGACATGGCCTACTTCGGATTCACCAACAAGTTGCGCCGTGGTGAGACCATTCAGATTTTCAATTTCGGCAACTGCAAGCGCGACTTTACCTTTGTCGACGACATTGTAGAGGGCGTCGTACGCATCATGCAGGGCGCACCTGAGAAGCGCAATGGCGAGGATGGCCTCCCCGTGCCGCCGTATAATGTCTACAACATCGGTAATAATCAGCCCGAAAATCTGCTTACCTTCGTTGATATCCTGCAGCAGGAGCTCATAAGGGCAGGTGTGCTGCCTGCCGACTACGACTTCGAGGCCCACAAAGAGCTGGTGCCCATGCAGCCTGGCGACGTCCCTGTGACCTACGCTGACACCTCGGCACTGGAGCGTGACTATGGCTTCAAACCCTCGACATCGCTGCGCGACGGCCTGCGGGCTTTCGCCGAGTGGTATGCCTCGTTTTACGGAAAAGCATAAACAACACCGTTGACAATGGCAGACGGCAAGCAGATACTCCTTGGGATGACGGGCGACGAGCTGAAGGCTGTCGCGCAGAGCCTGGGCATGCCCGCCTTCACGGGTGGGCAGATGGCGCGATGGCTCTACGACCGCCATGTCAGCACCATCGACGAGATGACCAACATCTCGCGACAGAACCGCGAACGCCTCAACGAGCGATTCGTCGTCGGCGCCATGTCCCCCATCCATGCCCAGCACTCGCAGGACGGTACCGTCAAGTACCTCTTCCCTGTACGCACTGGAAACAATTCTCAATTCCCAGTTCCCAATTCTCAATTCTCAATTCCCAATTCTCAATTTGTAGAGACCGTCTTCATACCCGACGACGACCGTGCCACGCTCTGCGTCTCCTGTCAGGTGGGCTGCAAGATGAACTGCCTCTTCTGCCAGACGGGCAAGCAAGGCTGGCAGGGAAACCTCACCGCTGCCGACATACTGAACCAGGTATATGCGCTCCCTGAGCGTGACCAGCTGACGAACATCGTTTTCATGGGGCAGGGCGAGCCGATGGACAATCTCGACGCCGTGATGCGTGCCACCACCATCCTCACCGCCTCCGACGGCTATGCCTGGAGTCCCAAACGCATCACGGTCAGCAGCGTCGGCGTCCGCAACAAGCTGAAGCGCTTCCTCGACGAGAGCCAGTGCCACGTGGCCATCTCGCTCCACTCGCCCTTCCATGAGCAGCGACAACAGCTCATGCCTGCTGAGGCGGCCATGCCCATCGACGACACTGTGGCCCTGCTGCGACAGTACGACTTTACGCACCAGCGTCGCTGCTCGTTCGAGTACATCTGCTTCGGTGGTCTCAACGACACGCAGCGCCATGCGCAGGCCATCGTCAGTCTGCTGCAGGGCTTGGAGTGCCGTGTCAACCTGATTCGTTTCCACAGCATACCAGACGCTGACCTGCCACCCACCGACGAGCAGCGGCTGCTGCGGCTGCGCGACTATCTTACCAGCCATGGCGTCTTTGCCACCATCCGTGCCAGCCGAGGACAAGACATCTTCGCCGCTTGCGGCCTTCTCTCAACTGCTCATAACTCCCATCAAATACATTAACCCCTATTATTCCTATTAACCTCTTATGGAACAAGAAAGACTCCCCCGCGTAGCCATCACCCACGGTGACACCAACGGCATAGGCTACGAAGTGATACTGAAAGCGTTCGACGACCCTACGATGCTGGAGCTCTGCACCCCCATCGTCTATGGTGCTCCAAAGGTGGCGGCCTACCACGCTAAAGCTATTGGCGTAGAACCTCAGTTCAACATTATCAACAAGGCCGACGATGCCAAGGACGGTCGGCTGAACCTGCTCACCGTCATCGATGAGGAGGTGAAAGTGACCTTCGGCGAGCCGACGCCAGAGGCTGGCGATGCTGCTCTCAGGGCCATCAACCGTGCCGTCAGCGACTACCAGAAGGATGCTTTCGACGTGCTGGTCACGGCTCCCGTCTTTAAGAACAGCATCCCTGGCTTCAAAGGTCACACCGACTTCATTGAGCAGTGTCTCAACGATGGGAACAAGGGACTGACGATCCTTATGAACGAGGACCTTCGCGTAGCCCTTGTTACCAATAACGTGGCTCTGAAGGATGTCTCGGAGGCCATCACCAAGCAGAAGGTCATCGAGAAGGCTACTCTGTTGCACAACGCCTTGCGTCGTGACCTGCGCATTGCTAATCCGCGCATTGCCGTCTTGGGTCTCAACCCTCGCTGCGGTGAGGACGGCGAGCTGGGCACTGAGGAGCAGGAGGTCATCATCCCTGCCATCAAGGAGCTGTCCGACAGTGGCATTCAGGTCTTTGGTCCCTATGCCGCCGACGACTTCTTCGGCAGTTGCGCCTACTACCGTTTCGATGCCGTTCTGGCCATGTACCACGACCAGGGTCAGACGCCTTTCAAGGCTTTGGCACTCGAGGGTGGCATACGCTTCACGGCCGGCCTGAAGTTGGTGCGCACGGCCCCCGCTCACGGCACCTTCTTCCATCTGGCAGGGCGCAACAAGTGCGACGAGCGCTCGCTACGCAATGCCATCTACACCGCCATCGACGTATTCCGTAACCGTGATAACTATGACGAGCCGCTGAAGAACCCACTGCCGAAGCTTTACCATGAGCGCCGTGACGACAGCGAGAAGGTGCGCTTCAACGTGCCACGCAACAAGGACGACGGCAATGCGGCTGCACCGTTGCGCCGCAACGCCCCTAACAACGACGCGGAACAAACTATTGCCATCGAGTGAAAAAGAAGTATCAGAACGCGTTTCTCATCTTTGGACTCGTCGTGCTGGCCATCATGCTCACACAGCTCGACTACCGCGAGGTGTGGAGTGGCCTGACGCGTGCCGGCTACTGGTTTCTGGCAGTTGTCGCACTGTGGGCATTCCTCTATCTCTTCAATACTGCTGCATGGTGGGTCATTATAAAAAGCCAAGTCCCAGCCCCCTCCAACCTCCCCCCACAAGGGGAGGCTTCCTTCGCTGAGAACGCTGACGCAGCATCCTCACCCAGTCAGGGAAGGTCGGAAGGGACTTCTGACTCGGAGAAGCCTTTCTCTTTCCTTTGGCTATACAAAGTGACTATTTCAGGCTTTGCACTGAACTATGCTACGCCAGGGGGGCTGATGGGGGGCGAGCCCTACCGCATCATGGCGCTTGCCCCTAAGATTGGCACAAAGCGGGCCACGGCTTCGGTGCTGCTCTACGTCATGACCCACATCTTTTCGCATTTTTGGTTCTGGCTTCTCTCGTGCGTATTATATATATGTACGCAGGCGCTCAATGTTTTCATGCTGACACTCATTGCCGCCGTCGCTGCCTTTTGTCTGCTGGCTATCTGGTTCTTCCTGAAGGGCTATAAGCGGGGAATTGCCGCCACGGGCATCAAGTTGTTGCGTCACATTCCTTTCGCTAAGCGGTGGGCACGGCCCTTCTTCGATAGTCATGCCGAACAGCTGGCTGAAATTGACCGACAGATAGCGGCCCTCCACAACCAGAATCCACGAACCTTTGTCACAGCCGTCAGCTTGGAGCTGGCCTGTCGCGTGCTGTCGGCACTCGAAATTTTCTTCATACTGCTGGTCATCATGCCATCGGCCAACTATCTGCAGTGCATTCTTATCCTCGCCTTCACGTCGCTCTTCGCCAACATGCTGTTCTTTATACCATTGCAGCTGGGTGGCCGAGAGGGTGGCTTTCTTATGTCGGTCAATGGGCTGGGCATGACAGCCTCAGCAGGCATCTTCGTAGCACTGCTTGTACGCTTGCGCGAGCTTATCTGGACAGCCATTGGCCTCGCCCTCATTAAGTTCGATTCTACCTCACCACCACCTTCTCATACTTCACCGTCTCCGACTCATTGACCATGCGGGTGGCTTTCAGTCGCACGTAGCGGGCACTGACGGCAGGAAAGCTGACGTCCTGCTGGATGGGGTTGTTGCGGATATTCGAGAACTCTCCCTCGGCGACGCGCGTCATCTGGTCGGTCGACAGGCCTGCATACACCTCGTAGATGGCGATGAGGCCGTTCTCTGCCGGCAAGTAGTGCAGCGAGCGGATGGTCTGCGGCGAGCCAAGGTCGAGCAGCACGCCCTGCCCATCGGCATCGTCCACCACCGTGGCAGGCAGTCCACGCAGGGCTGCACGGCTGTTGGCAAGCACGGAGGTCTCTTGACCCTTGGGGGCATAGAAGGCGCCAACGGCGTTGATGCATAACGGGCCACGAGCCTGCTCGAAGTGGATGCGCAGATGCTTGGTGGTGACGGCGGGGAATCTCAGCAACCGCTTGTAACCGATGGTGGTCGTGGCCTCATCGACGTAGAGTGGCTGCCATCTCGACAAGGTGAGGAGGTTCGGAACGCCCATGTTGTGGCCTTTTATGGGAATAAACTGCCCCTGGTTTTTCAAGGGGAAATATTCGATGCTAAACTTCTCGACACGCTGGCCCAGTGGAATGTACTCCTGAAGCAGCAGGCGGTTGATGGGCTGTGCCTTGGGCAGAATGATGTCCAGAGTGGCACTGGTCACACCGTCGTTGGTTGCCCAGTAGGTGTCGTAGTCGTCATCGGTAAGGTTCTTAGTGCTGAAGTTCTTGCCGCGCTCGTCAGAAGCTTTGATCTTAGCCTTCAGCAGCAGGTTTTCTTTCAGCTCGGCAGCCACCAAGCGGTGGTAATCAACAGCGTGGGCGGAGTCAGTGGGGTGGATGAGCCCGTCCTTATCGACAGGGAAGTTAAGCAGGAAGGTGCCATTATGGCCTACGGAACGGTAGTAGAGGTCAGCCAGCTGCTCAACGGTTTTTACTTTCTGGTCTTCGCTTTCGTGGTAGAACCAGCCCGGACGTATCGAGGTGTTGCACTCTGAGGCCACCCATGTGTCACCGTCGGCATGGCCACTGGTCAGCTCGAAGTATTTGTCGTAGCCAGGATACACCTCCTGTATGCGCAGCAGCGACCAGTTGGTGGCGTCGGCATAGCCGTTCTCGTTACCAACCCATCGACAGCCGGGGCCGCCATCACTGAAGATGATGGCTTGTGGCTGGTGCTGCCATACCTCGCGGTGAGCACGGGGGAAATCATAGTACGTGCGGCGGTCGATCTTACGCACCTCGCGGGCTCCGCCATACCAGCCGTCGCCACCGTTGGCGCCGTCGAACCACACTTCGAATAGCTCGCCGTACTGCGTCAGTAGCTCCTCAAGCTGTGCGTGGAAATACTCGCGGTAGAGCGGCGTGCCGTAGAACGCTTGGTGACGGTCCCAGGGTGACAGGTAGAGGCCCAACTTCAGACCGTATTTGCGACAGGCCTCGGCCAACTCGCCGACAATGTCGCCCTTGCCATCCTTGTACGGGGTGTTGCGCACCGAGTAGTCGGTGTACTTTGTTGGCCATAAGCAGAAGCCATCGTGGTGCTTCGCGGTGAGGATGATGCCCTTCATGCCGGCCGTCTTCACCGTTTGTGCCCACTGCTCGCAGTCGAGCCGTGTTGGGTTGAACGAGCTGAGCGGTGCATCGCCATAGCCCCACTCGCGGTCGCCAAACGTGTTCGGTCCGAAGTGGATAAACGCATACGTCTCTAACTGTTGCCACCGTACCTGGTGTTCGGTGGGCAGTGGGCCGACGGGTGCGGGAGCCTGTTGCTGTGCTTGGCCAGTGAGGGCGGCCAGCAGGCATAGTGCCGTTAATGATTGTCGGGTTGTCATATCGTTGTAGGTTATTGTTGGCAGGTTACTTTCATTGTGCAAAGATACACTTTTTTCTTGAAACAACCAAGAAAAATAGAAAAAACATCCTGTCGCCCCCAAACCTATGTTTGTAGTATTGGAGTCCGCTAAACTTATAGGCAGTATATGAACTAATGGCCTATTTGCCTTTCAGGCCGTATTTGCTGAAAACCTTAAATTTTAAAAGTAATATCACTAATATCACTAACGCTGTATGTCTTTGTTATACAATATGTTAAAGTGTTATATTAGTGGTGATGTTGTGATATTAAAAACCGGAATTTGACAAATATATGGCGCAATATCATCGAAAACCTACACTGTGGACGGCTTCTGACTTTGTCACCTATGAGCAGCATGACGCGTGTGTTTCCAAACCTCGAGAACCACAGTAAAGGAAAAGGCATCCTGAAGGGAGCCTTGTAGGAAAACATCGGTTTCTTCACACAGAAGCCATCGGTTTCCTATAGGAGAAACCATTGGTTTCCTACGGAGGAAACCAACGGCTTCTTCGTAGAAACGTGCAGGAAACTTGCCACATGGGCCGCTTCTACATTTGCAATAAGATGCAGTTTGCTGTGCGTAAATAGCACACTTACGGGTGCTTAATGCCATGTTAACGTCTGGTAAATGGCGTATTAACAGAAGGGGATGACTTGAATGATTCGTGCGCTGAAAACTATTTCTGTAGCAAGGCTTCTACTGACTCTTTATCGAGGTTCAGACTCTTGGCAATGGCTTCTACCGTTTGCCCTGCTTGTATAAGCATTTTTACCAGCACATGGAGTTGTCCGTCCTTCTCTGCTAGCTGTCCGTCCTTCTCTGCTAGCTGTCCGTCCTTCTCTGCCAGCTGTCCGTCCTTCTCTGCTAGCTGTCCGTCCTTCTCTGCTAGCTGTCCGTCCTTCTCTGCCAGCAGTCCGATTTTATCTGCCAGGTCTCTTTCCAGACCATACAATTTGCCCTCCTGCTCCTTGATGATTGAGTAATACTCATCCTCCACGTTCATGTTCTGCCTCATCTCCATGTTAGATGCTGCCATTAGCAGTCTGTGGATGATGGGCTGCATGTCGTCGTCGGCTGCATCGAAAGCCTTGTCATCAAGGGCCAGATAGTGCTGATTGTCGTTGCACACCCTTTTCTGGTCAAAGATGCTCAGTATCTTATCCAGACGGTTGTTGATCTTCCCGTGCAAACGGGGTATCTGCACGATGATGCTGTTGTGGTTCAGGCTGTCGACGAACTTGTTGGGAATGCCGCGTGTGACGGGCTGGTCATCATAGTCGAAGGCCTTATGCCGTACGTAAACTACAGGCTCTTCTATCTCGCCCACAGTATGTCCCAGAAGATAGACGGCCACCATTGGCAGGGCATGTCGGTCGGGGCTTTCGGTGACGATGTTTTTGGGGTTCTGATAGTGTACGCCTAAGTACTGGCGGAAACGTAGGGTCTCGGTGGGCAACCACGACTTTTGCAGCTCTATCAGGATAAGTTGCTCTTCGCCGTCAGGCTTGAGGACCGTGGCTCCGAAGTCTATGCGGAAGATGGAGAGTATCTCCTTCTGTCCGTTGGTGTACTCGTGCGGGCGCACCTCCACTTTCACGATGTTCTCCTTCAGCAGGGCAGAAAGGATAGTACGTGCGATGCGTTCATCCTCCATGAGGTACTTGAACACGGTGTCGTAGATGGGGTTGGCGATGGTCATCATATAGTTTCATGTTAATTGCCTTGCAAAGATACATCTTTTCAGTGAAACCACCAAACAATTCACAAAAAAATAAGGTTTCTCGTCAGAACAACCAAGGAAAAAGTATGAAAACGGTCGCGCGCGTCCCTTTTTATATTTGGACTGAACGAACTTTTCGGATTACTATATAATTATCCCGCGTATCCCAAGCCCTAAAATGGGCTTGGGATACGCGGGATAATTATACTTCCTTAAACGTCACAAAGTGATAAGAAAGTCGATGATTCGGAAGGCGTTCTCAGCCGTCATCATGTCAAGATGGTTGTCATGGACGAACTGCTTAATTTGTTCTTTGTGTTCGGGGAAGGCCTTGTAGACACTCTTCATGCCTTTGAGGGCATACTCGCGGCCATCCTTGTTAAAATAGTAGGTGCTTTGGTTTTTCATGCGCCATACGTCAAGGTTAGAACCGTTGCCATCGTGAGCATTTGTGTCTGTTGTGCCATTAAAGATACCACCTCCGTCAGCAGTAAAGTTGTCGAGACCAAACTGCCCGTTCAACTTCACTTTGCGCGAGGGAACCTGCGAAATGCCGAAGGCCCCAACATATCCCTCGTGCATCTTAACGATGTGCCATCCCAAGAGCACACGGTTACCAGCCTTGCTGTCAACCACTTGACAGAAGTGACCGTCATGGAGTACCCACGCATAGCCGTCGGTGACGATGGTGTCGACGAGCTGCGGGTCTGTGAGTTCCATGAGCTGGTCGCCCTGCATGTACATCATCTTGCGATTGGCCACGTCGTAGTTGGCCTTGACCTTGAACTTCTGACCGCCCTTGTACTGGATGGCAGTGTTGACAAAGTCGGAGAAGAAATAGACTCGCTTCTCCTGTGCTAAAACCGTTGAAAAAACAGCGAGAAAGATAAATATGACTAACTTGCGCATGATTATTTGTGAGATGTTAACAACGATGGCAGGCAGCAGTGCCTGCCATCGTTGTAAAAAAGGGATTATAAATCAAGATTCAACCAACTCATTTCGGCGAGCCCCACTGCGGAGCGTTCTTGTCTTGCCAGAGACGCTCGACATTCAGAGGAGCATTACCACTGTTATACTGGTTTCCCTGAGTAGTGGTACCAAGGCTGAAGCCCTGAGCCTTATAAGCAGCCGTCTTGATGTCGTACATCAAGTCAGTAGGCAGAGGCTCTGAGATGACGAAGCGGCGCGGAATAGCCGAGAGCGCGATGCCTGGGAACTGCTCGAAGGGCAGAAGGCTGGAGCCAACCTTCGGGTAACCCGAACGACGAGCCGTAACGAACTGGTCGTCGCACTGCTCGCTGAAGTGAATGAGTTGTTGCAGGTAAACCTTCTCCAACTTCTCGGCGTTAGTGCCGCTGAGCTTCACGTTGTCGGTGGCAAGCATGGCGTCAATTTCGCCATCCTGAAGGTCAATAGGCATGTCGGTCTCATCGTAGCCATAGTTAGTGCCATAGTACGGAATCTTATTGTCCTTAGCCAGAGCATCAAACTCCTCAACGGAGGCGCGCACACCAGCTTCATACCAAGCCTCGGCCGACTTGCCATCAAAAGAGCCTCCATTGAGCAGTGCCAGTTCTGCCATGTAGAGGTTCACCTCACCTGCACCAAGATACATCTGATAGAGCGGATTGTCGTCGGTGTCCTGAATGACGTGCATGTCGATTGAGCCGTCCTCATTGACTGTCATGGCCGTGGGCAGCTGGAAGTCTACGCGACCGCGGCGCATCTCACTGGTGTAGTAGCTCCAGGGATTGTACGACTTTTCGTTCTCGCCAATCTTAATCTGGTAGCGCACACCTGAGTTCCAATACTCCTCATAGTCAGCATCCGAGAGGGTTCCTGCATCATGAGATGTCTTTGGCGAGTACTGCATGGGCAGTGCCGTGTAGCGCACCCAAGGCTCGCCCATGCCGCCCCACTCTTTGAAGTTGCCATTCTCATCGAGCACAACATTTGCTTTCACAGCTGTGGGCAGGTCATTGTACTTGCCATTGTCGATGAAGCTCTGCACAACCTTCGAGTTGAACGAGTTCTTAGCATATATGAAGCGAATGCGGGGATCTTTGCTTCCAAGCATGTACTTGAAGACATTTGCTGTTGCATAGATAGTGCTCAGGCCGTTGCCTGTACCATAAACATGGTCGGCGTCACCAGACGCGTAATCTGTAGCCTTGGCGAAACGGAAGTCATCATCAATATCGGTAATCAAACCAGCGGAGTTGCTGGCAGCCTCGTTAGCGATAGCAAGAGCCTTCTGTGGGTCATTGTTATAGAGGCGTACTGCAATCTTGAGCTTCAGCGAGTTGGCCAGCTTTGCCCACTTCGACCAGTTACATGAGTAAGCTGCATCCTGACGAGTGACACCCGACAGACCGTCGGCCTGCAACATGGTAATGTAATTATTGAGCTCTGTAATCCAAAGGTTATAGAGTTCCTCTACGGTCTCATACTTCGGTGTGAGGATGCCCTGGTCATCATAGTGACAGGCTTCTGTATAGGGGATAGAGCCATACATATCGGTATCGAAGATACCTAAATAGATCGTTAAAATACCCGTTGCAGCCAGATAACCGTTATTCTCAACTTCACCTGTCTCGTTGATGTAACTCTGAATACGGTTACGATATTTCAACGTTTGTATGTACTGACTGCCCTGTCCGCCTACCTCAGCCATACCGGTAAAATCATCAGCAAATCCGCCACCCGGCATACCCATCTGGTCCCAACGGGTAAAGTATTGTACGTTGTAGAACCATACTAGGTAGTCTGTGGGCTGGAACGAATTGATTGCGGCAGTGAGCAGACCCTCAGGCATTGTCTTGGTGACGTTAGCGGGATCCATGTTCAGCTCCTTATAATCGTCGGCGCAACTGATATTCATCATCAGCACGGCAGCCGAGGCTCCTGCAATAAATAATCTATTGAGTTTCATATTCTTTGCTTTTTAAGGTTGTGAGTTAGAATGTAGCTTTGAGCGTGAAGGTAAGACTGGTGGTCACACCGGAATAAGAGCGAAGACGGAATTCTGCTGCGGTTGTTCCAGAGACTGCCTCTGGGTTCTCGTGGTTAGGCATTGTATTGAGCAAGTAGCCGAGGTTGTGAGCCTGAGCCGTCAGACTTAGGCGGCGGCATCCAATCTTATTTGAAATGCTATTATCGAACTGATAGCTCAGTGAAAGATCACGGAACGAAATATAGTTAAGGGTCTTAAACCACAGGTCATCAAGGACGAAGGTTCCCCACTGCTGCGACAGGTAGATCCAGCCACCTGCGTGGATATACTCAGCATGACCACCCTGAATCAGTTCCTCCCAAGTTTCACCACTTTCGTACTTGCCCGAACCGACTGTGTAGCTTGAACCATCAGGCTGAGTAATAGTTTGTCCGGCAAGAACGATACCCTGAGGAATCACACCATCGTGGTACTCGATGTTGTCAAAGCCTGAAGTGTAGGTCTTTCCACCATGTCCCTCACGGCCTTCGAGTGAGGTTTCTGTATAACCGTAAGCGTAGCCGTAGTGTGAGCCGTAGGAAGCAACTTTACCACCGAAACGGCCGTCGAAGCTTGCCGTCAACGTCCAGTTCTTCCAGCGGAGGGATGTATTGACAGAGCCGAGGAAGTCTGGTACGGAGTTACCCACCTCTTCAACCTTACCAGAGCGCTGGTAGCAAGGTGACAGATAACCAATATTGTAAAAGCGGGGATTAAGCACGCGCATGCCTGACTCCTCATCGATAAGGGGAGCAGCATCAGACATCAGCATACCGTAAGAGCCACCTACTTTGGCTACCGAACCGATGCGGAAGTTACCATAATCGGGGTCACCCTCGAGCTTGATGTAGTCGGCACAGAGATCAGAGAGTTCCACGATTTTCGAGTTATTCTTCGTCCACGTGAAGTTCACGTCCCACTGCCAGTCGTTCGTTGCGATGGGTGTGGTGTTCAGGGCCACCTCGAAACCGGCATTCTGAATGTTACCGGCATTGATCAGAGCATTGTTGTAACCTGAGACGGAAGGGATGGCCACCTGCATAATTTGGTCAGTAGTATTCTCCTTATAATACGTAAAGTCCAGACCGATACGGTTATTCAGGAAACGGATGTCAGTACCGATTTCCCACGATTTCTTACGCTCTGGCTTCAAGTCCTGGCTGTATGTAGTGCCGGGGAGCACAGTAGAGAATGGCTTACCAAACTGGTTGGTGTAGCTCTCCAGTGAGTAGGCCGAGTTAAGATAGTAGGCAGAACAGTCGTTACCCACCTGGGCATAGCTGGCGCGAACCTTCCAGAAGGAGAGCCACTCTGGCAGCTGCTCCCGGAACGTGTTGGTAATGAGCCATGAGGCACTCACCGAGGGGTAGAAGTAGCTGAACGAGCCATGACCGTCGCTGTAAACAAGTGCCGAAGACCAGTCGTTACGACCAGTAATATCGAGGAACAGCTGGTCGCGCCAGCTCAGGCCCACCTGTGCAACAAGTGACTGGATGGTCTTCGTGTCGGAGACAGCAGCTGAGGCGTTGTAGCCCTCGGAACCGTTGGCCAGGAAATACTGGTTGGGCACAATGAAGTCACCCTTGGTGTTGGCGCTCATGCGTGAACGATAACTGTTGTAGAGCTCGTAGCGCAGGAAGGCGTTCAGGTGGAAGTCCTCGTTGAGCTGCTTGTCGAACATCAGGTTAGTGTTCAAATTTAGCTGTTCCTTGCGGCTCTGTCCGATACCGTAGTAACCACCTTGGTTGTAGTAGCCGGCACCTGGCTGCTTCGTCTGGCTCTCCATGAAGTAGTAGTTGTAGCTGGCCTCGGTGACCCACTTCAGCCACGGTGTGAAGCTCCATGTCAGCTTCAGGTCAGGACGGACGACAGTCTCTTTCTGGAAGGACTCGTTCTCCCAAATACTCCACCAGTTTCCACGTCCGATAACATAGCCGTACTCGTCACCATAGCTGGTCTCAGCAAGACCGCCGTGGCTACCCTTATATTTGTTGCGGTAGTACTTGGCATCGTACATGCGATCCCAGGTACCGTCAACGAAGTATTCACCGATGTTCGGCTGAGCATTGCGGGGCTTCGAGTTGGCGAAGGTCATGCTGGCCTCCAACTCCACGTTATCAGTAATCTTGTGGCTGGCCTTAGCCAAAAGGCTGAGTCGCTGGAAGTCATTGTTGGGCAGCGTACCGTTGTTGTAGCGGTATGACACGGAGGTGTAGAACGTGGTTCGATCGTTGCCGCCCGACACGGCGATGTTCGTGTTCGTCGAGAAGCCCGTGTCGTAAGCATCCTTGAAGTTATTCTTGTAGGCTTCCGGGGTATGCAACTGGCCGTCGTACATCTCCATCAGCCCGTCCTTAGCGTTCTGGCGGATATAATCGAACGAGGGACCTAAGGCGGTACCCATCTCACCGTAGCTGCTCAGCACTTTATACGAGGGGTAGCCATCAGCGTTGTTCCAGTACAGGTCGTTCACATAGAAACCGCTTTTCTTCGACGAACAGTGGAACCAGCTCTCAGCAAACTCATTCTGGAAGTCAGGCTGGTGAGTCACCTTGTCGAAACCGATGGTCTGGCTGAAGTCGATGCCGATACCTTTCTTACCTTTACCACTCTTGGTAGTAATGACCACTGCGCCGTTCAGACCACGTGAACCGTACAGGGCAGTAGCGGCAGCACCTTTCAGCACCGACACCGACTCGAAGTCGTCGGGGTTCAGGTTCTTCAGCTCGGTACCGTAGTTCTGGTCACCGTGGGCCCAGTCGGCACTCTGCTCGTAAATGTCGTTATCCAGAATGACACCGTCGACGACGTAGATAGGCTGGTTGTTCTTGTTCAGTGTCGATGCACCTCGAATCAGAATTTTCGAGGCACCAAACATACCGCCGTCAGAAGATGTCACCTCGACACCGGCAACCTTACCCTGCAGGGCCTGGACGGGGTTGATGAGATTCGCATCCAGTTCATCGGCTTTAAGTTCGGTCACTGCATAACCCAGAGCTTTTTGTTCGCGCTTGATACCGAGAGCGGTCACCACTACTTCGTCGAGGGCTGTGGCACCGTCAGCCAGCCTGATGTTCATCGTACCGCCCGTAGCCTTGATCTCTTGCGGCTGCATGCCGATATAAGAGACTTCAAGGGTAGCATTAGCAGGCACCGACAGGGTGTATTCACCATTAAGGTTCGTCACCGTGCCCGACTTGGCACCTTTCTGTTTCACCGTGGCACCGACGACGGGATCACCGTTCTGGTCGGTGACGGTTCCTTTCACCGTAACATTTTGTGCCTGCATCGCGATGGCGAAGAAGAGACACAAAGCCGTCAAACACGCTCTCAGATGAGAACGAAAAAAGCTTTCTTTCTTTTTCATGTTTGCTCTTTTTGGTTAATAATAAGGTTAAATATTAGTAGTTAAAGGTTTATGCACGTTTATGCAGTTTTAGGGCATTTTTAGACTGCAAATGTAATAAGATTTTGGGAAACTGACAAGAAATATTTGGAAAACTTTTGTTAAAGTTGTCTAAAAGGAACGTTTTTGGTACTGTGCGCGTTAATTAAACGAGGGAAAATGTGTACTTTTGTAACATCAAAACAATCTATTTTCTATCTATGAAGCTAATAAACTTACTGCTGTTATGCCCTTTGATGGCTTCAGCGCAGACAAACGATGGGGTTTATACGCGTGGCATCGGCCAGTACCCTGGTCGGCTTTCGGAATATCATGGTCCTGCCGTTAACCATTGTTCAAATTCAAAAAGCCAGAACCTCGCGCTGCACCGTGCGGCGTGGGCCTCGACAACGGTCGACTATAACCTGACGGCACACCTCGTGACCGACGGCATCTGTGACACGTCGGTGCCGGCGCAGTTGGTGGTGAGCACGCCACAAGGCAGGCTGCCGCGCCGCGAAGCGGAGTGGACACTCGACGGCAACGAGTGGTCAAGCAATGTGCTGATGGGCGACAAGACGTGGATAGAGTTAGGAGTTAGGAGGGAGAAGTTAGGAGTTAGGAGTGGGGGCGTGGCTCTTGACCCTGCGATTCGGAAGGTGGTGCTTGAAGGTAGGGTTGCCTACGATGAGGCTGTCACCACGAAGGGCTACCGTATCGCTTGGCAGACGTCGGATGACGGACGGGCGTGGACAACCATCGGCGAGCTGACGGGTGACGGCCTTCCAGGCACGCCTCTGCGCTACAAGTTGCACAGCGATCCGAACAAGCAGACCAGTGAGAGCTATCTGCCGGCGCGAGTGCTGGACGGTGTCGAGTTGCGAGTTGCGAGTGAGGAGTTAGGAGTGAGGAGTGGGGAGAGACACTTCCGCCTATTACTGGAGATGGAAGGGGCTGCCTACTGGGACATGCATGGCTTGCATTTCTACGATGAGGCCGGCCAGGAGCTTTGGATGCAGTCATCACAACAGTTCAGCTCGATGTGGATGAGCGACGGCGGTGGTAAGCAGTGGCTGAAAGTCGACCTCGGCACAGCGTGCGACATCGACAGCATCGTGCCGCGATGGTATCAAGAACCTCGGCGATGGCATCATGAGATAGAAGACGACGGGCGTGCCGTACGCCTTGTCATGGAGGAACCCAACGAGTGTGGTTACTATGCCCTGCGTGAGCTGGAAGTGTGGGGAAAAAGTGAAAAGTGTCACTCTTCACTTGCAAATTGGCAGTTGCAGCGGGCATCAGAGGTGCATGCTACGGGCGAGGAGATAGCCTCGGCCGACTTCGCCCCCGATGGATGGATACCGGCGACGGTGCCTGGCACGGTGCTTACCTCTTTTATAAATATAGGGGCGGTGCCCAACCCTAACTATGCCGACTGGGTGGACCAGATTTCCGAGTCCTATTTCCGCTCGAACTTCTGGTATAGAGGCATCGTCACCACCTCCAATATCTCCCAACAAGGGAAGACGATTCTCTGCTTCGACGGTATCAACTGGAAAGCGAACATTTTCTTGAACGGCGTGCGTCTTGGACGCATCGAGGGTGCCTTCCAGCGTGGAGAGTTTGATGTGACGGGCCTGTTGCGTGAGGGAAATAACTACGTGGCCGTGGAGATCATCTGCAACGAGCATTTTGGTTCGGTGAAGGAGAAGAACGAGAACACGACGCAGTTTAATGGCGGCATTCTGGGAGCAGACAATCCTACGTTCCATGCCACTATCGGTTGGGACTGGATAACGACGGTTCGCGGACGTGAGGTTGGTATCTGGGGCGACGTCTATGTGAAGCAAGTGCCTGGTGGCGTATCGCTGAGCGACCCGTATGTGGGGACAGAGTTAAAGCCTCTCCCCCAACCCTTCTCCGAAAAGAGAGGGGAGTATATAGACAAAAGCATCAGGGTGACCCCCTCGGTGTTTGTGAAGAATCATAATGCGACGGCAGTAAGCGGCACTCTCAGGGGCTGGATTGGCGATGTGACATTCGAAAAGAAGGTGACGCTGCCCGCCCAAAGCGAGCAGGAGGTATGCTTCTCGCCAGAAGACTTCCCGCAGCTGACGAGCAGTGACTTCCGGCTGTGGTGGCCTAATGGCTATGGCGAGCCCTATCTTTATGATGCAGGGTTCAGCCTCACCCCCGACCCCTCTCCCAAGGAGAGGGGAGTATATACCTCTTCCGCTGATAATATATCCTCCGAACCTTCCGCTGACAGTTCCGCCTCCAAATCTATATATTCCCCTCTCCTTGGGAGAGGGGCCGGGGGTGAGGCTCATTACAAGGCAGGCCTGCGCCAGATGACCTATGAGCAGATGGCCGATAGCCTGCTCGTCTACATCAACGGCCGCCGCTTTGTGCCACTTGGTGGCAACTGGGGCTTTGCCGAGCATAACCTGCAGTACGGACGGCGTGAGTACGAGGCAGCTGTGGGCTACCACCGCGACATGCACTGTACGATGATACGCAACTGGGTGGGACAGACGGGCGACCGCGCTTTTTACGATGTCTGCGACTCACTCGGCATCATGATTTGGCAAGACTTCTGGTTGGCTAACCCTGCCGATGGCCCAGACCCCTACGATGACCGCTTGTTCCTCGATAATGCTGAGGACTACGTGCGGCGCATCCGTCAACATGCCGCCATCGGCATCTATTGTGGCCGCAACGAGGGTTATCCGCCTACGAATATCGACCGCAAGCTGCGCCAGTTTGTCAGTCAGCTGTCGCCGGGTTTAGGCTACATCAGTAGCTCGGCCGACGACGGCGTGACAGGTCATGGACCCTATTGCGCACAGCCCGCAAAGGTATACTTCGAACGCCAGTCGGGCAAGATCCACACCGAGCGTGGCATGCCTGCTGTCATGAATATCGAGAGCATGCGGCGTACCTTTGCCCCTGACTCGCTTTGGCCGCAGTCGGTGCAGTGGGGACAACATGACTACACTCTGCTTGGTGCCCAGCGCGCCTTGGAGTTCAATGCGTTGGTTACTAAAGCCATGGGACAGTCGAACGATGTGCAGCCTACTTCTCAATCCTCAATTCTCAATTCTCAATTGGAACCTTTCCTCCGCTGGGCACAGCTTATTAACTACCAAGGCTACCGTGCCATGTTCGAGTCGGGCAGCAAGACGCGCTCGGGCCTGCTTATCTGGATGAGCCATCCCTGCTGGCCGTCGATGGTATGGCAGACCTACGACTACTACCTTGACCCCACCGCGGCCTATTTTGGCGTAAAGAAAGGTTGCGAACCGCTGCATATCCAGTGGAACGTGCTAACTGACAGCATTGAGGTGGTGAACCTCTTTGCTGGTAATCATGCTGGACTGACGGCCACAGCTACGCTCTACGACGTGGCAACTGGCAAACGGATTGTCGCTAAGTCGGCAAGATTGACCAGTGGCGACGATACAACGCAGCCCGTACTCGGGCGACCACAGACCAATGGGCAGTGTGCCCTGCTGCGTCTGCAACTTAAAGACAAGAATGCGGTGTTGTCGACCAACGACTACTTCATCGAAGATCGCGACGGCAGTTATGCGGCTATCGCCAAGCTGCCCGAACCTACGCTGACAAAGCAGTTCAAAGTGCTGAGCGAGGGTGAGATAATCACGGCTGAGTTGACGCTAACGAACACTGGAAAGACCATAGCCCCCTTCTTACGCTTGAACCTGAAGGGTGAGGATGGCGAACAGATGCTGCCTGTCGTCTATAGCGACAACTACTTTACACTGATGCCCGGCGAGCGCCGAACGGTGACCGTCAGTTGGAAACGTGAGGACAGTCGTGGCCAGCAGCCCGTCATTGAGGTGACCAGTTTGTAGCTATTGATGGAAATCAGAGCTTTAGCCGCCGCCATAGCCAGCGGGGGATGCGTCGCCACAGCCATGTGATGGCACGCCAGCGGCCATCGATGACGCGGACGTGACGCCTCCGCTCTATGGCTTTGACGATGTCTTCAGCTACGCGTACCTTATTTAATAATAAAGGATAGTGGCGACCATCGTTCAGCAGGTCGGTATCGACAAAGCCGGGGCGGAGGTCGGTGAAGTGGATGTTCAGGCCCTGGGCATTGGACAGTTGCTCCAATGCTTCAATATAGGTGTTCTGTAATGCTTTTGTTGCCGAATAGGCTGGTGCCGGGCCTAAGCCTTTGGTGCCGGCTATGCTACTGACGGTGGCGATGTGGCCGCCGCCATGATTGGCCAGATAGCGATAGGCTGTGCCCACCATGCGGGTAAAACCGACGCCGTTGGTCTGCACCGTCTGCAATTCTGTGTCGGCTCTCAGCTCTCGGTTTTGGTGGCCGATGCCAGCGACGTGGATATAGAGGTCCATGCCTCCCATCTGCTCGATGAGTGCTTGCAGCTGCTCGCCGCCCTTCTCGCTGTTCACATCGATTTGTGCGGCGAAGTCGAAATCGGTGAGCCGTTCCACTCTGCGGGCAGCCACGCCCACCATCCATCCGCGCTCTTTGAGCAGCCGTGCCACCTCCAGGCCAATGCCCGAAGATGCTCCCATCACAATAGCCCGTTTCGTCATTTGTCGTATGTCAGCGTCTGGATCTTTAGCTGTTCATCAGGAACGCCTTGAAGTCGGCAAAGTCCTTGCTCATGGCAATGCTCTGTTTGGTGCCACGCATGAAAGCTGCGAGACGATCGGGAATCTGAACGTCGATGCCCAGTATCTCATCAACCTTCTCCTTAAACTTGGCGGGATGGGCCGTTTCACAGAATACGCCCACTTGACCTGGCTGCAGCTGCTCCTCGAGGGCGCGATAGCCACAGGCACCGTGTGGGTCGAGAATGTAACCCGTCTCGGCATAGCAGCTGCGCATGGTCTCGCGAATCTGGTCGTCACTGTAAGTGGCACCGCTGATGAGGTCGGTGATGCGGCTGTGGGTTTCCTCGGCCGACAGCTTACCACCCTCGCTGTAGAGGTCGATGATGCGTGCAAAGTTTGAGGGGGCACCCACGTCCATGGCGTTGGCCAGCGTCTGAAGACTGGGCTTTGGCTCGTAGTGACCTGTCTGTAGGTAGTTGTAGAAGACGTCGTTGGCGTTGTTGGCAGCAATAAAGTGCTTCACTGGCAGACCCATAGCGTGACCAAACAAAGCAGCGCAGATGTTGCCGAAGTTGCCAGAGGGGACGCAGATGGTTAACTGAGGATTGAAGAGCTGAGAATTGAGGCGTGCCACAGCATTGAAATAGTAGAAAGCCTGCGGCAGGAAACGGGCTACGTTGATGCTGTTTGCTGAGGTCAGCATCTTTTGGCGGTTAAGTTCCTCGTCCATAAACGCATTCTTTACTAATGCCTGGCAGTCGTCGAACACACCGTCAACTTCGATGGCAGTGATGTTCTGGCCGATGGTGGTGAATTGACATTCCTGAATGGGACTGACCTTGCCCTTGGGGTAGAGCACGTAGACGTGGATGCCCTCAACACCGAGAAAACCGTTGGCAACGGCGGAACCAGTGTCGCCGCTGGTGGCAACGAGGACGTTGACCTCGCCGCCTGTCGTATTGGCGTCGTTTCTTACAGAACCGTTGCGCAGGAAATACTGCAGCAGGCGGGCCATGAAGCGTGCGCCGACATCCTTGAAAGCCAACGTGGGGCCGTGGAACAGTTCCAGGGCGTAGATGTTATCCTTGACCTTGACTACGGGGCAGTCGAACGAGAGCGTGTCGTAGACCAGGTCCTGCAGACAGTCGCCGTCGATATCGTCGCCAAAGAAGTTGGCGGCGACATTATAGGCGATGTCCTGAAACTTCATGGTGGGCATGTCATCGAAGAATGCCTTCGGCAAGGGATGAATGGTTTCGGGCATGTAAAGGCCGCGGTCTTCGGCTAGGCCTTTGACGACGGCCTTGCGCAGGTCGGCCACTGGGGCCTGATGGTTGGTGCTGTAGTATTTCATATTGTGATTGTTATTCGTTGTGAATGTCTAAGTCTTTGTCTTTCTGGTGCAAAGGTACACAAAAAAGCTGTAACGGCAAAGCTTTCCGGCACTTTTCTTCCATGTCTCAGAGATTTGTCTGTTGGCTGTGGAAGTAGTCGAACTGTGCCTTTCCGTCGTGGCCGTAGCAGAAGAGCCCCACGCGGATGCCTTTCCAATAGCCGGCACGCATGGGGAAGGGGTCGCCGACGGGTGTGAACTGCTGTCCGTCGGTGCTGTAGGCGAACTGGTGGCTGTTCTGCTGACAGTCGTTGGTGATGCGAAGGTAGAGTTTGGGGTATTTGCCCGCTTTGACGATTTGCCGTTGGCCATTGGCTTCGACAAAGACGCCCTGCTGACAAAGGCCGATGGCTCGGAACTGTCTGCCGATACAGAAGAGACCAGCATAACATTGTCCCGTCTGGGTGAGCAATGTCGTGCTTTCGCTCATGTATCCTACGACTTTCTGGGTGAGCATGTTGTGACAGTCCTTCAGACTGTCGGCGGGCAGGGCGTGGATGGTCAGCCAGCCCTTGCGCTCCGTGAGGTTCCAGTAAGCGTTGAGCGGGTTATGGTTCCATTGCCATTGAAGGCCGAGAGTACCATCGAACTCATCATCAGTCTGGAGCGTTGTAGGCCGAGAGGGTAGGGGACTCTGCCACACATCAACAGGCTCGCCGATGCCGTTGCCGTCGAGGTCAGCGCCCATGAGTGGCCAGTCATTCTGCCAGCGTGCTGGTTGCAGATGGACCACACGCCCGAGCACAGGCGTCTCCTGGAAATGGTAGAACCACCACTCTCCAGTGGGCGTGTCGACCAATGCTCCCTGATGCGGTCCGTTGATGCGCGTTGAGCCTTGTTCCAGCACCACGCGCCGCTCATAGGGACCGTAGATGTTACGCGAGCGAAGCACCGTCTGCCAACCCTGCCCTACGCCACCTTCCGGGATAATCAAGTAGTAGTAGCCATTGCGCTTAAGGAACTTTGTGCCTTCGGCCACGGGACCTGTGTAGACAGTGACACCGTCGTCGAGCAGCTGTCGTCCGTCGGCCGACATTTTGTGGACGATGATTGGTCCTGCACCATGACGGCTACGGCCCAGATAAGCCTGACCGTCGTCGTCCCACAGTGGACAGGGGTCTTCCCATTTTTCCACGCGCTTCACCAAATGGAGCGGACTCCACGGACCGTGGACATCCTTTGCCGTAGCCATGAAGAGACCTTCGTCGGGTGTACAAAAGTAGACGTAGAACAGCCCGTCGTGGTAGCGGATTGCGGGTGCCCATGAACCGCCGGCGTAGTGGCGATTCTCATCCCATCCCGGTTCGTCGAAGCGCGAATAGATTTGGCTGATGTAGCGCCAGTTCACCATGTCGTCGCTCTCCAGCACCTGCATGCCGATGAAATGGAAGTCGGAAGCCACCATATAGTATTTCTCGCCAACGCGTATGACGTCGGGGTCAGAGAAGTCAGCGTTTAGCACGGGGTTACGATAGGTACCGTCGCCCAAGTCTCCCCACCGCAAGTCCTCCGTGTCCACGCGTACATAGTCGGGGCGGGCATCGGGCAGCTCGGTCATTACCTGGATGTTCTGGAATTGCACGTTGCGGGCATGGCGCACGTAAAATCCCTTGGCTGGCAGACTGCCCCACATCGTGGCTTCGGGATACTCTTTCTCCTTCTCGTCTTTCAGCGCCTTCTCAATGGTTGGCAGCTCGGCAAAGCCCACGCCCCCCTTGTGGTGCAGGGTGATGTTCGACAGGCTGACGTTCTCCACTGGATGACCGGGCAGACCAGTGATGCTGCAGCCCGTTGGGCCGGCATTTCGAATCTGTATGTTGTCGAGGCGTACACCATTGATGCGGCCTATGTGGTCGATGGGAATCAGTTCGGCAATCGTGTCTTCGTTGCCATTGCCACTCAGCGTGCCCTTCCCATCTCTTAACATGTAGCCTCGTCCGCGGTTGCCCAGACGGATGAAGATAGGCGATTCGGTGCCCTCGACGTTGATGTCAGAGACATTGACGTTCTCCAGCACGCCGCCGTCGACAATTTCCAATGAGATGGCCGACGAGCCAGTCCACTGTCCAAAGAACTTTTCCTGTTGGTCGCTGCTTGGTTTGACAACGATGCCGCTGATGCTGATGTTACGGAAGCCCCCGTTTGTCTCAGTACCTAACTTCACGGCATTGCAGTGGCTCGACACCACGCAGTCGCTAATGCGGACGTTTTCACAGAGCCGTGGCGATGTCGACTTCAGGGTGATGGCATCATCGTCTGAGTCGGCCATGATGTTTGTCACGATGACGTCATGGCAGCCGTCCAGATCGAGGGCATCGTTGTTGTAGTTGTTACGGTTGAACACCTTGATGCCATCGATGTGCAGACGGTCGCAGGCCAAATAGTGCTGCATCCAGCAGCCGCTGTTGCATAGTGTGATGTCGCGGATTGTAATGTCTGCGCTCTGGATGAAGCGCAGGAGGTGGGGCCGCGTGATACCCTCATCGTTCCATGAGAGCTTCTTGAATGCCCGTCCGCGTCCGTCGATGGTGCCGTGGCCATCGATGCAGACGTTCTTCACCTTGTCGGCGTAGATGAGTTGGATGGTTGTGGTTTGTGTACGTAGCGACACGTAGTCGGACTTCATCGGGCGATAGTCTTCAAGCCGAGTGCTGCCGTAGAGCGTCGCCCCCTGCTCAAAGTGGAGGTGGACATTACTCCGCAGCTCGATGGAGCCAATCTTGTAGTTGCCCGTGGGAATCACCACCCTTCCGCCGCCGGCCTGCGAGCATTCGTCGATGGCCCGTTGCAGGGCCGTGGTGCTCAGCACAGTGGTGTCGTTCTTAGCACCGTAGCTCACGATGTTGTAATCTTTGGCCTGTGCAGCCGACAGGCATGTCATGGCCATTGCCAGAAGGAGTGTTCTTTTATCCATGCTTGCGAATCAGTGAATGTCGGATGCCTATACGCTCATTAGCGTCTCCATGAACTCGTGCAGGCGCAGCAGACCGTAGCCGCCGGAGACGCACGAAACCTCGTCGTACTGCTGCACGGCATCGGGCTCTATACCTTTATAATATATAAGGAAGGGCACAGGCTCGCCCACATGGATACGCATCTCGACGGGAGTGAGGTGGTCGGGGAGCACGGCAATGCAGACGGGCTCGTCCATTTGCAGGGTTGCTTCATAGATGGGCTTGACAAGCCGACGGTCAAGGTTCTCGATGGTTGTCAGCTTGAGGTCGAGGTCACCGTCATGACCGGCCTCATCGCTGGCCTCTACGTGAACGAATACGAAGTCCTGATGGTGGAGGGCATCGATGGCGGCACGTGCCTTGCCCTCGTAGTTTGTGTCGGCAAGTCCTGTGGCGCCTTCCACCTCAATGATGTCGAGACCGGCGTAGTGGCCGATACCACGGATAAGGTCGACGGCCGAGATGACCGAGCCGGACTTCACTTGTGGGTACAGCTCTTGTAGCGTCTGCATCGACGGGCGGTAGCCACCGCTCCATGGCCAGATGCTGTTGGCCTGACGCTCGCCGCGACGGGCCTTCTCCTGGTTGTAGGGGTGCTGGGGCAGCAGTTCCTGCGAGCGAAGGATGAGGTTGTTGATTAAGTCGACAGTGTCCTTCGCTTCTTGTTCAAACCCTTTCTCTGCTTTCACGAGTAATGGCTGCCATTCCTCGTTGGGGTGGTCGTGGGGCGGTGCGCACTCGATGTGTTTCGAGCCGCCTTTGATCACTAATAAGTGTCTGTACTGAATACCAGTGATGAACTTTACTGTATCGCTGCCAAGGTGCTCGTTGAGGTAGTCGATGAGCAAGCGGGCATCCTCGGTCTGCAGGTTTCCACCGTTGTGAGTGACGATTTTGCCATCACCGATATTAATGAGGTTGCAGCGTAATGCCAAGTCGTCGGGGCCCATCTCATAGCCGATACTGGCGGCCTCCAAGGGGCCGCGCCCCTCGTACACCTTGTTCAGGTCGTAACCTAATATAGCGGTATTTGCTACCTCAGAGCCCGGTGGGAAACCGTCGGGCACGGTGATGAGCCGTCCCGTGCGCCCCATTTTGGCCAGCAGGTCCATAGTGGGGGTGTCGGCATACTGTAGCAGCGTCTTGCCGCCGAGCCGCTCAACTGGGTGGTCGGCCATGCCGTCGCCTAGAATGATGATGTGCTTCATTATTATTGTAAAAAACTTATACAGCCAAATCCAGCGGTAAGTCGCTGATGTCTTTGAGGCGTTTGCCTCTAATGAGGATGTTGAGCATCTCCATGGAATCTTCGGCACCAATATTTTTGACGGCTTCAACGAGTTCATTGAGGGCGAAATGATATACGCAGTCGATGTCTCCCGTCCCCAAGGCAAGGGAAGCAATACGAGCAGGCATCGGTTCGCCGGTCACTACAACAATATGGGGCAAGTGTCCCTTTCGATTGCGTATAAGGCCAAGTGCCTCGGTGCGACTATTCTGCGCGCGGTCGCTGCGCATAGTCCATTTGGCAGATACAGAAGCGTGGAGGATAGGCAGACCACCGCATTTCTTCCGGATGTCGGACAAAAAGCTGACTGAATCGTCGACGATGACCTGCTGTTCGTTGATGACCTCGTCGGGTTCAGTCTCGCGATAGACTACCACGTCGGGGGCTACCATGTAGTCGTTGCCCATACTAGCAGCCAAACGAGCATCTTCTTTTGTCAGATGACTGAGATAGTCAAGGTGCTCATACTGGGCAAAACTGCTGGTCTTGATACTATTGCGGTTGCCGAGCTTGGCTATGTGCCACTTGCCGGGACGCAGGTTCTGCAAATACGGAAACGTGGCCTCAATAAATTCCATATTCAGCTGTTCAAACTGCGCTCCAGCAGTCTGTCCGAGGGCTTTCTCCTGTACATTAGCCATCAACCGGTGGGCAATACCCTGTGCGATGGCAATGGAGAGTTTCGACGAGCGATCAGCATTGCTTGGAACACCTTTCGCGTCAATGGTCAGCACGCCGTTAGCCAACAGCTCTGCGTGGTATTTCCTGCGTGCTTCTACTATCAATGCTAACATAATCTAAAACTTGTTTTATTCTGAGTCCTACTTCACAAGCAACGGGCGGCGGGAAAGCATTGCCAATCATCCGGCAGGCCGTAGTTTTACGAACGCCAAATTGCCAATCGTCTGGGAATCCCTGTAGCCTTGCCATCATCCGTGGCGTGAGCCGAGGCATTCCTTCAAAGTTTGCAGGCGGTGCCTCATTGGCTATACCTCTTCCATCTATGCCCATCTTGGCCCAAGCCTCACGGGCGCGAGTTGGACCAAGGTCAGGACCGCCATGTCTCTTGCTGCCTCCGACAAGCGTTGGGGCAATCTTATCAGCTTTCGCCCGCCATCGCTCAGCCCCATGCCAGCCATTGGCCGACATTAGGTCGTAAAGCGTGTCACCCACACTTTTCATTTGCATTGGCTTTGGCTGCGGGAACGTAAACAAATCATAAATATCAGTCCTCACGCCAATAATAATGGCTCGTGGCCGGAGTTGGGGCACCCCATAGTCAGAGGCGTTCAGCAGTCGTAAATGGACGTTGTAGCCCAATTGGTTCAAATGGACGATGATGCTGTTGCGGTAATTATCGAACAGTTTACCAAGGAAACCGCGCACATTCTCAATCATCACAACCTTTGGGTCGATTTCCTCCACTAGCCGGAGCATCTGGGGAAACAAATCGCGTTCGTCATCAGCACCAAGTTGTTTACCTGCGATGCTGAAAGGAGGGCACGGCACACCTCCAGCGAGTAAATCAATTTTTCCTTTATAAGGCTGACCATCAAACTGTCTCACGTCCATACATTTCACGTTCCACAGAGGACGGTTCTTTTTCAGGCAATCGCAGTATTCCTTTTCATACTCCACCAGTACCTGATGAGAAAACCCCGCCATTTCCAGTCCAAGTGCCTGACCTCCCGCACCTGCACAGATCTCAATCGAAGTATATTCCATTCTTACTTAGATATTCGCTATAGACATGATGTTTGCGAAGACACCAGCGGCGGTTACGCTTGCACCGGCACCGTAGCCCTGAATAAGCATGGGGTACTCGCGGTAGCGCTCGGTGGTAAGCAACACGATGTTGTTGGAACCTTCCAGACGATAGAATGGGTGGCCGGAGCCGACAGCCTCAAGTGAAACACTGGTATGGCCGCCCTCCATGCGTGCCACGAAACGCCAGCGCTTCTGTTCGTGCTCCAGCTGCTGTCGTCGAGCCTCGAAGTCGGCATCGAGTGCGGGCAGCTGTTTCCAGAAGTCATCGAGTGCTCCCTCGAAGAAGGCGTCGGGCATGAAGAGATGCTTCTCTACGTCATCCTGTTCCACCTTGTAGCCAGCCTCGCGGGTCAGAATGACCAGCTTGCGGACGACGTCGGTGCCGCAGAGGTCGATGCGCGGGTCGGGTTCTGAGTATCCCATTTCCTTGGCCCTGCGAACGGTCTCTGAGAAGGGCACGTCGGCAGCGATAGTGTTGAAGATGAAGTTGAGCGTGCCACTGAGCACGGCCTCGATGCGCAGAATCTTGTCGCCAGAGTTCAGCAAGTCGTTGATGGTGCCGATGATAGGCAGGCCTGCACCAACATTGGTCTCGAAGAGGAACTTGATGCCTTTCTTCAGGGCAGTCTGCTTCAGGCGGCGGTAGTCGTCGTAGGGTCCCGAGGCGGCAATCTTATTGGCCGTAACGACCGAGATGTTATGGTCGAGGAACGTCTGATAGAGGTCGGCCACGTCGGGCGAGGCGGTGCAGTCTACGAACACCGAGTTAAAGATGTTCATGCCAATGACCTCGTTCTTCAGGCGCTCGATGTCGCTGTCCTCCATCTGTTCGCGGTAGTTTGTCAGGTCAATGCCGTCGCGGTTGAAGACGGCCTTTTTCGATGAAGCGATGCCCACGACGTTCAGCTTTAGCTGACGCGTCTCCTTCAGTGTCTCATATTGTGAGCGAATCTGTTCGATGAGGTTGCCACCCACGGTGCCAATGCCGCAGATGAAGAGGTTCAGCACCTTGTATTCCGAGAGGAAGAACGAGTCGTGGAGCACGTTGAGTGACTTGCGCAGGAAACGGGCGTCGACGACGAACGAGATGTTCGTCTCAGAGGCACCTTGGGCACAGGCGATGACCGAGATACCACTACGTCCCAGCGTGCCAAACAGCTTACCGGCAATGCCTGGCGTGTGCTTCATATTCTCGCCCACGATGGCGATGGTAGCCAGTCCCCGTTCGGCCTGCATGGGGAACATCGCACCGGTGACAATTTCTTTGGCGAACTCGATGTTGAGCACTTCGACGGCGCGGTCGGCATCCTCGTCACGCACACCGATGGAGGTGCTGTTCTCTGACGAAGCCTGCGAGACCATAAACACTGAGATGCCGTGCTCAGCCAGTACGGAGAATATGCGGCGGTTGACGCCGATGACACCCACCATCGAAAGGCCCGTCACGGTGATGAGCGTCGTGCCCTTGATGCTCGAGATGCCCTTGATGGGCTTGTGGTCGTTGTCAATCTTCTGCTTGATGAGCGTGCCAGGATGCTCGGGGTTGAAGGTGTTCTTCACCCGAATGGGGATGTTTTTGATACAGACGGGATAGATGGTTGGCGGGTAGACCACCTTCGCGCCGAAGTTGCACAGCTCCATGGCTTCGACATACGACAGCTCGTTGATGGTGTAGGCCGTCTTGATGACCTTCGGGTCGGCAGTCATGAAGCCGTCGACGTCGGTCCATATTTCCAGCATGTCAGCATCGAGGGCAGCAGCAATGATGGCGGCAGTGTAGTCGCTGCCGCCGCGCCCCAGGTTGGTGGTCTCGCCGGTGTCGCGGTCACGGGCAATGAAGCCTGGGACAACAGCCACCTTTTCTCTATTGAGAATTGAGAATTGTGAATTGAGAATTTGGGATTGAGAATTATGATTGGTCTTGCTGGTCGCTTCCAGTCCTTGAGCGTAACTGTAATTCTCAAGTTCAGAATTCTCAATTCTCAATTCCGAATTCTCAATTCCAAATGTTTTCCTCACCAGCTTATACGTCAGCTCGGCGTCGAGCACGTGCTTGCCCTGCTTCTTGGTAGTGCGTATGAAGTCGCGGGCATTAATGCGCTGCCCGCCGTTGATCAGGTTTGCCACAATGTGTGAGCTCAGACGCTCGCCATAGCTGGCGATGGCTGCCTCGGTCTTCGGGCTGAGGTCATGGATGAGAAACACACCGTAGAAGATGGAACGCAGCTGCTCGAACATGTCGTCGAGCGTGGTCAAGAGGGCTTGCTTCTTGTCGGTGTCGCCGATGACGGCCTCCACCATCTCGTGGTGGCGTGAACGCATGGATTCAAACTCCTCGCGCCAGCGCTCCTCGCCCCGCAGGGCCATTTGTGAGGTGGCTATCAGACGGTCGGTGATGCCTCCAAGGGCACTCACCACGACGATGATAGGTTCCTGTTCGGCCTCAACAATACGTTTAAGGCTCAAGATACTCTCTACGGAACCGACGCTGGTTCCGCCGAATTTCATCACTTTCATGCTACGTAAGTTTTTGCAATTGCGGGTGCAAAGGTACATATTTTTAAGGAGTTTGTTGAGCTTCGGAAGTACAAAACTACTGTCCTTTAACTCCCTTTAACTCCTTTGACTCCTTTAACTCCCTAAAAATATGTACCTTTGCACGCATGATACAAGAATACCAACTCCGCGTGCTGCCACAGGTGGCCGCCGATGCCGACAATCTCCGGCGCTATCTCGCTGAAGAGAAAGGTCTGGCAATGAGTGCCCTGAAGGGCGTCCGCATCCTCAAGCGCAGCATTGATGCCCGTCAGCGAACCATCTACGTCAATTTAAAGGTACGGGCGTATGTAAACGAACAGCCCACCGACGACGTGTTCGAGCCGGTAGCTTACCACGATGTCAGCGATGCCCCTCAGGTCATCGTCGTCGGTGCAGGCCCCGGTGGGCTCTTTGCCGCTCTGCGGCTTATTGAGTTAGGGCTTCGCCCCATCGTCATTGAGCGTGGTAAGGACGTGCATGAGCGAAAGAAGGATCTTGCCGCCATAGCCCGTACGCAGCAAGTTGATCCCGAGAGCAACTATTGTTTTGGTGAGGGCGGCGCTGGGGCCTACAGCGATGGCAAGCTTTACACCCGTTCAAAGAAGCGCGGCAACATCGATAAGATTCTACGCGTATTCTGCCAGCATGGCGCTTCGACTAACATTCTGGCCGATGCCCATCCCCACATCGGCACCGACCGCTTGCCGCAGGTCATCGAAGCCATGCGTCACACCATTCTGCGCTGTGGTGGCGAGGTTCATTTCCAGACGAAAATGACGCGGCTCATCGTTCAACGTTCAGAGTTCAGCGCCCAGAAAGTCATTGGCGTGGAGGCGGAGCAAACGGTAAACGATGAGCTACGAACTACCAACTTCTTCGGTCCCGTCATTCTTGCCACGGGTCATTCTGCCCGCGACGTCTACCGCTATTTGGTGGCTGAGAATATCGAAATCGAAGCGAAAGGCATCGCCGTCGGCGTGCGCTTGGAGCACCCTGCACAGCTCATCGACCAGATACAATACCACCGTCGCGAGGGCAGGGGACAATGGCTTCCTGCTGCAGAGTATTCGTTTGTCACTCAGGCTGAAGAGCGTGGCGTCTACTCTTTCTGTATGTGCCCTGGCGGCTTCGTTATACCCGCTGCTACGGGGCCCGAGCAGATTGTGGTCAACGGCATGAGTCCTGCCAACCGTGGCACGCAGTGGAGCAACAGCGGCATGGTGGTCGAGGTGCGGCCGGAAGATATAGCTACTCTTTTGCCCTCCACGAAGGACACAATAGACTCACCCTCGGGAAGCGTAGGCAGTGGCGTTTTGTCCATGCTCCATTTTCAGGAGCAGCTTGAGCACCTCTGCTGGCAGCAGGGCGGCATGCGCCAGACAGCACCGGCTCAGCGCATGGCCGACTTTGTGAATGGCCGACTGAGCTACGACCTGCCTCGCTCGTCGTATGCCCCCGGCCTCATCTCGTCGCCCCTCCACTTCTGGTTGCCGCAGCCCATCGTCAGTCGCTTGCAGCAGGGCTTTCGTCAGTTTGGACGTCAGGCCCACGGCTTCTTGACCAACGAGGCAGTGATGATTGCTGTCGAGACGCGTACATCGTCGCCGGTGCGTATTCTCCGAAACTCTGAGACACTGCAGCATGTGCGTGTTGAAGGCCTCTTCCCTTGCGGCGAGGGTGCAGGCTATGCAGGTGGCATCGTCTCTGCCGCCGTTGATGGTGAGCGCTGTGCAGAGATGTGCGCTCAGTACCTCAACGTCCTTACTGCCTGATTTTATCCATACAGAAAATAGCCCTCACTTTGCTCCGAGAGGACTGCCACACATCTCGGAGAAGTCTCTGGGTTTGCTCCGAGAGGACTGCCACACTTCTCGGAGAAGACTGCCACACATCTCGGAGCAAACTTGGGCACATTTCCCCTGTGGGGAGTGGCCATTAAAAAAACTGCAGCCCTTTAACTCCTTTTAACGTCCTTTTGCTCGCTTAACTCCCCAATTTTTTGTATCTTTGCCACACGAAATTAACTTAAAACGCAAAGAGACTATGAATAAGGAGGAAAAATTCATCATTACCATCAGCCGCCAGTTTGGCACAGGTGGTCACGAAATTGGCGTAGAACTGGCCAAGCGTCTCAATGTGAAACTGCTTGATAAGCAGATAGTAAACGAGGTGGCCAGCCGCTATTGTGGAGTGGAGGATGCCATCGGTCATCTTGAGGACAGACATCCACTTTGGCGCGACGATTTTACACAGTTCTACCGCAGTTACATGGCCGACGCGGAGTATAACGGCCAGGAGCAGGATCAGACGTCGCACAAGCTTTTCAAGGCGCAAGCCGATGCTATCCGTAAAATTGCAGAGCAAGAGTCGTGTGTCATCATTGGCCGTTGTGGCTTTTATATCTTCCGCGACCATCCCAACGTACTGAAAATCTTTCTGCATGCCGACGACGACTGTCGCAAGTATCGCATTGCCACTAAGTATGGTATTTCGGAGCAGGATGCTGCCGCCATGCTCGTCGACAACGACTTCAGCCGCGAGCTTTACACCAAGACGTTCACAGGCTGCGACTGGCAGGATGCCCGTAACTACGACATCGCGCTGAATGTTCGCAAGTTCGGTGTCAATGGTGCCGTCGACTTCCTTATGAACTGTATCGAGTAAGATGGCGCTGGGCAAGTGGGTAGGCGGCTATTTAGGCTGGATTGTGTTCGGACCATTGGGAGGCCTGTTGGGCTTCCTACTTGGTTCCGTGTTCGATGCCGCGACGTCGGGCTCCCCGCTGTTGGGCGGTGATGCCTCTCAGCAGGGCAATCCACGTCAGGACTACGAATCCTATCAGCAACAACAGCGTCAACAGGGCGACCGCAACAGCTTCCTGCTGTCGATGCTCGTGCTTGTGTCGTACATCATCAAGGCCGATGGCAAGGTGATGCACTCGGAGATGGAGCTCGTGCGGCAGATGCTGCGTCAAAACTTTGGCGAAGCTGCCGCCCAGCAGGGTAACGACATCCTGCTGAAACTCTTTGATCAGGAGAAGCAACAGGGCGATGCAGCTTTCCGACAGACCATTCGTCAGGCTTGTGCGCAGATAGCGCGCAATATGGACTACAGTGGACGTCTGCAGCTGCTGAACTTCTTGGTAATGGTCGCTCAGGCCGACGGCCAGGTGCCTGATGTAGAGTTGCGTGCCCTGCGTGAGGTGGCACAGTGGATGCAGTTGTCGGCCAGTGAGGTGGACTCGATGCTCCACTTGAGCGGCGATACGCTTGAGGATGCTTATAAGGTGCTGGGTGTCAGCCCTTCGGCTACTGACGACGAGGTGAAGCGAGCCTACCGTAAGCTGGCCCTTGAGCACCACCCCGATCGCGTTGCCAAGCTGGGAGAGGACGTGCGCAAGGCTGCCGAAAGGAAGTTCCAGGAAATCAATGCTGCCAAGGAGAAAATATGGAAGGCCCGCGGGCTGTAGAGAATCTCATTTGTCAAATTCCGCACGGGGGTCTTTCCGATGATTTTATTCCGTTAGTTTCTTCTATAAATGTCGGCGGGCGACAGACGTTGGCCGTCGGGCCCAAGGACGTGTAGGCGGAGCATGCCGCCGTTGTGGTCATAGTAGCGCACTTCGATGGTGTGCAGCCCGGCGCGTAAAGCCTGCTGCCCAATCTCTTCGTGGGGACTTTGTGGTTGGTCGTTGTCGACCACCATGTTACCGTCGATTTTCAGCAGACTGCCATCGTCGCTCTTCAGTGCGAAGGTGTAGATGCCGTCGGTAGGAACCTGCAGGTAGCCAGTGATGATGAGGCCGATGTGACCACTCACCCCCTTAGGGATGCACACGTCGTCGATGTCGAACGTCTGGCGGACAGGCGTCAAGTGCATTTTGTCACACTTGTAGCCGCGGAACTCATGCCAGTCAGCACGCAGGCCGTGGCCGTTTACTTTTTTGCTATTTTCTGGCGTAGCCAAATTGTCCAGTCCAATGACCGTGATGGGTTCCAGAAAACCTTGTTTGACGAAGTCGGTATAGACGGTCTCGCCACCGCGACCATCAGACATGAAGGTGCGCAGGGCGAAATGGGTGGTCTCGCTGACTTTGATAGGCTTGGTATAGAGTGGTGACTTGACCGTGGGGATAGTGCCATCGGTGGTGTAGCGTATCAGTACTGTCGGGTCATTACAGATTGCATCGAGGATTCCCTCCTTTGTGAAGGCGTTCATGCTGTAGAAGCCCTCTGGGGCTGGTGAGCGGTAGGGTATGCCGAGCTTCTGTAGCATGAGGAAATGTTGTGGCTGTCGGGCGGTGAAGTTAGCAAAGTCTTTCTGCTCGGGCGTGCTCCAGGCCAGTTCCGAGAGTGCCATAATGCGGGGGAAGTACATGTAGAAGGCCCGCTCGATGGTGGGGATGTATTCCGTCCAGAGGTTGGCTTGCACGCCGAGGATGCGGCCCGGGTGGCCGGGCTTTCCGGACTTTCCGGACTTTCCGGGCTTTCCGGGCTTTCCGGATTCTCCGGATTCTCCGGGCTTTCCGGATTTCCCAGGCAGTGCGTATTCGTAGATATCGTGTATGCTGTTGTTCTCCTCGCCTTGCGAGAGGTACATGGGCGAACCAGGGCAAAATACGACGTCGTTGCCCTGTTTGAGGGCGCGCTGTGGCGCGTCGGGAACCCATGTGCGCCACCAAGTGACGGTGGCCGTTGGTGATAGTCCGCCCTCAAGAATCTCGTCCCACCCCATAATCTGACGCCCTTGCTTGTTCAGGAACTGCTCCATCTGACGCATGAACCACGCCTGGAGTTCGTCCTCATCCTTTAGGTTCTCATCCTTGATGCGCTGCTGGCAGTCTGGGCACTTCTCCCATGTGTCCCTGCGTACCTCGTCACCACCCACATGCACATATTTATAGGGAAACAGGGCGACTACCTCGCGCCAGATGTCCTGACAGAAGTCCAGCACCCGCTGCTTGCCAGGACAAAGTGGCGTAGTGAACCACTCGCCCCAGCCTGCCTGTGGGAAGCATGAAAGTCCCTCGTAGTGCTCGATGGCAGAGAGGAAGTGGCCGGGCATGTCAATCTCGGGCATGATTTCGATGCCGCGTTGACGGGCGTAGGCAACCACGTCGCGGATGTCCTTCTGGGTATAGAAACCACCGTAGAGGGTGTCGCCATCCGCGATGCGTAGCCGCTGCTGAGGCAACAGCATGTCGGGATTGTCGGTCTTTGCCGCCCGCTGCCAGCAGGCTGTATCCTGATTATTGAAGATTCGCCATGCACCTCTTTCGGTCAGCAGCGGGTACTTCTTGATTTCTATGCGCCAGCCTTGGTCATCGGTGAGATGCCAGTGGAAGCGGTTCAGCTTGTAGAGGGCCATTATGTCGACAATGTGTTTCACCTCGTCGACACTCCAGAAGTGGCGTGACGAGTCTAGCATGAAACCACGCCAGCCGTAGCACGGTGCATCGCTGATGGTGACCGATGTGAGCGTCGTGCCTTGCTGTAGCAACAGCTGGCGCAACGTGGCGATACCATTTGTGATGCCCTCGTAGTCGCGCCCCACGATGTCTATGCCCTGATTACTAATGGTTAGACTATAGGCGCCAGCCTTCGCTAGCTTGCTGCTAAGGCTCAGTCGGATGTCGCCGTTACGTCCCTGCACCACACTGCAAGTACTGCCGTCAGACTGTTCGATGCTTTGTGCCAGATAGGTGGCTGCGTCGTTGAGGCTCGTGACGGTGTAGCTAATGCGGCATGTCGCAGGCAGGACGTAGCTTGAAGTGCCCCAGCTGACGGTTTGAGGAGCGGGTATGAGTGCTGGGGCTTGCGCCGTCGAGGTTTGGGCCAGTCCTTGTGCCAATGCGAGGCAGAGGCAGGCAATGAGCCATACGGCTGTTCGTGTCGTTCGTTTCATAGTCGTTGTTGTGGATTGTTAATATGATTCTTCAGGTTGATAGCGGTGCAAAGTTACGAACTTTTATCCAATCTTCCAAACAAACGAATGAAAAATCATTGGAAAAAAGTATGCCGTTTCACGAAAAATTTGTATCTTTGCAGCGCCAATAACGATGAAACTACTGATATGAAGAGAAACATAATGATGGTGCTGGTGTGCTGCTTCGCGATAGCTCACGCCACGGCCGGAAAGAAGAAGGAAGTACTGCCCTATCAGAATGCGGCGCTGTCGGTTGACGAACGCATCAGTGACCTCCTGGGTCGCATGACACTTGAGGAAAAAGTGGGACAGCTGCGCTGCACAATGGCGTGGAACTACTATGATGTTGTAGCAAGCAAAAACGGAAAGAGCAAGGAGGTTGTGCCTTCGGAGCAGTTCAAGAAGGACGTTGAGGAGGGACGTGTCGGCATGCTATGGGCCACCTACCGTGCAGACCCGTGGACGCAAAAGTCGCTTGAGAACGGACTGACTCCTGAGCTGGCGGCGCAGTGTGGCAATGCCCTGCAGCGCTATGTCAGGGAGCACACACGCTTGGGCATTCCCCTCTTCCTCGCCGAGGAAGCACCTCACGGTCACATGGCCATTGGGGCTACAGTCTTCCCTACCGGCCTGGGTATGGCGGCCACTTGGTCGCCGTCGTTGGTTGAGCAGGTTGGTGAAGTCATCGCCAAGGAGATACGCCTGCAGGGTGCCCACATTAGCTACGGGCCTGTGCTTGACCTGTCGCGTGATCCCCGTTGGAGCCGCGTGGAAGAGACGTTGGGCGAAGACCCTGTGCTGACGGGGACGATAGGTGCGGCTCAGGTGCGCGGTCTTGGTGGAGGCAACCTCAGCAAGCCCTTCAGTACTATTGCGACGTTGAAGCATTTTATTGCCTATGGCACTACAGAGGGTGGACAGAACGGTGGCCCTACGCTGATTGGCCCACGCGAGATGTGGGAGAACTTCCTGCCGCCGTTCAAACGGGTGATTGACGCTGGTGCGCTGTCGGTGATGACAAGCTACAACTCAATGGACGGTGTGCCCTGCACCAGCAATGCCTATCTGCTCACCGATGTGCTGCGTGACCAGTGGCAATTTCGTGGCTTTGTTGTCAGCGACCTGTACAGCATCGACGGTCTGGCTGGCACCCATCGCGTCGCAGCAAACCGACAGGAGGCAGCTACGATGGCCCTTTTGGCGGGTGTCGACGTTGATCTTGGTGCTGCCTGTTATGCCAAGCTGTCATCCCTTCCACAAGATAGCCTGTCCTCCAAGGAACAGTTGGAAGAAGCCGTCGATCGCGCCGTAGCCCGTGTGCTCCACTTGAAGTTTGAGATGGGGCTCTTCGATAATCCTTACGTCGACCCCATGGCTGCTCGTGCTGTACGCAGCGAAGCCCACCGCCAGATAGCCCTCGACGTGGCTCGCGCCTCCGTGACACTGTTGAAGAATGAGAAAACCGCTGCTCCAGAGTCAGGCAAAGAGGGTAGGGTGCTTCCACTGGACAAGAAGCTGCGGATTCTGGTTTGTGGCCCCAATGCCGACAACGTCTACAATATGTTGGGCGACTACACGGCTCCGCAGGACGATGGCAACGTGAAGACCATCCTCGATGGCATTCGCCAGAAGGGCATTGAAGTAGAATACGTAAAAGGCTGTGCCATCCGCGATACCACACAGAGCAATATCCAAGAGGCCGTAGAGGCTGCTCGCCGCTGTGATGCCATCGTCTGTTGTGTTGGTGGTAGCAGTGCCCGTGATTTCAAGACAAGTTACAAGGAGACCGGCGCTGCCGACTCTCAACTCTCCGCTCCCAATACTCAACTATCAGACATGGACTGTGGTGAAGGCTTCGACCGCGCCACACTCACCCTTTTGGGCCACCAGCAGCTGCTGCTTGAAGCCCTCCGCCAGACAGGGAAACCCCTTGTGGTGGTCTACATCGAGGGACGCCCGCTCGACAAGAGCTGGGCCGCTGAGCATGCCGATGCCCTGCTCACTGCCTACTACCCTGGCCAGGAGGGTGGTACAGCCATCGCCGACGTGCTCTTCGGCGACTACAATCCTGCTGGTCGCCTGCCAGTCTCCGTGCCTGCCAATATTGGGCAGCTGCCCGTTTACTACAACAAGAAGGCTCCGCGCCCCCACGACTATGTGGAGATGTCGGCAAAGCCCCTCTATGCCTTCGGCTATGGTTTGAGCTATACCACTTTCGACTATTCCAATCTCACTGTCAGCGAGAACTTCGACCTACAGACTTCCATGGCGACCGTCACCCTTGACGTCACAAATACTGGCGACCGCGATGGAGAGGAGGTCGTTCAGCTTTATCTCCACGACGATCAGGCCTCGACCGTGCAGCCCGTTATGCAGCTGAAGGCCTTCGAACGCCTATATATAAAAAGAGGTGAGACACGCACCGTCACTTTCACACTCACTGCCGACGACCTTTCCATCGTTGATAGCCAAATGCACCGTGTCGTGGAGCCAGGTACATTTACCGTCCTGGTGGGAGCCGCCAGCAATGATATACGCCTACGTGGCACGCTGAACGTCAGTCCCTCCAAAAAACAATGAAAGAAAAGAGCGCAAAAGTTTGGACGTATGGAAAAAAATAGTTACTTTTGCAAGCACTATTAACAATAGAACCCAAAAAGTGGAGAAGCTATGAACCTTAACCTTACATCTACTATTCAGATGCCTGACCATCGGCTGCGCCGCGATGTTGTGGCACTGTGCGAGAAAGTGGGGAAGCCCGTGCTGAAGCTGCTGAGCAAGGACTACCGTGAGAACGGCCTGCAGCACTGGTGCGACGAGTATGGCTCGGCAGCACTTGTCAACATTGCCGTGTTCAACGAGCTGCAGCACACCATCACGGGCTGGCCTGGCGGCAAGCCTGGCGCCGACGACTCGAACCGCCCTGAGCGGGCGCTGCCGTTTCCGAAGCGTGTCATCGTTTTCTCACCTCACCCCGACGATGACGTCATCTCGATGGGTGGCACCATCCGTCGGCTGATTCAGCAGGGGAACGACGTTCACATCGCCTACGAGACGAGCGGCAACATCGCCGTGGGTGACGAGGACCTGACGCGCTACATGCACTTCCTCAATGGCTTTAACATGCTGTTTAGCGACAGTCGCGACCTTACCATCATCAAGAAATACAACGAGATCAAGGAGTATCTGGGCGCCAAGCATGCCGACACCCCCGACACCCGCGACATCCTGACGCTGAAAGGCCTGATACGCCGTGGCGAGGCCCGCACGGCATGTGCCTACAACGGCATCGGTAAGGACCACATTCACTTCCTCGACCTGCCTTTCTACGAGAGCGGTCGCATTGAGAAGTTGCCCGTTGGCAAGGCCGACGTCGATATCGTTCGCCAGCTGATTACCAACATCAAGCCCCATCAAATCTATGTCGCAGCCGATCTGGCCGACCCTCACGGCACGCATCGCAAGTGTACTGACGTGGTGCTGGCTGCTGTCGACGAGGAGCGGCAGGCTGCTGCCTCGTGGCTGAACGACTGCCGCATCTGGATGTACCGTGGCGCCTGGGCCGAGTGGGACGTGGCCGACATTGAAATGTGCGTGCCGATGAGTCCTGAGGAACTGTTGGAGAAACGTAACGCCATTCTGCGCCATCAGAGTCAGATGGAGAGCGCACCCTTCATGGGTGACGACTCACGACTGTTCTGGCAGCGTGCTGAAGATCGCAACCGTGGCACGGCACAACGCTACGACGCCTTGGGCCTGGCGTGCTACGAGGCGATGGAGGCCTTTGTGGAGTTCCGCTTCACCACTGCGCCATCGTTCTTTTGATCAACCACACGCTAATTGACACACCAAACAAAGACTATAGACAATGAGACGACTAATAACCATCACACTGCTGATGCTGACGACCATCGTGGTGGCCGCCCAGGGCTACCATGTCGTGGCAGGAATGGTCAGCGATGCCCAGAGTCGTCAGCCGCTGGCCCGTGTCAGCATCACTGCCGATGGCGTAGCCACGGTCACTAACGAGCAAGGGCGTTTCACGCTGAAGGTGCCTGGCGCACGGCCTGCCTTTATCAACGTGTCGATGCTTGGCTTCAAGGCACGTCATGTGGCAGTACCCTCCGATGACAGCCCCCTTGACATCATGTTGACGCCCAGCATCATTACCCTCAACGAGATTGTCGTCCGTGCTGACGATGCTGTTGCAGTGGTGCGCGCAGCCCTGTCGAAGGTTCCTGACAACTACAGCCGTTCCTCCGTGCTCTACAAAGGTTTCTATCGTGAAACGGTGCAGAAGCGGCGGCAGTTCATCAGCGTCAGCGAGGCTGTTGTCGACGTCTACAAAACCTCCTACGAGCAGGACATTAGTCGCGAGGCGGTGGCTATCACACGAGGGCGACGGCTGCTGAACATGAAGCCTGCCGACACCCTCGGCGTCAAGATTATGGGTGGTCCTGTGCTGCCCGTTGTAGCCGATGTGGTGAAGAACAGCGAAATGCTGTTCTACGAGGACGACATGCCCTACTACCACTTCGAGATGGACACACCCCAGAAGCTCGACGACCGCCTGCAGTACGTCGTCCACATGTCGCCACGCCAGCAGCAGCGCTATGCCCTATTCTATGCTACCCTTTACATCGACCAGCAGACGCTGGCCTTCACCCGTGCCGAGCTGACCCTCGACATGAGCCGCCGCCTGCCCGCTATGGAGGCGATGCTCGTCAAGAAGCCTGCCACACTACACTTCCGTCCTCGTGAACTGAGCTTCAGCATCCACTATCGCACTGAAGACGGTGTCACTTATCTGAGCTATGTGCGCAATGTCATGCGGTTCACATGCGACTGGCGCCGACGCTTGTTCTACTCGCCCTTTACGACCATCAGCGAGTTTGTGGTCACCGACCGTCAGCAGCAGGCCGTTCGCCCCATTCGTGGACGCGACACGTTCAGCCGCCGCGACAAGCTCTACGACCGCGTGGAATACTTTAGCGACCCCAACTTCTGGGGGCCTGACAACATTATTGAGCCTACCGAGACGCTCGATAAAGCCATCGAACGCCTCAAGCGGCGCGTCAGTGCTGCTGCATCTCCTGCATCAGACGAATCTCATCATAAGTGACGTCTGGCGGGCAGAGCGCCTTGATGGCGGTGGTGCTCTCTTCTGGACCCACCAAGCGCAGAATCTTGATGATGGCCTGCTGATGGTCAGGCGTGACAAGGTCGTCGAGTCGCACTTTACCCGATGCCACATAGCGAGCCAGATGGCCAGTAATAGTACCCGTGGTGAGCGACCGCGCAGCTGCAATCTCGGCTGGCTTCATGCCTTGGGCATACATCCCGTAGCTCACCTCCCAAGTTTTGGGCTTCTGTTCCTTGGGCGGCTGTGCCTTGGCTTTCGCCTTGCGTTCGCGCTGCCGTTTCAGCTTGTCCTCATCGAGGGCATCAAGCATCGACATCTGCTTCTCTCGCAAGTAATTATCTATCGAGAAGCCATCATCCGAAATCTTCGTCAACAGATAGCGGCGAGCCAACCATGCCTGGCGCACGTCGGGCAGCACGTTGCCCAGTCGCTGCATGGCCTGCTTGTTGTTGGTCTTCACTTCAGCGCTGAGCGTCAGTGGCTTTTCAAGCAGCACCTCGAGCGTGTCGGCAAAGTATGAGGCACTCTTTTCCACCCGTTCCAGGAAAGGCGTGGCATGCAGCCCCTCAGTGGTCAGCTGGCGAATGTATGCCGTCCACTTCTCGGCCACATCGCTGATACGCTGTTTCAGCTCCATGTAGGTCTTGTTGTGCAACTGCATCAGTGAGGCATGGCTGCGGAAGAAATACTCAGCAAAGAGACGCATCAGCTGTTCATAAGGGAACATGATACTTCGGAAGTCGAATAACTCGAGCAACAGGTGACGGTAGTACTCTTCCTTGAGCGTTGGCAACTGGCTGATGCTCAGTGCTGCTGCCTCCTCCTGATGGTCGATGTAGCTGTGGACGCGCTCATCGTTGATGATGGCCCGCGCCGTGATAGGAGCTGCAAGCACCAGCCCCTCTAACGAGCGGCAGCGGCTCAGCGCGACGTAGACCTGTCCTGGCGCGAACGACTGGTTGGCATCGATGATGGCACGGTCGAACGTCAGGCCCTGGCTCTTATGAATGGTGATGGCCCATGCTAATCGCAGAGGGAATTGTGCGAAGGTACCCTGCACGTCAGTCTCTATCTCACGGGTTTCAGGGTTCAGCGTGTAGCGGGCGTTCTCCCATTCCAGCGGCTCCACCTTGATGGCTTTCTCATCGCCAGGACAGTGCACCAGTATCTGGTTGTCGTCGACGTAGGTCACTTGGCCGATGCGCCCATTATAATAGAGGTGGTTGCCCGATGGGTCGTTTTTGACGAACATCACCTGTGCTCCCAGCTTCAGTACGAGCGTTGACGCCACTGGATAGGAGTATTCAGGAAACGTGCCCTCTATCTTGGCACTAAACATGAACTGCCGGCCTGGCAGCTTCTGCAGCTCCGACTCATTGTAGAAGTTGGCAAGGTTGTTATGAGTCGTCAGACGAATGAAGCCGTCCTCGGCCTTTGGCCTGAACATGGGCTGGCAGCGGGCGTTGAGCGCAGCAAGGTCGCCCTCGGTGGGCTGGCCTATGCGGATGTGATTCAGAATGTTGAGGAACGAGGTGTCCTCCTGTCGGTACACCTTTTCAAGCTGGATGGTCACGTAGTTAATCTGCGCCAGCGCCTTCGATCCGAAGAAGTAGGGCGTGTCGTAGTAGGGCTTCAGCAGCTTCTCGTCCTCAGGCGTTACCACAGGCGTCAGCTGCTGCAGGTCGCCAATCATCAGCAGCTGCACGCCCCCGAAGGGCAGGTAGTGGTCGCGGAAACGGCGTAGCACAGAGTCGATGGCGTCGAGCAGGTCGCTGCGCACCATCGATATCTCGTCGATAATCAGCAGGTCGAGCGACGCCAGAATCTTTCGCTTCTCCCTACCGAAGTCAAACTTGCTCTTAATCTGCGCGTTGGGGACAAAGGGCGACAGTGGCAGCTGGAAGAACGAGTGTATTGTCACGCCGCCTGCATTGATGGCGGCCACACCCGTCGGTGCGACCACGATGCTGCGTTTGCGCGACCGTTCTACTACTGCTTTCAGGAAGGTGGTCTTGCCCGTCCCTGCCTTGCCTGTCAGGAAGATGCTGCGCCCTGTGTTCTCCACAAAGTCCCACGCCGTGCGCAACTCGTTGTTTCGTTCCATGATGCTGCTCAGTTATTAATCAACCGCAAAGATACTACTTTTCATTTTCATTCTTCATCTTTCATCTTTCATTTTTCATCTTTTAACTCCCTTTAACGCCCCTCGTCTTTTTTACCTCCCTAAAAATTCGTACCTTTGCGCCATCATCGCAACTACAACCTCAAGACAATGAAAACATCCAGACTTTTCTCCGTGATGGCAGCCCTGGCAGTCGCACTGTCGCTGTCGGCAGCCGGCAAGCTTACTCAGCAAGTAAACCCCTTTATCGGTACTGGTGGCCACGGCCATGTGTTCATCGGTGCTAACGTGCCGTTCGGATTCGTACAGCTCGGCCCCACTCAGTACACCCAAGGCTGGGACTGGTGCTCTGGCTATCACTACAGCGACTCCGTGCTCGTGGGCTTTGGCATGATGCACCTCAGTGGCACTGGCATTGGCGATCTGGGCGACGTGACGCTGCTGCCCACCCTGTGCCCCTGTCGCAAAGACGTACGCTTCTCCCATCGTGCTGAGCGCTGCACGCCTGGCTACTACGCGGTGACGCTCGATGGTGGCATCCATGTAGAACTGACGGCCACTGAGCGCTGTGGCATGCATCGCTACACCCTGCCAGCCGACGTCGAGCGCGGCTACGTGCGCCTGAACCTCAAGCAGGGCATTGGCTGGGACAACATGAAGCAGTGCCAGGTACGTGTCGAGAGCCCCACGATGCTCTCTGGCTATCGCTTTTCGTTAGGATGGGCACGCAACCAGAAGGTGTTCTACGCCATAGAGTTCTCGCGTCCTGTCACTCGTGAGGAGCCTGCTACCGACAGCATCTCTGTCTTCAGCTTCGACAACAATGGCCAGCCACTGCTGGTGCGTGTGGGCCTTTCGCCCGTCAGTGTCGAGGGAGCCAAGGCCAACCTGAAGGCCGAGATGAACACATGGGACTTCCAGGCCATACTCCGCGATGCCGACCGTAAGTGGAACGAGCAGCTGGGCAAGGTGCAGCTCGAAGGCGGCAGCTCCGATGAGCGCACCACCTTCTATACCGCCCTTTACCACACCATGACCGCCCCCTCGCTCTTCTGCGATGTTGATGGCACCTATCGCGGAGCCGACGACCAGATACACCATGGCACTGCCAATGCCACCTACACCACCTTCTCGCTGTGGGACACCTATCGCGCTGCACATCCCCTGATGACGCTCATTCACCCTGAGCGGCAGCAGGCGATGGCCTACACCCTGTTGAATATCTATAAGGAGCAGGGCAAGCTGCCTGTATGGCACCTCATGGGCAACGAGACCGACTGTATGGTGGGCAACCCAGGTATACCCGTCCTCGCCGACCTTGTGCTGAAAGGGTTTGCTGACGACGCCCAGCAGTGTCTCGAGGCGATGACAACCTCAGCCATGCTCGACGAGCGTGGCATGGACCTGCTGAAGAAGTACGGCTACCTGCCCTTCGACCTGCACCCTGACCACGAGTCGGTGGCCAAAACCTTGGAGTATGCCCTCGCCGACTGGTGTGTGGCACGTGTGGCTGCGAAGCTGAAGGACAAACAGACACAAAAGTATTTCGACAAGCGTGCCCAGAGCTATCGCCGACTCTTCGATCCGCAGACAGGGTTTATGCGAGGTCTCGACAGCAATGGCAAGTTCCGTGAGCCATTCAACCCCTTCCACTCCGTCCACCGTCAGAACGACTATACCGAGGGCAACGCTTGGCAGTACACATGGCTTGTGCCCCACGATGTTCACGGTCTGGTGAGCCTCTTCGGCTCTGAGCAAAAGTTCGTTGAGAAGCTCGACTCGCTGTTCATCGCCGAGGGTGATCTGGGCGAGGATGCCTCACCCGATATCAGCGGACTCATTGGCCAGTATGCCCACGGCAATGAGCCAAGCCACCACATTCTTTATATGTACAACTACATTGGTCAGCCATGGAAGGGCGCACGCCTCATCCGTCAGACCATGCGCGACATGTATCGTAACGACTTCGACGGCCTGTCAGGCAACGAGGATGTCGGCCAGATGTCCGCCTGGTATGTCCTCTCAGCCCTTGGCCTCTATCAGGTAGAGCCTGCTGGTGGAAAGTACATCATCGGCACGCCCCTCTTCGACGAGGCCGACATCAACGTAGGCAATGGGCGCACCTTCCGCATCATCGCCTGTGACAATAGTCCTGAGAACATCTATGTGCAGAGTGCCACACTCAATGGACGGCCTTATACTCGTACCTACCTCCAGTTCAACGACATCGTCAAGGGTGGATTTCTCGAACTACAGATGGGCCCCCAGCCCTCAGCATGGGGCACCAAGAAGGCCGACCGCCCATAAAAGATTGCTCCGAGAGGACTCCCATTCTGCTCGGAGCAACCTGTGAGTCCCCTCGGAGCAGCCTGTGAGTCCCCTCGGAGCAACCTGTGAGTCCCCTCGGCATACCCTCAATAGGGGAAAGTCTATTCTACTTTATCTCCTCAACTCCTAACTCCTAACTCCCTACACGGGTTCCCCACTGCTACCACATTGGCTGGAATGTCGTGTGTAACCACAGAGCCGGCACCGATGGTGACATTATCGCCGATGGTGACTCCTGGCAGGATGGTGACGCTGCCGCCAATCCAGACGTTGTTGCCGATGCTCACTGGTTTTGCCCATTCCTGACGGCTGTTGCGCTCCACTGGGTCAGTGCTGTGGCAGGCGGTGTAGATGCTCACGTTAGGTCCTATGAAGCAGTCGTCGCCAATAGTGACGCGCGCTTCGTCGAGCACCGTGAAGTTAAAGTTGGCAAAGAACCGCTTGCCAACGCTGATCTGCTTGCCATAGTCGCAGCGAAAAGGCTGGTTGATGATGATGGCATCGTCGCCGATATGTCCCAACAGGCGTTTTAGCAGCTCCAGCATCTTCCCTTTCTCTGAAGGGCGCAGCAGGTTGAAGTCGTAAACCAGTTCTCTGGTCACCGCTAACTCCTCAATCAGTTGTGGATCAGTGGCGTTGTAGACCTCGCCTGCCAGCATTTTCTCCTTTTCCGTCATAGCTCAATCATCTGATGAATTTCGTCCTCAGTGGGCTTTCCAGCTTTGGATGTCCCTCCTCCTTGACGTTCAGCTTACGAATCATCCATGCCATGTTGCGTCCCAGCGTCCGCATGGTCTGCATGCCCTCTTCGTCCTGTGCCACCTGTCCAGGCGTTTGGCCATAGGCCATGTTCCAGTACTGCGAGCTCACCACGGGCATGTTCAGAATCGTGAAGTACTTGTTCAGACGGTCGAAAGCAGCCGATGCACCACCACGGCGGCACACCACCACGCTTGCACCAGGCTTGAACTGCAGGTCGTTGCCCAGTGAGTAGAACACACGGTCGAGCAAGGCACACAACGAACCGTTTGGCCCACCATAGTACACTGGCGAGCCAATCACAAGCCCGTCTATGCCGTCCTTCACGGCTCGCCACACCTTATAGTATAAGTCGTCGCGGAACGTACACCGTGAACCGTTTCTGCCACACATCCCGCAGGCAATGCACCCCTGCACCGCCTGCTTGCCGATGCTGATAATCTCAGTCTCGAAGCCCTCGCTGTTCAGCGTCTGAGCCACCTCGCACAGTGCCATAAACGTGTTGCCCTTCTCATGTGGGCTACCGTTAACCAGGAGCACCTTGCCCTGCTGACTCCTTTTCTCACCTTCGGCAGAGCAGTCCTGCCCGCTCTGCGTCCTCTCAATCGAATCTGTCATATCATTTGTAGTTTTGAATGTTTCTGTATGCTGGGGAAAAGCTTTATCCCATCACCACGTCGAGCACCATCATCAGTACGAAACCGATGGCAAAGCCGATGGTGCTGAGGTTAGAGTGATGTCCAGACGAGGCTTCAGGAATGAGCTCCTCGACCACTACGTAGAACATGGCGCCTGCCGCAAACGCCAAGAGATAGGGTAGGGCGGGCGTCATCAGGGCGGCCAGCAGGACGACTGCCAGGCCACCGATGGGCTCTACAACTCCGCTGAGGCTGCCGATGACGAACGAGCGCCACTTGCTATTGCCTGCAGCCCGCATGGGCATTGAGATGATGGCTCCCTCAGGGATGTTCTGGATGGCAATACCAATTGATACTGCCAGTGCACCAGCCACCGAGAGACCTGCACCCCCGCCTTCGGCTCCAGCAAGCACCACACCGACGGCCATGCCTTCTGGCAGGTTGTGGATGGTGACAGCCAGTGCCAGCATGGCCGTGCGTGACAGATGCGAACGGGGCCCTTCAGGCGTGTCAGTGCCGATGTGCAAGTGAGGGGTGAGTTCGTCGATCAGCAGCAGGAAGCCGATGCCCAACAAGAACCCCATGGCAGCAGGCAGCACCGCCCACGCACCCTTTGCCTCCTCCATCTCCATCGCCGGAATGAGTAGCGACCAGACGGAGGCGGCCACCATCACGCCAGAGGCAAAGCCCAACAGCGACTTCTGTACTCGCTCTGGCATCTCGCCGTTCATGAAGAACACAAACGCCGAACCGAGTACAGTGCCTAATAGCGGAATGAGTAATCCTAACGCGACAGCCGTCATTTAGCGGGCTCCCACTTGCAGCGGACGGGCGACACGATGGCGCCCTCCTTCTTCAGCTCGGCGAAAGCCTTGTCTACTTCTTTACGGTCGGCACCCAGTGCCTTTGTCACGTCACCTGCTGAGACGGGCTTGCCTGCCTCGCGCATTGCTTGTAATACTTGCTCTTTCATTTTTTTCTCTTTTTAAGTAACTATTCAAATTTGGTTTATACAAATAATTCTTTTTCCAACAACGAATTTAACGAAGGCGTGGTGGCGTAAGACGCCGTTTTCGCTCAATCCTTAACTATTGCTTGGTTTTCTGGCGCAAAAGTACAAAATTATTTTGAAAAACAAACGATTTCTTATAAAAATGTGTGCAATGAGCCGGTTGCGAATAGTGTGAATGGCCGTAAGGCTACTGCTTACTACGACTGATGCCAAGCAGGCTCATGACGATGCCTTTCCACCGTTGGTACAGCTGGCCAGCATACTCGAAATGGGCTTCTTCAACGGCTTTGTTGAAGCGGTCGCTGAGGTCTTTTCTCACCAAGAGGTTGTTGCCGAAGCCAAGGGCGACGTATTCCCAGTCGGTGTTTTCCGTCTGACAGCCCAAAAGGCTGAAGGAGAGGTGGCTGAAAACGGGGATGACATCTTTGATGTGGCTTGGGTCAAGGTGGTCGTCTCCGTAAACGTAGTTGGCATGATACGTCTGTCCTTCGCTGTCGATGATAATGATGCCGCCAGGTTCGCCCATGGCTCCTCCGTGGGCGAAGGAGAAGGCGACGATGGGGATATGGGTGTAGGACTGGTAGTTGGTGTCGTTGATTTCGATGAGGTCCATGATGGGAGGAGTTAAAGGGGAGTTAAAGGGGAGTTAAAGGGGAGTTAAAGGGGAGTTAAAGGGGAGTTAAAGGGGAGTTAAAGGGGAGTTAAAGGGGAGTTAAAGGGGAGTTAAAGGGACAATAGTTGGGAGGAGTTAGGAGTTTTTGAAGAATTGGCTGAAAGCCTTTACCGTGTAGGTGTGGTCGGCTACGCTACCCGTTTCCCTGCAGCTGTGCATGGCGAGGATGGCATTGCCCATGTCGACGCCTCTGAGGGGTATTGACGAGGCGAGGATGTTGCCCAGCGTGCTGCCACCAGCCACGTCAGAGTGGTTCACAAAGCGCTGGCAGGGCACACCCGCCATGCGGCAGATCTCTGCGAACACAGCAGCTGAGACCGCGTCGCTGGCATACTTCTGGGCGGCATTGAACTTGATGACGGGGCCACCGCCAAGCACGGGATGGTTCGTCGGATCGTACTTCTCGCTATAGTTGGGATGCCAGGCATGAGCATTGTCGGCCGAGATCATGAAGGCACGCTCGACAGCCTGATAGAAGGCCTCCTGAGTGCCGCTCTGAGCCAGTGCGATACGTTTTAGCATACCAGCGAGGAACGGACTGCCAGCACCCTGCTTCGTCTGCGAGCCCGTCTCTTCGTTGTCGAAGATGGCCAGCACCTTCGTCGTGTCCGTATCAGGTGTGCCAAGAAGTGCCTCCAGCCCTGCAAAGCACATCGAGAGGTCGTCCAGTCGTCCAGATGAGATAAACTCGTTGTGAACACCAAAGGTGCACGCAGGCGTCGCATCGGCCAGATAGAGGTCGAAATCGAGGATGTCCTCCTCGTTGACGGCCAGCTCGCTGCAGATGACGTTCGTCAGCAGGCGTCCTTGTTCCAGTTCGTTGGTAACGATGCCCAGTATGGGCAGCATGTCCTTCTGCTTGCTCAGCTTCACGCCGTCGTTCACCTGACGGTTGAAATGAATGGCCAGATTGCTGATCTGCAGCAGTGGGCGCTTGACATGCAGAAGGAGCGTCGTGGGATTCAGCGCGTCGTCGCCACGTACAATCACCCTGCCGGCAATCGTCAGTGGCCTGTCGAACCATGTCGACATGATCGGGCCGCCATACACCTCAGTGTTCAGTTTGACGATGCCCCCTTCGCACGTCATCTCAGCCTTGGGCTTGATGCGGAACGTGGGCGAGTCGCAATGGGCACAGATCATGCGTAACCCAGCTTCGGCCAGGGGCTTGCTTCCGATGTGGAAGGCATAGACCGACGAGTCGTTCTTGGTTACAAACAGTTTGTCGCCAGCCTTCACCTCCCCGATGGGCTCGCGAGGGTCAATGCGCTGATAGCCAGCCTGCTGCAGTTCGTTCACAAAATTCCTCACGGCCAGGAAGTTCACTGGCGAAGCATTCAGAAAGTCCAATAGTCTTTTCATCATAAATAACCATTCAAATTTAGTTTATACAAATAATCCTTTTCCAACAACGAATTTAACGAATTGCTGCGCGTTGTAATTCGTTTAATTCGTTCAATTCGTTGTTTTCAAAATAATTGTGTTCATCTACTTATCAGTAACGTTGTTTCTTTTCACAATACAGGATTGAGGTGCTGTACACATCCCAAATCCTAATAAATCTCAAAACTTTGTGCAAATATAGTGATTTTGCGGCAATTATTATTACTTTTGTACGCATATTTAAGTGTATTTAGGTAAAATGAGAAAGATTCTATTCGTTTTTGGGGCGCTGCTGGCGTTTGCAGCGTGTACCAACAAACCCTCAGCGGTTGTCGAAAAGGGAACAGTCAGCGATGCTGACAACACCGTGGTGAGCGCCTCTGGGCAGGAAGATTCTTATTCCGCTGCCATCGACCGCTATCTGGCCGACACTATCGGAAACCAATACCTCAAAGGCGAGCACTGCGTGCCCATCCACACTATTGTGGCTGCCAGCGAGCGCGACGCAGGCGACATCCTCGTCTGGGGTGACTTCTGGGTGTTCAACTACAATCAGGTGGGCGACACGCTGAAGTGCGTCTCAGGCGGCAGCCATCCTGGACTGATGCATCTCCGACAGACAGGACAGGGCTTCGAGGTGACGGCGTTCGACAGGGTTGGCGACGGTGCCGACTTTTTGCCGACAGCCCAGAAGATCTTTGGCGACAAGTACGACGCCTTCCAGACCCTCAATAGTGATGAGCAAAAACGCGAGGCGCTGAGAGCCCGTGTGCTTGCCGATTACGTCAAGGAGCATCACCTCGCCGTCACCCTGTATCAGGACTATGGCTGGCCAGCCAAAGCGTTGCCTCTTGCAAACGAATGACAAACGATCACTAAGGACATGAAACGGAAACAGTTCTGCGAAATATCGCCCTTTACCTACCGGCTGTCGACGGAGAAGGAGATCCTGAAGCGCCACGTTCAGGACTTGCTTCGTAGGCCCCACTTTGCCAAGGAGCGAACAAAGGAATCGCTGCCCGTGGTCGTCTATCGGCACAACTCCCTGATACGCAGGCGACTTGGCAATGTCAACATGCAGTTGCAGGAGAACAAGGCCACGAACCTCGCCTTGGCTGTGACCCACATCGACGGGCTGCTCATCCGTCCGGGTGAGACCTTCTCCGTGTGGCGACAAGTGGGGCGAGCCACCAAGCGGAAAGGCTACAAAGAGGGGCTCACCATCGCCAAGGGACAGCCCTCGCAGGGCATCGGAGGCGGTCTTTGCCAATTGTCGAACCTCATTCATTGGCTCGTCTTGCATAGTGAACTGACCATCACGGAGCACCATCACCACGACGGTTTGGACCTGTTCCCTGACTTTGGCCGACAGGTTCCCTTTGGCACTGGCACCAGCATATCGTACAACTATATCGACTACCGCGTCAAGAACGAGACAGCCAACACTTACCAGCTACGCCTCTGGGTGGATGGCGAATACCTGTGTGGCGAAATGCGGGCTCAGGAGCAGCAGCCTCACACGTTCCACATCCATGCTGAGAACGAGTATTTCTCGCGAGAGGGTGGGGTGGTCTATCGTAATGGCGAGGTCTATCGCGACATCATTGACAGGGTTTCAGGGCAGCATCTCGACAGCCAGCTCATCCGTACTAACCACGCACGGGTGATGTACGACTGTCCAGAGGAAGTAGTTAGAAGTAGTTAGAAGTAGTTAGAAGTCGATAGAAGTAGTGAGAAGTCGATAGACGGAAACCATTCAACGGAAACAGGAAAATGAAGACATTAGGAAACATCATCTGGGTTGTCTTTGGCGGACTGCACATCGCCTTGGAGTATTTCCTCGCCGGAGTGGTACTGATGATTACCATCATCGGCATCCCCTTCGGCCTGCAGAGCATGAAGCTGGGCCTGCTGGCCATCTGGCCGTTTGGCTCGCAGGTGAAGTGGAAAGCGTCTCAGCCAGGCTGCCTGAGCATCTTTATGAACGTGCTGTGGTTCTTCGTGGGCGGCATCTGGATCTGGCTCACCCACATCTTCTACGGCCTCGTGTTCTACATCACCATTATTGGCATCCCATTCGGAAAGATGCATTTCCGTCTGGCAAAACTGGCCCTGTCGCCATTTGGAAAGGAGGTTGTTTAGCGTTATGATAGACGAAATAATTGCCTATAACAAGACATTCGTAGCACAGAAAAGCTATGAGAAGTATCTCACTGACAAGTACCCCGACAAGAAGCTGGCGGTGCTGTCGTGTATGGACACCCGACTGACGGAGCTGCTCCCTGCCGCCCTTGGCCTGAAGAACGGCGACGCCAAGATCATCAAGAACGCTGGCGGGTTGGTGATTTCAGCTTTCGACTCTGCCATGCGCAGCCTGATAGTGGCCATCTACGAGCTGGGCGTCGAGGAGGTTATGGTGGTGGCGCACTCCCATTGCGGCGCCTGCCACATGAGCTTTGAGCACTTTCACCACGAGATGAAGGCCCGTGGCGTGACCGATGAGACGCTCGACACCATCCGCAAGTGCGGCATTGACCTCGACCACTGGCTGGAGGGATTCAAAGACACACCCGCATCTGTCCGCACCACTGTTCAGACCATCAAGACCCACCCGCTGGTTCCATGCGACATCGTGGTGCGCGGCTTCATCATCGACTCAGAGACAGGTGAGTTGGAAGAGATAGAATAGCCGCTGATGGCTGGGCAGTCCGCACTGCCCATGCTTTTGAAGCCCAGCCGCGGTCACAGTATCTTCTCTGCCATCCGCTTGCCGGCATCGAAGGCGCGCTGCAAGTCCTGCTCCCAGTGCTCCTCACGCCATTGATGCTTGGCTTCCTCAGAGAAGCCGGCGAGCTCGTAGCGGTCGTAGTTCTTCACCTGGTACGTGTTGTAGGCTATCAGGCGTTCAGGCTCGCCAAGAGCTGCTGTGAGGCAGTATTCCATCGAGCCATAGCCCTGGCTGTTGTTCCTTTCGGGCGTTCCGTTCATGGTCTCCAGCAGCACCACTGGCATGCGCTTTGGAGCCGTCATGCTGTAGTCGTTGTACGAAAGCCATGGGAACGCCAGCCGCTCCAGGAATGTGCGCATCTGGCCCGTCACGTCGCCAAAGTAGATGGGCGACCCCAATATCAGCCCGTCGGCCATGGCAATCTCTTCGAGTACGGGCGTCAGCGCATCCTTGAACTTGCAGACGTTCGAAGCCTTGCCCTTTATCTTGCAGGCCATACACGACATGCAGCCTTTATAGTCGAGTCCATAGAGGCGCACCGTCTTCACCTCAATCTCGCTGCTGACGGACATGGCCCCCTCAGCATACTTCTGTAACATCGAGGCCGTGTTGAACGTCTTGCGTGGGCCTCCGTCGATCACGATTATCTTCTTCATTGCGCTTTGTTTTTGTGGTTGCTAACCTTCACTTTTTCATAAACATTACTAATAATTAAAGAATCCGCTATTCTATCCCCTATATACCGAGAACGCTACAGATTTCGGAGATGTACTTCAGCATCGTGGCAGACTCCCATTTCCCGTTAGCATTACTCCTTACCTTTTTGTATTTTGTCAGATACCGAAAGATTT
>JAFPZD010000249.1 GCA_017417465.1 Prevotella sp. | reverse complement strand
TGATATACATGCCTGCAAAGGTACGGCGATTTTCTCGGAAATGCAAACGTTCCGGGTGTACCTTTTTGCTTGTTTTTCAGACGAAGGTGGGCGTTTTGTGATTTTTTAGCTAAAAACAGGCTGAAAAATAACCGAAAGCTGCCATTTGAAGCCAATTCTATAACATAGTTTAACTTTGAATTTTCATACAACTGCAATGCGGGTTAAAATGCGGTTTCAGCCCGTAGAACGCCCACAGATGGCTCTAATCGAGGGTTTTCGCGCAAAATTGGGCCTTTGTGGACCAATAATTGGCCATTTCATCGAGAAAAGGGCATCATAGTGCTTCGTGGATCCACAAAAAGCAGCCCAAACAATGAATCATGAGCACAGCACATCCCAGACGGCAATGATGTGGCACACGCTGCCGGCGAGTACGAAAAAGTGGAAAACGGTGTGCATGTAAGGTCGGTGACGAAGGGTGTAGAACAATGCCCCCGTGAGGTAGCACACCCCTTCGGCAATTATCCAGCCGAGGGCAGCCGCCGACACCGCGTCGGCCAGCGGCTTCATGGCAACGAGCACACTCAGGCCCATGCCGCAGAAACAAAGGGTCTCGGCATTGGAGTGCTCCTTCAGCCGGACAAAGCTCATGACGGTTCCAACTATTGCGCAGAGCCACACAAAGGCAAAGAGCCCCCAACCCCACCAGCCCTCCTGACGCAGAGCTGTCAACGTGATGGGCGAGTAGCTGCCGGCGATGTGCCAGTAGATGGCGGCATGATCCCAGCGTCGCAGACGCTCTTTCCAACGGCTGGCCGCCGGCAGGATGTGGTAGGCGGTGGAAGCAACATAGCTGGCGAGCATGCCTGCGAGATAGAGGGCCACGCCCAGCTCAGCCCAACCGCTGCCGTAGCGGCTGGCAAGCAGCAGCAGGAAGATGCCGACGACGATGCCGCCCACCACGCCAGCAGCATGCGAGCCGGCGTTCCAATGCTCTTCGTTACGGGTATATCTGATCATTCAAGGAGTTAGAAGGAGTTAGAAGGAGTTAGAAGTCGATAGTTCTGAGCCTTGGAAATCATAGATAAGGGGCGGTGACCGATTGCGGACAGCGCATGAGTCCGGCTGGAGTGCCAGCGAAGAGCAGGCGACCGCCATCCTCGCCAGCGCCGGGTCCCAGCTCCACGACGTAGTCGGCGGCACGTATCACCTCCGTGTGATGCTCGATGACATACACGGTGTTACCCTCGGCAACGAGTTCGTGGAAGAGGTCAACGATGCGGCGCACATCCTTCAGGTGAAGGCCATCGGTAGGCTCGTCGAACACGAAGATGCGACCCTTTTCGCTCAGGTATGAGGCCATCTTCAGTCGCTGTAGCTCACCGCCGGAGAGTGTTGAGAGGGCTTGGTTCAGGTGGAGGTAGCCCAACCCGACACGCATCAGTGGTCGTAGCTTCTCCTCAACGACAGTGCCACGGAAGAAGTCACTGGCAAGGCGTACGCTGAGGTCAAAGACTTGGGCGATGGTTAGAAACCCACCCCCATCCCCTCCCCAAGGGAGGGGTGTTTGGTTACTTCCGTACTTTAATAACCCACCTAGGAACCCACCCCCATCCCCTCCCCAAGGGAGGGGTGTTTGGTTACTTCCGTCCTTTGATAACTCAGCCCCAAGGAACCCACCCCCATCCCCTCCCCAAGGGAGGGGTGTTTGGTTACTTCCGTCCTTTGATAACTTATCCTCATTTCTGTTCTTCACATCAGCGGCAGAACTAACTAAGCCCCCCTCCCTTGGGGAGGGGCTGGGGGTGGGTTCTTGGGCTTGTAACTTATATTGCAATACCTCTTTATTATATCGCAGTCCGCCGCAGGCATCGCAGACGGTCTCAATGCTGTCCATGAAAGCCATCTCGGAGACGATGACCCCCTTGCCACCACAGACGGGACAGCCGCCACGCCCGTTGAACGTGAAGTCCTGCTCTTTTAAATGGTGCGCCTTTGCAAACATCTTGCGAATGTCGGTAGCCACATCCATATAGGTGGCGGGCGTGGAGCGCAGGCTCACGCCGATGTTCTTCTGCGAGATATAGACGATGTCTTCGGGCTTCGGATAAGCTCTTCGGAAACTCTCCATCAGCGAGCTCTTACCCGAGCCGGCAACGCCACAGACCACGCCGAAGACGCCCAATGGCAGCTCCACGGTGATGTCTTTCAGGTTGTGGAGCGTGGCGGAGCGGAGGGTGAAAGTCCCTGAAGCCCCCTTTGTGGTCTCCGAGGGAGCTTCTGTCGTTTTAGTGATAGTAGGAGCAGCTTGGTCGTTCAGCAGCCGCCCCGTGTCGGTGTTGCTACGGAGGAGCTCGTCGTAGGTACCTTCGAAGGCGATGTGGCCGCCATCGATGCCCGCCCCGGGTCCCATGTCGACGATGTGGTCGGCAATGCGAATCATCTCCGGGTGGTGCTCGACGAGCAGCACCGTGTTGCCAGCGTCGCGCAGGCGCTGGACGGAATGTTTCATCAGCTCGATGTCACGGTTGTGGAGGCCAGTGCTGGGCTCGTCGAGGACGTAAAGCACGTCGGAAAGCGACGAGTTGATGTATTTCGCAATCTTGCACCGCTGGGCCTCGCCGCCAGAGAGGGTGCCCACGGCGCGGTCGAGACTCAGATAGCCCAGGCCAATCTCTTCAAGGGCTGTCAGACGCGCGCTGATAGCCGTCTTCAGGTCGACGGCGAGGGGCGACGCAATCGACTGCACCCATTTGTTCAGCCGCCGGATGCTGAGGGCACTGGCCTCGGCGATGTTCAGCGCTTGCCCCTGGCTTCCCGTTATCTTGCAGGTGAGCACCCGCTTGTTCAGGCGTGTGCCGTCACAGTCGGGACAGGTGCCCATGCGTAACATGGGGTTCAGCACGGCGGCATGCAGCAGTCCCTCCTCGGAGTTGATGATAGAACGGTACATGCGCGGTATCAGCCCCTCGTATTTCGCCGTCTTCGGCCAGTTGGCGGGCGGGTTCTTCAGGCGTATCTGCGGACTATTCAGGAAGAGGTCGAGCTCTTCGGGCGAGTAGTCGCGAATTTTCTTGTCGAGGTCGAAGAGCCCGCTGTAGGCATAGCGTATCCAGCGCCACCCACCTTTGCCAAAGGCGATGTAGTGGATGGTGTCCTCGTCGTTCAGGCTCTTGTCGAAGTCCACCAGCTTATGAATGTCGAGCTCGCGAATCTCGCCCAACCCCGAGCAACGGGGACAGCTGCCCTCAGGATGGTTGAACGAGAACGTGTCGCTATAGCCCACAAACGGCTGGCCGACACGCGAGAAGAGCAGGCGCAGCAGGGCAGCGATGTCGGTATAGGTGCCAACGGTGGAGCGTGAGTTCTGCGCAGGCTTCTTCTGGTCGATGACGATGGCGATGGGCAGGTTCTCGATGGCGTCGACATGGGGACGCCCATACTTCGGCAGGTACTGCTGCACGAAAGTGGGGAAGGTGTCGTTCAGCTCGCGTCGCGACTTCGCGGCAATGGTGTCGAGCACCAGCGAGCTCTTACCAGAGCCGCTGACGCCTGTAAACACCGTTATCTGATGCTTGGGAATCTCGAGCGACAGGTTTTTCAGATTGTTCTCACGAGCCCCACGAATAATGATCTTATTCAAGTTTCGCATTTCCTCAACTTATTAAGAAGTAGTTAGAGGTAGTTAGAAGTAGTTAAAGGTAGTTAGAAGTAGTAAGAAGTCATTAGTATAGCCCTCACAGGTGTATTGTAGCGTCAAGTCTATCCTACTTTACCTCCTCACCTCCTCACCTCCTTACTCAACTTATAAAGTTGAGTCACTCTTCACTTTCACCGTCAGTGTCTCTTCATCGAAACTGGCACCTCCACGCTCGACGAACGTGCGCAGACAGCCCTTGAGGGCCAGCTCGCGTGGCGTGCCAATATGAAGTCCGTCGGGCGTCATCAGCCACAGCGTGTCGGCCACCTGCAACGCCAGTTCCAGGTCGTGGGTCGAGAGGAAAATGGTCTTCTGCGCCTCACGACTGATGCGGCGCAACAGCAGGAGCATCTCCACCTTGCTGGGGTAGTCGAGGAAGGCGGTCGGCTCGTCGAGGAAGATGACGGGCGTCTGCTGAGCCAGTGCCTTCGCGATCATCACCTTCTGTCGCTCACCGTCGCTGAGAGTCACTATCAGGCGGTGGCGCAGCGCTTCGATGCCCGTCAGTGCGATGGCCGCACCGACCTCGCGGCGGTCATCGTCGTCAAGGCGCCCCCAGAAGCCAGTGTAGGGCGAACGTCCCATGGCCACCATCTCTTCGACCGTCATCTGCTGCACGTCGGGGCGCTCTGTAAGCACCACGCCGATGGTCTGAGCCAGCTCGCGGTCGCTGTAGTCCTCCAGCTCACGACCGTCGATGATGATACGGCCACCTAACTTAGGCTGAAAGGCCGACAACGTGCGCAGCAGCGTCGACTTACCAATGCCGTTCTGTCCTAACAGGCAGGTCAGTTCACCACTACGAATGTCAGCCGACATGTGGCTGACGACGGTGCGGACACCCTGCTTGGTCTTATAGCCAATACTCAGATCGCTGAGCGTAATACTTTCGTGAGCCATCTTCAATCTTCAATTTCTTTCTCCTTCAGTTTGTTTCCCCGGTGTGCATCGAAGCGGCGGAGAAAGAGGTTGAAAGCCTCTAACCCCAACAGCACCAACAGCGTGGCGAAAGCGGCGAGGGCATACATACCTGCGCCACAAGCCAGACCAATGGCAGCCGTCACCCAGATGCTGGCAGCGGTGGTGAGGCCACGTACCACGTTTTTCTGGAAGATAATGGTACCTGCACCGATGAAACCGATGCCGCTGACCACCTGTGCCGCGATGCGCGACACGTCGAGACGGTGCTCAGGTGAGACCAGGGCGTCCTGGAAACCGTGCGCTGAGATGATCATAAACAGCGCCGAGCCCAGTGCCACGAGGAAGTGTGTTCGGAAGCCTGCTGCCTTGTCGCGGTATTCGCGTTCTAGCCCGATGGCACCACCTAAAAGTGCTGCTACGAGGATGCGCACCACGAAGTTCATTGTCATTGTGTCCATATTACTTTTCTTTATTTCGTCATTTGGTCGCTGCAAAGTTACGAAATAATCTTTAAACAGCGAAAGAAAAGCCCACCTTTTTGCATATTTAGTGATATACTGGGTACGGAGGTACGGGGGTACCTCGGAAATTTTCGGGGGTACGGGGGTACGGGGGTACGGAGGTACGAGGATAGACCCCGCACCTCCGTACCCCCTTCCCCCGAATTCTCCCAAGTTATTTTCTATGCGAAATATTTGGCATTGTGTTCGCTTTTTCGTACCTTTGCACCGTTTTTCCGTACAAGTTAACCAGGAGATGAATATCGGCAACTATCCCTTAGTGATGTTCGCATCGGCAACATGCCTGCTGCTGACAGCGATGATTTTGTTCGCTGTAAGAGTACCTTCCGACAGGGGCAAGAACAAGCTGCGCATCGCTAAATACTCGCTGGCCATTGCCAGCTTGGTGCTTGGAGCCGTGAACATGGTGCAACTGTTTGTTGACCCCAGAGCGACCATCACCGACCTGAGCAGGTGCATGACGCTGATACTGTGCTACCCCCAGGCACTGCTTTTCACGATGACGGCGATGGTGCTCATCAGGCCCAGCGTGGTGACGATGCGTGGCGTGTGGCTACAGGTGGCTGCCATCGCTTGTGCCGATGCCCTTCTGCTGGCAGCATTCTTCACGCTGCCTCGGCAGTGGTTTCTCGGCGTCTTCATCATAGGCATTGTGGGCTATGTGCTGCAACTGTTTTTCTATACACGTTGGTACATGGCACACTATCGGGCGTTCCTCCGCCAGATCGAAGCCTACTACGAAGAGGATGAGATTGACCGGCGCCTTCGCTGGATTGTGTTCATCTTCTGGTCGGCCCTCACCATCGGTGTCGTCATCATGGTCATGTTTGTAGGGATGCCTGAAATCGACATTTGGGTAACGCCTCTGTTGGCGGTGCTCTACGCTTCGTATGCCGTGTGGTTTATCAACTACTTGCTCGAGACGCCACTCATCCTGCCTGCACTCTACGACGATGCGACGGAGGAGGCAGAGCCCATGGCGAGCACCGCATTTGGCATAGAGAGCACTAGCGGGACGAAGAGCCGTCTGGAACAATGGATTGACGAAAAAGGCTACCTGCGAAGTGAGCAGTCTATTAAGGAGATTGCCGCCGAGGTGGGCATGAGCATCGTACAGCTACACCAGCACTTCCGCGACGTCGTGGGTGAGGAGTTCCGCACGTGGCGCATCCGCAAGCGCATCGAGGAGTCGATACAGCTGATGGACGACCACCCGGAGTATCCCACGTCGCAAATTGTCCAGATGGCAGGTTTCAAGGACCGCAGCTACTTCTACCTGCAGTTCCAGCGCTTCACGGGGATGACAGTTCAGGACTACCGTGAGCAGAACCTGTCTAAGCATTGAATAAACCCAAATCGGTCGTTAGCACAAGAGACCTCCCCTAACCCCTCCTCAAGAGGGGTTAGGGGAGGTCTCTTACGGATATTGTTTCTAATGACCAATTTGGGATAAAGCCCCCTTACCGTGTCACGGCGTAGTTGATCACGGGATAGATGCCGCCTTCATCCTTCACGTAGAACCACACGACGTTCCAGTGGAACTGCGGATGCTCGGGGTCGTTGAGCGAGGGCAGCCCAGGCACCGTGCCTTCAACCGTCAACTCCTGACCGATAGTGTGCGTACTCTCGTCGGTGTGGTTGTAGTTGAAGCCCACACCAGCCTTGATGCCCATGAGCGTTCCGACAAGTTCCGTTTCCACGCCAACTTCCACCGTAGTAGTATGTGAGTCGCTTGTTGCCAGACTGATCGAGCGGCTGGTGCTGGCACCCGTACCCGTCATCTCATAGCTATTTCCGCCATTCAGGTCCTGACCTTGCAGGAACGGGTACTTGTCGTTCACATAGTATAGCTTCGACTTCGTGTCGTACACCGCCGGATAAGTGCTGGGTACGCCGGGCGTCGCCGTGAGGTATTTCTGTGGCTTGGCCACATGCTTCTGGCTGCCCATGAGGCGCACGTAGTCTTCCAGCTTCAGTGCTACGAAGCGGCGTGTGCGTGGCAAAGACACGACAAACTCCGTTCCCAGGTCGTCGGGGTCGTCGCTGCCGACAATCTCATAGGTATAGGTGTCAAAGGGCATAGCATGCATCACCACCACATGATCCTTGCCGGCAGCATACGTCTGGCCGTAAGCGTATGTGGTCTCATGCCCCGTTGCGACACCGGCAGCCGCACTCACCTTCATGGTGAACTCCACACCGGCACCCATGGCACTAAGGAACGGCGCACTGTAGGAGTGCTCATAGCCGGCAATGATGGAGCCGCCCCAGGTGTCGGACTTGGCCGTACTGGTGCCGTCAGACTTCACCTTTCCCCAAGTGGTTCCAGCGCCGTCTGACCCCTCAAGCCCTTCATAATAGGGTGCGGCAGCGATGGCAGCATAGATGCGCGGCTCACTGAAAGTGATCTCGTGCGAAACGAAGCGGAAGTGCTTGGCACGCTCACGGTCGGCGAACTTGCATATCACGGGATGACTGCAAACCTCCCCACCACTGGAGTATCTCATCCATTGAGTCAGTTCGGGATTCTCCCAACCGTCTTTCCAGATCTTGCCAACTTTACCCCATCCGAAATAATCCGCATTAAACGATGTTTTAAGTCTTGTGGTAGTGCCATCGGCTTCTAACCAAATTTCTCCGAATTCCGAGAAGGTCTGAACACTTCCATTTCCGTTGCCACACAGAATACTCCATATAAACATCATGCTTTCATTTCCGTTCTTAAGAAGTTGCACGGCCATGAGGGCATCGGCGGGAATAGTGAAGTTCTCTGATTTTGTTCGCGGCAGAATCTGGAACCTCAAAGTGGGCTTCATCTGGGTCTCGTCATAACGCCACAGTCCGTCACCTACGACCAGGTCCTGATTGTAGCTGCGTCCGCGGAAATAGCCGAACAGCAGATCCATATTGCCCAGATGGTACCTTCGCTCGCTGTTATCGGCAAAACCATCTACCGCTGTTTGCCCCAGAACCACGGTTTCCTTCAATTTCATGTTTGAGTCGTATTCCAAACGCGACACATAGAGAAAACCGTTTTTCGTCAGCAGGTCGTTCTTCCCGGTTTCCATTCCTCTGGTAAGGACGGCTATTTCAGGCATTTCGAACCCGCTCAAGTTACCCACTTTCACATCGCAGAAGAGGGCATCCGATCCGAGGTAGGATTCAAACAGCGGCGCTTCGTTGACGTGTCCCTGGCTATAGACTTTCAGGGCCGTAATGCCACTCCTGCTGTTCAGCGCCAGCACGATGTCCTCATAGCCGTCGCCGGTGACGTCGGCCACATCGAACCGAAGGTTTGGCACACCGATATAGCTGCCTTCATCGGCAAACACGCGCTCACGGATACATCGGAGCGTGACACCGTCGAAGACGGCAATCTTGTTGGCCACGTTCATGACAATCTCCTCCACACCGTCGCCCGTCTGGTCCTGGATGCACTTGAGGTTGAAGGCACGGGCAAAGTACTGGTATCTGTAGTCCGACATGATCTCACCGTCTCTGAACGTCTTGCGCGAGAGCTTACTGTTGTCAAACGTCGGCATCGTCCACTGGTATGTTCTTCCATTGGCATCAAGCAGCGGTTGCGTCGCATAGCCGTCGAGGGCTGCATGGTTCTTCGTAGAGTCGCCATAGATGGTCACATAGACCACGCCGTCGCCCATGACTGAGGCCACAGAAGCCACGCTGTTCTTATTCGAGCCGTCGGTGAACGCACGGAAGGGCTTGCTCCACGAAGCATAGACCACATTCTCATAACCGGCGCCATTTCCTTGGGAAGCCACTTTCCTAAGATGCAGATAGTTGGTCGTCCCGTTCACGCCTATTGGCACCAAATTCTTTGATTCAAAAGTCCAGGCGCTACTGTTATACTTCTTATAGAGCACACCCGAACGTTGCTCATCGTCATTTACACTATACTGTCTGCCGCTATAGTCGAAGAAGACGCTGTTGCGGTCGGAGCCGTAGGTGTAGTAAGCCCCTAACGGGCCATTCGTGTTCACTAACTGCATGGGCATTCGGCGAGGAGCAGCATTCATGGCCTCACTTTGGAAATTGAACACCTGTTGCAGCATCTCATTGTAGACGGAAGGTGCAGGACGGCACCCGCGAACGGTGAAGCCACAACGCTTCTGGTGGGTGATCAGCGGATAGAGCCGAGCGTCGGTGGCCTTGACCTCAAACGAGACAGGGCAGCCGTGGTCGATGGTGTTGCGTGTGACCCAAGCACCGGTCAGCGCTGCTTCAACGAGTTGGCCGTTGGGGTTGATGAAACCGTTGGGCTGCAACTGCATGTGGATGGTGTCCGGGCCTTCTGCCAGCGGCAGCGGCCAGTTGTAGTCACGGTCCTTCATGAAGTCGGCCAGCTTCTGGCTGTCGGCATTCAGCTCCTTGACGTAGGCGTAGATCTCGTCGATGGAAGGCATCTCCCAGCCTTCGGGTATGGCCATTCGGGCACCCTCCATCGTGTAGTAGCCCTTGTCGCCACTGACAAAGCAGCCTGCGGCATAGTCGCCGAGACTTTTCCAAACGTTAGGGTTGTCGGTCTTGACAAGGCCGTTCATCGTCAGCGGGCGGAGGTCTTCCAGCATCCACAGCATGTCGCCCGAACGGACTATCGGGTAGTTGTAGCCTGCGGCATCCTGACAGCGGAAGAAGTCGAAGATCACAGGGTGTGACGACTCGGGAGCGAGGTGCATGATGGTGCGCATCTGCCCGCTGGTGCCGTCGAAGCGGAGGATGTCGCCCTCGTTGAACTGCATCGTCACGGCATTGCCGCTGGTACTGCCGCCGCCGAAGTTGCCGGCCATAAGGTTGGTGATGGCCACGATGTCGCCGATGCCCACCTCGCCGTCGCCGTTGACGTCAGAGCGAGTCTTCAGGCCAGCGTCGGTGTCGGCGCCGGCCATGACGTTGGTGATGGCCACGATGTCGCCGATGCCTACTTGGTTGTCGACGTTGACGTCGCCCTTACGCATGGCGGCGGCAATGTCGATGAGCCGCAGGGTGGCCGAGCCGCTCAGCGTCACGGGTGCGGTGTCGGTGTGCGTCAGGTTAGTTACGGTCACGCTCTCCACGGAGGTGGCTTCGCCACGGCCGGCGAACGTGAGGTCAATCACATCGGCTGCACCGGCTGTCGTCACAGTGGTGAGCACGGACACGAGCAGCATCAGCGCCGCACGGATCTTGAGGGTAATAGTTCTAGTCATGGCTGTTTGGTTTTGTGGTTGTTGACGTATGCAAGGTCGTGAGGGCAGGCAGGGGAGGCCAGACCTTCATTCGTGCACAAAGGTAAGCATTTTTCTCTTGATTTGTGCAGTTTTCTGCCCTAAAAAACGTTAACAAAAAACAACTTGGTATAAATGCACCACAGAGGCACGGTTGAAATGAATTTTGAAAGGAACAGGAAATGTTTGTGTTGGAAACGAATTGTCCTAATTGAAAACTAATTTTATTTAATCGTTTTAACAAGGCCACATTCGTGGCCAAAATTAGAAACAAATTAAAATAAATTCGTTTCTGATGATATGGAAAGAAATTGGCAAGAATTAGAATAATCCATTTCAACAATGAGAAATAATATTTTTTGTAATTGTTGGACGAAATTCTTTCTCATTGTTGCCAATTTCTTTCATGGAAAATCGTACCAACTCATTTTTTCATTACTTAATTCGTTCAATTCGTATAATTCGTTCAATTCGTTGTTTTTATAAATTCATTGTTTTCATCTACTTAGCGGTTACTAAACAAAACGTTACTCGTCGGCATAAAGCTGCTGAAGCACGGCCAGGGAGCGGAGTTCGGGGAAGGCAGGAATATGCAGACGGTAATAGAGCAGCAGCGTGTCGAGGATGCGGTTGCGATCGGTGTGCGAAAGCCGGAAGAGATGCATCGTGGGGAAGTCCATACGCATGAGCAGCTGGATGCGGGCGGCATCCTCAGGGAAGAGGAAGTCGCGGTGAAGTGGCGGCGACGGACAGAAGGTGGCGGCACGGAGGTCGTAGTAGCAACCGTCGGTGTAGTTGTCGAGGTTAGGGTAGAAGCCGAGAAAACGGCTCAGGCGCATGAGAAACACGAGGTGGAAATTAGCATAGTCGGCATCGCGGCCGTCGAGCCACTCGATGCTGCTGCGCACATAGTCGAAGAGGGGGGCGTTCTGCTGCTCACTGCGCAGGGCATGGTAGAGGAACTCGGCGATGAACAGGGCAATGCTAAGCTTCGTGGGGTCGCCAAGAAGCGACGTGAGCGGTGTAAGCAGCGAAGCATCCTTTAGGTGGTGCAGTTCAGCTTGTGGCCGCAGGTTGCTCTCTATATATAATAAGGTAAGGGGCTGGAAGTACTGCTTGCGGAGCTTGGCACGGGGTGTGCGCGGCAAGGGCACGATGAACGACAAACGCCCCTCCTGACGGGTGAACAAATCGACGACGAGCCGACTGTCACCATACTTCAATGCATGCAGCACAATGGCCTCTGACTTACAGTTCACGGTGCAAAATTACAAAAAAATCTCAAAAACAAACAAATTCTTTTAAGAAAATTTGGTCGGACGAGAAAAAAGCAGTACCTTTGCACCCGCTTTTGACAAAATCGCCAAATCGTAAATAAATAGTAAATCGTAAATTGTCAAATAGTAAATTACTTGGTCCCTTCGTCTATCGGTTAGGACGAGAGATTTTCATTCTCTAAAGAGGAGTTCGACTCTCCTAGGGACTACTTGGAGATGAAAGATGAAAGATTAAAAATTAAAAATTAAAGATTAAAAATTAAAGATTAAAAATAAAATTAAGTCTGTCATCTGCGCAGCGATGCGCTACCGGCTGAAGCCAATGTCGGGAACTGGTGGCAGTGAGCTCGAAAGAGCTTGCCCAGGGCAACCCTAAAAAGTATAAGACCCTTAGGCTTTAATTCAACATTCAACATTCAAAACTCAAAATTCAAAATGGCAAACCACAAATCATCGGTGAAAAGAATTCGCCAGACAAAGAAGCGTCAGCTTCACAACCACTACTATGCAAAGACGATGCGTAACGCCGTCCGTAAGCTCCGTGCAATGACCAACAAGGACGAGGCCATAGCCCTCTACCCCAAGGTGCAGAAGATGCTTGACAAGCTGGCCAAGACCAACATCATCCACAAGAACAAGGCCGCCAATCTGAAGTCGAGCCTCTGCAAGCAGATCAACAAGATGTAAGCACTTTCTGATAGTACTACATAAGCATAGAGCCGTTCCTTTCAAGGAGCGGCTCTATTTTGTATGGGTATCGCCCTGTCTGCCCTGAAGGATGCCGATGCCCACTCCTTCTCCGTCTTAAACCGTGTCGAACCGATGCCACAAACGAACCGCGTCGAACCGATGCCACAAACGAACCGCGTCGAACCGATGCCCCGAATAAACCGTGTCCAACCGATGCCACACAAACAAACCGTGTCGAACCGATGCCACACAAACAAACCGCGTCGAACCGATGCCACAAAAAACCGTGTCGAACCGATGCCACAAAAAACCGTGTCGAACCGATGCTACAAATAAACCGTGTCGAACCGATGCCACAAACAAACCGTGTCGAACCGATACCCCGAATTGATGTGTCCGACATTAAGAATTGATGTGTCCGACATTTCGAATTGATGTGTCCCCACCTTCGAGGGGCATAACATTGTAAATGACACCTGATAAATGTGACTTTTGTGACCTTTCCGCTTTCCAATGTAAACACAGGGGGTTCCAGCGATTTACCCCCCAAAATACACCTTAGGTATACCTGCGCATTCCGCACGGCGCGGGACCATTTTCGGCTATTTTTCGTATATTTACCTCCATCAGGTGTATCGTAACGCCAAGTCTATACTCCTTTACTCCTTACTCCTTATAAAAAAGTTTACAAACACGAAAAATCGCTTCCGGAGACACCTTGCGGGGTGTTCTGCGGAAAGGTCACAAAAGTCACAAATATCAGCCCACATTGCAGCTAAAGGCTACTTATCTCCCTGATTTTCAGGAGGTGTATTTTTTGGAGGTGCTTTTGGGTGTACCTGCGATTTTACTTTTCCTATCGTATTGGGGCTGATCTCCAGCAAACTGTATATTTTGGCCAGTT
>JAFPZD010000248.1 GCA_017417465.1 Prevotella sp. | reverse complement strand
GGGAAGGCGCGGAGGGGGCGACGGGGCGGCACGGAGGGGGCGGCGAGGCGGCACGGAGGGGGCGGCGGGAAGGCACGGAGGGGGCGGCGGGGCGGCACGGAGGGGGCTGCGGGCTGGCGGGCCGCCGATGTAGGGGCAGGCCTTGTGCCAGCCCGATGGCCCGTCAGGGCCAGTGCCACGGGCGGGGGCTACTTCACGAGGGAGTCGATGTCGATCCACTCGATGTCGACGTCGGTGAGGGTGCGGACGGCACGGCGCGACTTGTCGGGTGGGCAACCGTCGCGACGGTAGGTGGTTGCAGGCACGAAGTGGACCTTGACGCCGTTGATCTGGTTGGCGGAGACCTCTTCGGGAGTGTCTACGCCGTTGCCCACGGCGGAGGCGTTCAGTGAGAAGGAGCCGATGCCGTTGAGCATGACGGAACGGCCCTGGGCCATGTACTCGCCCATGATGCCGCTGAGGCCCTTCAGCACTGCGAGGACGTCGATAGGGGAGAGGGTTGACTCGGCAGCCAGGCGCAGGGCGAGCTGGTCGGTGGTGATGGGGTCGCCGACAAGCACTGAGCGGGGATACCATTTGCCGTTTACTTTCTGTTGTTGTTTCTTGTAGAAGGCCATAGGAATGGGGGGTGTTTAGGGGTTAGATGGGAGGGGGTGATGAGGGGAGGAGGGGGAAAGGAGGACGGGGGCGGCTTTCGTATGGGAGGCGGGCGGCTTTCGTGGGGTAGAGGGGCGGCTTTCGTGGGGGAGGCGGGCGGCTTTCGTCGCGGGGCCGCGTTGATAACGCGGCATACAGGACAGCGGCGGGAGAGGAGGTGGAGCGGGTGGCGGTGGCGGGCAGAGGGGGGAGCGACGGCGGGAGGAGCGGGGGCTGAGGCGGGGCCGCGTTAACAACGCGGCATACAGGACAGCGGGAAGAGAGGAGGTGGAGCGGGTGGCGGTGGCGGGCGGAGGGAGGAGCGGTGGCGGGCGGCCGTGCTGGCGACGGCGGACGGAGCGGGGAGCGACGGCGGGCGCCGGTTATTCTGGCTTCTCCTCGTCGGCGATGATCTGGGGCCCGCGGACGTAGTCGCCGGGGCCGAGACCGGAGAGGATTTGGATGTTAACGCCGTCGGAGAGGCCGGTGGTGACGGAAGTGCGGGTGTAGTCGAGGCGGCGGAGGGCGGCGGCATCGGCATTGGCGGGTAAGAGGTATACGAAGGTGGAGTCGCCTTCGAACTCGATGGCACTCTCGGGAATGGTGAGGACACCGAGGGCCTCGGCGAGGACGATCTCGGCGTTGGCCGAGTAGCCCGAGCGGAGGGTGCCAGCGCCGCCTGTGGCCATGGTGGTGCCGTCGGCGCCCTTCGGTAGGACTACGGCTGCCTTAATCTCGAACTGGTTGGCACCGTTGCTCTCGGTGGCTTTCGGGGAAATGTATTCCAGTAGGGCGTCGAAGGCGAGGTTCTGCAGGGCGCCTATGGTGATCTTCATGGGAACCCCGATGGCGAGCTGTCCGACCTCCGTCTCGTCGATGTTTCCCCGGAAGATAAGGTCGTTCATGTTAGCCACTGTTGCGATGGTGGTACCGTCGTTGAATGTGTTGGAGTTGATGACCGAGTTGCCCACCTTGACCGGTATGTCGAGGATGATGCCGCTGATGGTTGAGCGGATGAGCGTGGACGAGGCTGAGGCATTCGACTTGCTGACGCCTAGGCGCACCACCTGCAGCGCGTCGTCGGCAGCGGCCTTCTCCTCCTGTGCCTGGCGTAGCTGTTGCTGCTGTTTCTCGAACTCGTCGTCGCTGACGAGGGCCTTGTCGTGCAGCTGCCGCACGCGGCTGAAGTCGGTCTCGGCCTGGCGCAGGTTGATGGCGGCGAGGCGCACGCGACTCTCAGCGGATGACAGCTGCCCCATGTCGGGGATGACCTTCACCTTGGCTATCACTTCGCCCTCCTGAACCGCCTGTCCCGGCTCTTTCAGCAGCTCACTGATGATGCCGCTGATCTGGGGCTTGACGTTCACCTCATTGCGAGGCTCTATCTTGCCAGTGACGATGGTTGTGCGGCGTATGTCGCTGGTCTTGGCCTGGAACTGCTGGTAGCTGACCTCCTTCGGGCGACTCTTCTGCCAGAGGAAGGCGAAGGTGAGGATGAAGACAAGCGCGACGAGCGCTGCGACGATGAGTTTTGAATAGCGTTTCATATCTGTTCTGTTGTTTAGGCCCCCGGGTGGGGGTTAATGATGTTGCTAATTGTCAGGCGGCGAGGAGCCAGAGGAGGCGGCGGGAGGGCGAGGGAGAACGGGTGTTCAGACCCCCAACCCCCTAGCTTAGGGGGCTCGGGTCACTCGTCCCTCATGGCGTCTACAGGCTTGATACTCATGGCCCTGAGGGCTGGTGGCAGCCCTGCGAGCACGCCCATGACGGCGATGACGAGTGCTGCTAATATGGCCGTCCAGAAGTCCACCTGGAAGTGTGCGTTGACGATGCTGTCCTCGGTGTTGGCCAGCTCCAGCATCTGGAGGATGGCCACCGCGAAGACGATGCCGCTCATGCCCGCCACGAGGGTGAGGGTGATGCTCTCGGCGATGATCTGCGAAAGCACCATTCGCGGCGTGGCCCCTATGGCGCGGCGTATGCCTATCTCGGTGGTTCGCTCACGAACCGTGACGAGCATGATGTTCGAGACGCCGATGGCCCCTGCGAGCAACGTGCCAAGGCCTACGAGCCAAATCAGGAAGTTGACGCCCCGGAAGAGGGCGTCGAGCAGCTGGAACAGCACCTCGGTGTTGAAAACCATGACGCCTCGCTCGTCCTCTGGGTCGATGGTGTGGGCACGTGCTACGGTCTGGCGTATGCGTGGTGCCAGTCGTGACATGACGACGCCCGGCCGTCCCGTGACAGAAATCATGTCGATGTCACTGCCACGATTGTAGGCTTGCTGCATCAGGGTGATGGGCAGGAGCATGGTGGTGCCGGCATCGTTGCCGAACGACATGGCTTCCGAGACGTTGAAGTCGACGCCCACCACCTGGTAGTAGATGGAGTCGACGCGGAGGAACCGCCCGCAGGGGTCGCCGCCGTCGGGGAACAGGTCCTTGTAGGTGCGCTGCCCGATGACGCACACCTTGCGCCGCTGTGCCACGTCCATGTCGTTGAGATAGCGCCCGTAGCGCATCTTCGGCGCGACGACCTGCTGGTGCTCGGGGCGCACGCCCTGGATGCCGACGCTGGCCTTGCGGTCGCCGTAATAGGCCGTGCCGCCCCCTGAGAAGAGGACGGGCGAGATGACCTGCAGTTCGGGTACGGCCATGCGCAGTCGCTCAACGTCTTTGTATTCCATCTCCCAGTAGCGCCCTTTGCGGAACCCCTTGTAGGCCTTCGTCGTAGGCTGTGCCCATATCATTGCCGCATTCGTAGCGAAGCCGTCGAAGTTCCGGTTGAGGAGGTCCTTCAGCCCCGCTCCTCCGCCTATGAGGGCTACGAGCATAAAGACCCCCCAGAACACCCCGAAGCCCGTCAGCAGCGAGCGTGACTTGTTGCGGGTCAGGGTGTCGATGATCTCTCGGTAGGTATCCAGGTCGATGCGCATAGGTTCGGTGGTTATTCGGCGCGCAGGGCCTCTATGGGCCTCACGCGGCTGGCCTTCAGGGCGGGTACGAGTCCTGCCAGTGTGCCGGCAATGATCATGACGAGTGTTGCCTCGATGCAGATGTCGAGCCCGACGACGGGGTCGACGAACATGGTGGTTTTGAAGAGCCCAGTGTCTATCTCTTTGTGCCCCAGGGTGGCGTCCATGTAGGCATTGGCTGCGATGCCGAGCATCATGCCGACGTATCCGAAGATGGTGGTAATGATGATGCTTTCGACGATGATGAGCTTCAGGATGCTCCAGGGCCGTGCGCCGATGGCCTTGCGGATGCCGAACTCGTGGGTACGCTCCTTGACGGTGATGAGCATAATGTTACTGACGCCGACGATGCCGCTGAGGAGTGTGAACAGACCCACTATCCAGAGGGCCGTGCGCAGAATGCTGATGCCCGTGGCCATCTGCATGGCGTCGGTGTAGCGGTTCCACAGCCAGAAGGCCTGGTCGTCGTCGGGTGCCACCTGGTGGGCGGCGTTCAGATGCTGTCGGTAGGCCGTCTCGAAGTGCTTGTTGTCCTGTTCGGTGGCCAGGCCCTGGAAGGTGAACTCGATGCGCCCGGCGTTGTCATCATTGCCGTAGAGGGCTTTCAGCGTGGTGTAGGGGGCGTAGGCGTTGGCACGGCCCCTCTCCAGGTCGTTATAGATACCCACGACGCGGAACATTAGGTCGCCGACTCGGACGTAGCGCCCCATCAGTGGGCGTGACGACAGCTCGGATGCCTGCTTCGTGCTGAGCACCAACACCTTGCGTCGCTCGCGCATGTCGATGGGGTTGATGAAGCGTCCTTCCTTCATCTCTGTCTTGTCTATCAGCGGGTGGTTGGGGTAGACGCCCGAAAGAGTCGTCGATATGTACTCCTGACCGACGGATATGGTTACAAGGTTGTCGTAGCGGGCACCCACCTCCTCGATAATCCCGGGGAAGTCGCGCTCGGTGAGGGCGATGTCCTTCTTGCGCAGTTGCATGCGGCGCCCCTCGCTGAGGCCCTGGTAAGGCTTCGAGGTGGTTGAGGCGAAGACCACCATCGAGTTGCTCAGGAACCGCCCCGACTGCTTCTCCTGGGCGTGTATCAGGCCGTTGCCGGCGCCGAGCAGCACGATGAGCATGAAGATTCCCCACGCCACGGCAAAGCCAGTCAAGGCAGTGCGCAGGCGGTTGCGGCGGGCGGTCTGGTAGATTTCGTTGAGCAGTTCCATGGGTTGTCATTCGGCGATGACGCCGTCCTTGATGTGGATGATGCGGTTGGTCTGGCTGGCCACCGTGGGGTCGTGTGTGACGATAATCTGGGTAATGTGCTCTTCGGCGTTCAGCTGCTTGAGCAGCTCCATCACTTCTATTGACGTCTTGGAGTCAAGGGCTCCCGTAGGCTCGTCGGCAAGGATGATCTGCGGACGGGTGATGAGCGCCCGGGCAATGGCCACGCGCTGCTTCTGTCCGCCGCTGAGCTCGTTGGGGTAGTGCTCTGCCCAGTCCTTCAGTCCCAGGCGGTCGAGGTATTCCAGGGCCATCTGGTGACGACTGCGCCGCCCGACGCCCTTGTAGAACAGCGGCAACTCGACGTTCTCGACGGCGGTCTTGAAGCTGATCAGATTGAAGCTTTGGAACACGAAGCCTATCATCTGGTTACGGTAGGCTGCGGCACACCGTTCGGTCAGCTGCCAGATGTGTGTGCCGTTGAGCCAGTATTCACCACTGTCGTAGTTGTCAAGGATGCCAAGAATATTCAGGAGCGTCGACTTGCCCGAGCCACTGGCACCCATGATGCTGACGAACTCGCCACGGCCAATGTCGAGGCTCACGCCCTTCAGGACGTGGAGGGGCTGTGCACCGTAGTAGGTCTTGTTGACGTCTTTCAGGTGTATCATCGCTGTGATGGTTGCTTGCAGATCTGACCGCAAAGTTACTGTAAATGTTGCACTCTTAGGGGAAATTATGGATAAATTAACTTTAATTGTCTGTTGTTACGCCTTTTTCTTACATGCGAAACGCCGCTTTTTGCCTGAAATGCAGGCGAGAAAAAACCTAAAACAACTTAAAAAGGGACACAGAATGATATATTTTGTTTAATAAAAGGTACGAAAAGGCCGCTTTTTGGATAATTGTGCTTACCTTTGCAGCCGAAATTGTCATAACACCACTTGTGATGAAGCATACACTCAGAATGTTCAGCCTGCTTGTGACGGCCTGCCTCCTGCTGACGGCCTGTCTGGGCGACGACGACGACACCCAGGTCGCCTACACCGGCGACATGGCCATCACGGCGTTCACGCTGGGCACTATTCCACGCTATACCACCGGCACCACGTCGGCAGGCAACGACACGCTGTTGCGCACAACCATTACTGGTACGGTCTACCCCATGACCATCGATCAGCTGGGCGCCCGCATCTACAACGAGGAGCCACTGCCTGTTGGCACCGACGTGAAGCACGTCGTCTGCACCGTCTCTACGAAGAACGGCGGCTCGGTAGCCCTGCAGTCGATGACCAGCGACTCGTTGTCGTGGTTCGACAGCAAGGACTCCATCGACTTCTCACGCCCCCGTGTGTTCCGCATCTTTGCCATCGACGGGTCGGGCCACCGCGACTACACTGTGACCCTCAACGTCAGCGACACCCAGGGTACGACGTTCGACTGGAAGCGTGTGGCAACGGGCGTTGTCGGCGTGCCTGCAAGTCAGTGCGCCAGCCTGCGCCTGATGAGTGTGGCCGACCGCCTGGTGATGCTGCCACTTACGGGAAGTGCCGACGACGAGGCGACCGACCGTTTGCGGGGCGTCATGGTGAGCCAGGACGGCCAGCAGTGGACGTCGCTGCTGACACTCCCTGACCAGCAGTGGCAGGGTGCCGTAGCCCTCGGCAATGCCCTGTATATGAAGCAGAACGGACAGCTGCTTAAACTGGGTGACGATGCCGGATGGAGCGCCACACCCGCCAGTGTGACTGCCCTGCAGCCCGCCGGACAGCTGGTCGGCGCCAGCACCACCGAGCTGTTCGTACTCGGTGACAACGGGCGCCTGCTGCGCTCGGCTGATGCCGGACTGACGTGGCAGGAGGAGCTGCTCGACGATGAGGCCTCGCTGCTGCCCGCCGAGAATGTGGCAACCGTGACGTGGCCCTACGGCGCTGCCGACAATACTGACTACGTGCTCATGGTGGGCAACAGTCAGCAGAACGCCGACCAGATGACTGTCTGGCGCAAGATCAGCGAGCACGGCATGGCGGGCCAGTGGGTCTACATGCCGGTCGACGACAGCAACCTCAGCACGCTGCCACGCATGGAGAACGTGTCGCTGGCCTACTATAATAATATGGTGTTGGCCATCGGCGACGGGCTCGTGGTCTACGAGTCGGCCGATCAGGGCATCAGTTGGAAGGTCTCCAAGCAGTACGCACTGCCGGCGGCCTTCGAGGGAACACACTGTGCCATCACTGCCGGAGCCGACGGCACGCTATGGCTCGTCAGTAACAACGGCGACGTCTGGCGAGGACAGAAGTACTGATAACGCCTGACAACAACAACCCAACGCCTGCCGTGAACCACCTGAACCGCGTCATAATGACCCTCTGCCTGCTGACGGCAACACTGACTGCCGCAGCACAGGACGAACCCGAGTACCGCATGGAATTCGGAGCAGGCGCAGGAATGGCTGCCTACGAGGGCGACTTCAACGGCAACATCCTCAAGGGCATGCAGCCCATGGGCGGGATCGTGACCAAGTACAAGATGAACCCACGCATGGCATGGGCAGGCGAGCTGAGCTACGTCCAGCTGAAGGGCAACACCAACAGCGCCAACACGTGGTACCCCCTGCCTGACTCGCTGTCGGGGAAGTTCGCTTCCCACGTCGTCAGCATCGAGGGCAAGTACGAGTACAACTTCTGGCCCTTCGGCACAGGGCGCGAATATCGTGGCGCACGCCCCCTGACGCCCTTCATCGCCATGGGCCTGGGCTTTGCCGTAGCTGGCGGCGACGGCTCGGCGGTAGCCCTGCAGATGCCAGTGGGACTCGGCGTGAAGTACAAGCTGCGCCCACGACTGAACCTCACCGCGCAGTGGTTGATGCACTTTACGGGCACCGACAAGCTCGACGGGCACCACGACCCCTACGGCATCAAGAGCAGCGGCATCTTCAAGAACACCGACTGCTTCAGCACCCTGCAACTGCAGATCACCTACGAGTTCTGGGAACGCTGCAAGACCTGCCATAACGACCGCGATTGAACGAAACCCGACAACCCATACTGAATAGTCAAGATATGGAATACGAATTAGATAGATCCCGCATGCCGCAGCACGTAGCCATCATCATGGATGGCAACGGACGGTGGGCCAACGAGCGGGGACAGGCTCGCACCTTCGGCCACAAGGCCGGTGGCGACAACGTGACAACCATCACCGCAGAGTGTGTCCGTCTGGGCATCAAGTACCTGACGCTCTATACCTTCTCCACCGAGAACTGGAACAGGCCTCCCGAGGAGGTTGCGGCACTCATGGACCTCATCATGGAGGCACTCGAGAAAGACCTCTTCTCGAAAAACAATGTACGCTTCCGCACCATCGGCGACCTCGCCCGACTGCCCGAGAATGTCAGGCAGAAGGCACTGGGACTCGAGCAGCGCACAGCGGGCTACACTGCCATGACGGTCGTCATCGCCCTGAGCTACTCGTCACGCTGGGAAATCACCGAAGCCGTCAGGCAGATCGTCAAGGAGCAGCCAGAGACCATCACCGAAGAGACGGTCAGCAGCCACCTGGCCACCAACTTTATGCCCGACCCCGAGCTGCTCATACGAACGGGCGGCGAACTGCGCCTGTCGAACTACCTGCTCTGGCAGGCCGCCTACTCGGAACTCTACTTCTGCGACACCTACTGGCCCGACTTCAACGAGGAGTGCCTACACAAGGCCATCGCCGACTACCAGCGACGCCAGCGACGCTTCGGAAAGACCGAGGCACAGGTGGAAGCCGAGGGAAAGTGAGAAGTGACAATCTAAGGGCGGGACTCCCACCTGCCCGAAACCGACAAGTTGACAAACGAATGGTATATATATATAATAAGGTGAAACCCAACAGACGCTGTGCCATGGCAATCATCATTGCCATCATCACTGCCGTGGGGCTCACCACACCCGCTGGCGCCCAGAACGTGCTGATGAAACCCAACGTGTCGTATGCCGGCACACCACGGCAGTGCGAGATAGGCGGACTGGCAGTCGAGGGCGTAGAGGGCTACGAGGACTACGTGCTGACCAACATCTCAGGGCTCACAGTAGGGCAGACCATCGACGTGCCCGGATCGGAAATCACCGAGGCTGTCAAGCGCTACTGGAAGCACGGACTCTTCTCGAAGGTGAGCATCACCGCCGACTCAATCGTTGACTCAAAGGTCTACCTCTGCATACACCTTGCACTCAGACCACGTATCAGCACCATCAACTACAACGGCGTCAAGAAGAGCGAGCGAGAGGACCTCGAGGCAAAGCTGGGCATGGCCAAGGGCATGTCGCTCACCAAGAACCTGCTCGACCGCGCACAGATACTCGCAAAACGCTATTTCGACGACAAGGGCTACAAGAACGCTGACATCACCATCCGCCAGCGCGACGACATCACGGGCAAGAACCAGGTCATCCTCGACGTCGACATCGACAAGAAGGACAAGATGAAGGTGCGCTCCATCATCCTCGACGGCAACAGCAAGCTCAGCGACACACGCATCAAGGGTCACCTCTTCACCAAGGGTGCCTTCGGAAAGATTCACGAGGCTGGCAAGCTCAGCACCTTCATGAAGGCGAAGAAGTTCACACCCGAACGCTACGAGGAGGCCAAGCAGAAGCTCATCGAGAAGTACAATGAGCTCGGATTCCGCGACGCCAGCATCGAGGCCGACTCGGTGTGGAACGAGGACGACAAGCACGTCAACGTCTACCTCCGCATCGACGAGGGCGACAAGTACTTCCTACGCAACATATCGTGGGTGGGAAACACCGTCGTCAACACCGACTACCTCAACGCCGTGCTCGGCATGAAGAGTGGCGACGTCTACAACCAGAAGCTGCTGGGAAAACGACTGCGCGACGACGAGGATGCCGTCGGTAACTACTACTACAACAACGGCTACGTCTTCTCGAGCATCGAGCCTACCGAGGTGAACATCGTCGGAGACTCCATCGACCTCGAAATGCGTGTCACAGAGGGACCGCAGGCACACCTCAGCAACGTCCGCATCTACGGCAACGACCGACTCTACGAGGAGGTGGTACGGCGCGAGCTGCGCACCAAGCCCGGCGACCTCTTCAACAAGGAGGCACTCATGCGATCCTATCGTGAGATTGCCTCAATGGGCTATTTCGACGCAGAGGCTATCAATCCCGACGTCAAGCCCAACTACGAGGATGGCACCGTGGACATCAACTGGATGCTGGAACAGAAGTCGAACGACCAGCTCGAACTCTCGCTCGGTTGGGGACAGACAGGCATCATCATGCGCGCAGGCATCAAGTTCAACAACTTCTCGCTGCGTAACCTCTTGGGAAAGAACAAGCTACACCGTGGACTGCTGCCAGCAGGCGACGGCGAGCAGATAGGCATCAGCGCACAGACCAACGGAAAATACTACACATCCTTCAGCACAAGCTATGCCACAGGATGGTTCGGCGGAAAGCGACCCAATGCCTTCAACATCGGAGCCTACTACTCACACCAGAGCGACGTCAGCAGCAACTACTACAACTCGGCCTACATGAACAACATGTACAACTACATGTACGGCTACGGCTCCTACAACTACGGCTACTACAACAACTACGAGAGCTACCTCGACGACGACAAGTACCTCAACCTCTTCGGACTGTCACTCGGCTGGGGAAAGCGACTACGTTGGCCCGACGACTACTTCCAGCTATCAGCAACACTGGCCTACCAGCGCTACATGCTGAAGGACTGGCGATACTTCATCATCACCAACGGCAACTCGAACAACATCAACCTCTCGCTGGCACTCACCAGAACCTCTACCGACAACCCGCTGTTCCCGCGGCACGGGTCGGAGTTCGCACTCAGCGTGACACTCACACCGCCCTGGTCGCTCTTCGACGGAAAGGACTACAAGAACCTGGCCACCTACGCCACCTACTCAGGGGGCGATCACGACCGATGGGAGGCCGAGCAGGCCGAGAAGTACAAGTGGGTGGAGTACCACAAGTGGAAGTTCAAGAGCAAGACCTACACCGCACTCACCAACGGACAGAAGTGCTTCGTGCTTATGACACGCGTAGAGCTCGGACTGCTCGGATCGTACAACAAGTACAAGGTGTCGCCCTTCGAGACATTCTACGTCGGTGGAGACGGCATGAGCGGATATTCCACAAGTTACGCCGAGGAGACCATCGGACTGCGTGGATACGAGAACGGCTCACTGAGCTACTCCGCACGCATGCAGTACCCCAACGAGTGGACAGGAAACAGCTACAGCAGCTACGACGCCTACGCCTACGACCGATTCACACTCGAGCTACGCTATCCCTTCATGCTCGGCAACACCACCATCTACGGACTCGGATTCCTCGAAGGGGGTAACGCCTGGTACAAGACGAAAGACTTCAATCCGTTCGACATCAAGCGCTCAGCAGGCATTGGCGTACGTATCTTCCTCCCGATGGTCGGACTCATGGGCATCGACTGGGCATACGGCTTCGACAAGGTCTACCAGGGAAAAAGCGGATGGCGCAAGGGTGGCAGCAACTTCCACTTCGTCCTCGGACAAGAGTTCTAACCCCCTCCTCATCCTCCTCATCCCCCTCATCCTCATGCCCTCCTCCTGCCGCCCTCGCCGCCCTCGCCGCTCCGCCTCCTGCGCCCTCGCCGCTCGTCGCCTGCGCCCTCGCCGCTCGTCGCCTTGCCGCCCTCTCGCCGCTCGTCGCCTTGCCGCCCTCTTGTTGGGTGGGCGGCATATTTGCCGCCACTGCCTTTAAACCTTCCCCTCCCCCAACCGTCAATAACAACATAACCCCATAAACCCCAAACAGCAATGAAGAAGACAACAATGATGAAATCCGCCCGCAGGGCGCTCTTATTCCTTCTTTTCTCCTTTATGTTCAGCCCCGTAGGCGCCCAGAAGTTCGCCCTCATCGACATGGACTACATCTTCAAGAACATCCCCGCCTACGAGCGCGCCAACGAGCAGCTCTCGCAGGTATCGAAGAAGTGGCAGGCAGAAGTCGACGCCCTCACCACCGAGGCACAGACCCTCTACAAGAACTACCAGAACGAGGTGGTCTTCCTCTCCCAGGAGCAGAAGAAAGCCCGTCAGGACGCCATCATGCAGAAAGAGAAAGAGGCCAGCGACCTCAAGCGCAAGTACTTCGGACCCGAGGGTGAGCTCTACAAGAAGCGCACAGCCCTGATGACACCCATACAGGACGAAGTCTGGAACGCCGTACAGGACATCGCCGACCTCCGTGGCTACCAGCTCGTGCTCGACCGAGCCAGCGACACCGGCATCATCTTCGGTTCACCAAAAATCGACATCAGCGACGAGGTGCTCCGCAAGCTCGGCTACAGCAATTGATCCTCAATGTTCCACTCGAGCTCTGCTCGCTTGCTACCGAAGGGACGCAAGAATGTTCAATGCTCTGCTCGCTTGCCACCGAAGGGACGCAAGAATGTTCAATGTTCAATGCTCAATGTTCAATGTTCAATGCTCAATGTTCAATGTTCAATGCTCAATGTTCAATGTTCAATGCTCAATGTTCAATGCTCAATGTTCAATGTTCAATGCTCAATGTTCAATGTTTAATCCTCAATAATTAACAAATAAAAGAATAATGAAAAAGTTAATCCTTTGCGCTATCTGCGCAATCTGCGGGCTCACCGCACAGGCACAGGCCAAGTTCGGCCATGTCAACACACAGGAAATCGTTCAGGCAATGCCCGAGTTCGCAACAGCACGCTCTGAGATGGAGAAGCTCACACAGCAGTACGAGGCAGACCTGAAGTCCATGCAGGACGAGCTGCAGAAGAAGGCCGAAGCCTTCGAAAAGGAAGAGTCAACACTTCCCGAGAACATCAAGCAGCGCCGTAACCAGGAGCTGCAGGACCTCTACCAGCGCATCCAGCAGACCTATCAGGACAACCAGCAGGCGCTCGCGCAGGCACAGCAGGAGAAGATGCAGGCCATCCAGACAAAGGTCCTCGACGCCATCAAGACCATCGGCACTGAGGGTGGCTACGTCTACATCATGGAGATGGGCGCTGGCATACCCTATATCAGCACCACCCTGAGCACCGACGTCACCGCACAGGTGAAGGCCAAGCTCGGCCTGAAGTAAACCAAATTTGAGATTTGAGATTTGAGGTTTGAGGTTTGAGATTTTAAAAAAAGCAGATACGCTATGAAGCGAGTTTTAGTTGCAAGTATGTTCATCCTGGCGAGCCTTCACGGCTTTGCCCAGTACGACGTAGCAGTGGAAGCCCCCGACACAACAACGGTACCCGAACTCCCAACCAACGACGTCACGCCCGTACAAAGGACACTTCCCACCAGCGGTACACAACAATTCTCTGATCTCAAATCTCAAATCTCAACCCTCAACGCTCAAGTCTCAGCCCTCCAAGCTGACCTCTCAAATCACAAATCTCAAATCTCAACTCTCAAATCCACTGCCTCTCTCAGCTACGACTCCGTGCTCCGCGCGATGCCCCAGTACGCCATCGTCCAGCACCGTGTCGCTGAGCTCCGCAAGGCTTACGAGGCAGAGATGAAACGTGTAGAGGACGAGTTCAACCAGAAGTACGAGGAATTCCTCGAAGGCCGTAAGGACTATCCGCGAACCATCCTCCTCAAGCGCCAGAACGAGCTGCAGGACATGCTCCAGCAGAACATCGCCTTCCGCAACCGAGCCCTCGACGAGCTCCGGCAGGCTGAGACCGAAGCCCTCGCGCCACTCCGTCAGCAGCTGATGCAGGCTGTCGCCACCGTCGCCAAGCGGAAATCCCTTCGCCACGTCATCAACACCGACCGTGACGCCGCCCTCTACCTCGATCCTAATTTCACCATCGACATCACTGCCGACGTCCTCGAAGTAATAGGAGAATAAGAGACTCAGCCCCCTCCAACCTCCCTGAGAGCCCCCTGAAAGCCCCCTCCAACCTCCCCCTTGGGGGAGGCTTCTTTTAGATAGTGAGTTCATTTTAACCCAAACACATATAAAGCATTTCCTTTACACCAGTAGAATAAAAAGTTGCTATTTATAGAGGAAATCGGTCGTTAGCACAAGAGACCTTCCCTCGCTCGGAAACGCCGAGCGAGGGGAGGTCTCTTACGGATATTGTTTCTAATGACCAATTTGGGTTTAAAAAGTCCGGAGCCGTAGCGAATGACGGTGTGAGCCCACTCCCCTCCCTGCAAGGGGAGGGGTGCTCGTAGGGCGGGGTGGTGTCTGTAACAATCTGTGAGCGAAAGAGATACAGACCCCACCCCTGGCTTGAAGAGAAGATTTTGTCCGCTTAAGGACTAAATCGTGTCCGCTTAAGGACAAAATCGCCCCTTGCAGGGAGGGAAGCGGCTGCGCACTGGTTTTTCGCTGCTTTCTTCATAGGAGGACTCTTTAAAGTGGGCTCGTTAGTCAAGTTTCGCAAGTTCTGCGCAAGTCCTGCACAGCCGATGCCGTAGGCATCAGACAATGGTAGCCAGCCATGAAATGGCTGGTATAAAGCGACGGTAGACAAGCGTGCCGTAGGTACGCGACAGCATCCACCCTTGTCGCGTACCTACGGCACGCTCGCTTCCCCAGCCCTGTGTACCAGCCATTTCATGGCTGGCTACCAATGTCACGCCCCTATGGGGCTGGCTGCGCGTCGTTTTTTTTCATCGCTTGCGAACCCTTTTTAGATAGTTAAAGCTCTCTCCCCGACGTTTCCTTATCCCCCTATTTTGCTAAATGCATAAATGCATAAAAGCATAATTGCATAAACCCAAATTGATCATTAGAAACAATATTCTTGTGCTAACGACTGATTCGGGATAAATAACTATCAAGATATTCTCCGAATCGCTTGGCGGTTCGGAGAATTATTTGTAACTTTGCACCGTTGCTTGTTACTTACTCACGGGCGCTTCATCGATGTACACGAAGAACATTGCCAGGTGCTTGCCCGCTGGTTACAACAGAATGACTGAAACAAAACATATTAATTATCGATTAAAAGAAACATTACACGACAATGGCTGGTGGCCCTGATGATGGGCGTAGCCCTGACTGCCGGTGCTTTGGTGGCCTGCAGTGATGACAAGGAGGAAGATAAGCCACAGGCAAAGATGGAGGCCTTGTGCCATGTGTTGGTATCAGAGGATATGCTGAAGGTGGCCGACGTCACAGTACACTACCTCGACGTAAAGGGTCAGGAGGCTACAGAGCGGATGACCACCACAGAATGGAAGAAGCGATGGGCTGCCGCCTCGCTGCCCGCACGCCTCAGTATATGGGTTCAACTGACACCTAAGTCGTTGAAGGAGGGTGAGTTGAAAGAAACTTATCAACTGAAGGCCGTGGCTACCGCAACCTATCTGTTCCACTCAGCCCAGGGTGGAGAATGGATTGAAGGTTGGATGAATGTACCCGACCCTTATGCCGATCCTGAGAATGTGGCAGCCGACGATGTCCAAAGTTGGTGCAGTGATGATCCCTATGTAGGATGTAAGGTTGATGCCGAAGGCAACGCGGTGCCTATTGCCGTTGATTTCGGAGGAAACAAAGAAGTAAAACCAGTTTATAATAGATTTTGTAAATGGTTTGTAGGGCTATGGGGCTTGGGCCCAGAATATTGCGAATAGTATATATAAACATACACCACAAAAAAATAGAACGGCATCCCAACCCCTGGGGTGCCGTTCTCATCTTCATCTTTCCTCCTCTCCAACATCATGCCTTTTTCTCCCCCTCTCCATCATCATGCCCTTCTCCTCCCTCTCCTCCATCATCATGCCCTTCTCCTCCCTCTCCTCCACCATCATGCCCTTCTCTATCTAAAAAAAGCCTCCCCCACGGGGGAGGTTGGAGGGGGCTTGCAGGGAGGCTCCGCATACCGGGGGGGGAACACCTCTGTGTTCTCTGTGACTCTGTGTGAGAATATTTTTCCCCACACTGAGGCACGGAGCGCACACAACATCTTTTCCTGCAAGCAGAATATTACAAACCCCACCTCTGGCCCCTTCCCTTACTGGGAGGGGAGCGGCTGCGCCTCCGTGTTCTCTGTGTCTCTGTGTGAGAAAAAAATTATACCAAGTTATAGTACGGAGAGATGCTGCTCACTCTGCCTACGGGACGAATAGGGGTGGTGCCGGACGGAAGGGCATGGTGAGGGTGGCAGACTGGCGCGTGCGGGAACGATAGCTCCAGAAGGTGGGGCGGTGCTCTCGGTCGAACGCCACGAAGGCTTCGTAGGTGGGCTTCTGGCCCGTTGCCAGCAGCATGACGCGGTTGTAGATGGCCTGACGGCTGGGGGCGTTAAAAGGTGCGTCGTTGCTGCGCATCATGCTCTCCTCGGTGGGTCGGAACATGCCCTTGTAGAAGGTGTATGCGCCCTCGTAGGTGCCGATGTGCTCGTCGGCGAACGCCGGGTCGTTGACGAACCGGCTCCAGATGACCTTTGCCGTGTCGCGCTCGGAATCCACATTCAGGTAGAGGTCGTAGCCGTGTCGCTCGTGCAGCCACTTCGCGTCGCTTTCGGTTGCCGACCCTTCGCCCGCGCGGACATACTCGTCGCCCAGTTTGGCAAAGGCGTGGCCCACAGCCTCGTGTACCAATACCGTGCGGAAGGTCTCGCTCTTAAGGCTGTCGATGATGGGGCAGAGCGAGATGGAATAGTTGACGGGCGGATCCTCGTCGGGATTGAAGAACATGTAGGTGACGCCTCGGTGCATGTTGGTGTTCAGGATTACGACTGAGAAGGTGTTCAGGGAGTCGATCGCTTCTACGCGTCTGACGTAGGACGTCACGGTCTTGGTGTCCATGCTGATGGCCATCGTCTGGTGGGAAGGCATCGTGTGGAGGGCTGTCTCATAGCCTTCGCCAAAGATGTTGTGCTTCGAGACGGCGGTGACGGCATAGACGTCGAAATAGTCGCGCAGCGAGCGCAGGGGCTCCTCGCTGAAGAGGTTCTCCATCGCTTGGTTCATCACCTGGGCGTAGGTGCCGTCATGGATGTCCCTGTCCTGGAAGCCGTCGCCCATCAGCACGATGGGAATGCCCTTGCCCTGTGTCGACGTGCTCAGCTGCACGACCTTGCCGTCGGCTGAGTAGTCCTGTGAGCTGTAGCCGTCGCTCATGCCTGCTTGGTGGATGAAGAGGGTGTCGAGCAGCAGCGGGTTGCCCTGGTCGTCGAGCATGGCCAGGTAGAAAGTGCCATCGCGGGCGCTATGGTCGGTGTTGGGAAGGACGGTCAGGGGGCTGATGCTGCCCGTATGCTCTGTGGCGCGTGTGCGGCTCTCGCTCTTGCTGAGTTCTGGAATCCACTCCTCCATGCCGCGCGCCCTGTAGAGCTTCAGGTCGTCGTCAGACATGTTGGTTCGGAACGTCATGTTGATGGTGCCCCCTTCGGGTGGGAACGTCAGTTCCTTGTCGTCGAAGATGGCATACTCGCTGCGCTGCGTGATGGTGACAGTGCGCCGCTTGCCGCCTGAGACGATCGTCATCGTTGCCGACCGGACGTGGTGTGTGCGGTTCGTCTGCGTCGTGGAGACGGTGATGGTGTTGGCTCCCTCGCCACCGCTTTGGGGGAAGAAGGTCAGCCAGGGGGCAGAGCAGGAGGCCGTCCAGTCTTCATCGGCAACGAAGCTGATGTCGCTGCTCACGTTCACCACGGGGTACAACTCCATGGTGTCGCCCGATGACATGGCGACGCCCCCCACGTCGTCGTCTGCGCAGCCCGTCAGCAACAACGTCAGACAGGCCAGCGCCGCCACGGTCGTCAGCACGAAGGAGCCGTAAAGCCTCACGGATGGACGCGGATGATGTTCAGCGAGTAGGCCGGAATCTCGACCAGCACGCGGTTGTCGCTTTCGGGCGTGAGAACCTGCTCCGTGGGATGGATGTTGGTGGGCTGTAACAGCGTGTTTTCGTCCATTCCATCGTTAGCGGCGAGGCGTATAAGGCGTGCCGAGCGGGCCGTAAAGTTGGCGAGGTTCAGGGCTGCTGTCGTGCGCTCGTCGCCGGTGTTCACCACCTTGACGATGAGCTCGCCCGAAGGCTCGTCGATGGTGGCTGAGGTGTAGACGCCCTTTGTCGTGTCGTGCCTCAGCTCGGTGTCGAAGACCAGCTCGTCGTCGAGCCAAGCCTTCACCTTGTCGCCCTCGACGTTGAGGGTGATGTCGTACCAGCGGCCCGTTTCCACCCGTCCTTGCGTCATGCCATTCTGTAGCTTTCCACCGCTGTTGATCTGCTCGATGGCGTGGGTGGTGTTGCCCCATCCGCCGAAGTTCAGCCAGCAGTAGTTGTGCGCGTCGACGTAGTTGAAGATGATGAGGAAGCCCTCGGCACCACGGTCCTTGCGGGCACGGAACTTCACGGTGTAGTGGTCGCTGTCGATGACGGTCTTCTGCAGACAGATGGTGGCCTCCTTGCGGCTGCGCTGGCTGACGGTGTTACCCTCGCGCTGCCAGTCGCCATAGATGTAGTCCACCTCGTCAGTGGTCTCAAACGAGGCGTTGGTGCCCCATGTGCCGAAGCCCACGCGGCAGCGCTTCGGGGTGAGCTGCCGTCTGGCCTTGGCTGCGTAGGGGTTCTCAAGCTCGACGCGCACCACCTGCGTGCCGACGTGCTGCGGCATGAGCTGCTGGACGTAGTACGACGGCGTGCCCATGACGCTGTGCGAGTTGAAGCGTATCATGTCGGGGCGCCACTTGGCATCGTTCTCGTTGACGAAGATGGGGGCGTAGGAGTTCAGCGGCACGATGTCGCTGTTGTTCTCCATGCCCATCATGTAGACAGCCTCGCCGAGGGCGGCGTTCATGTTGCCCAAGTCGCCAAAACCATTGGTGACGGCATATTCGCCGACATAGATTTTGGGTCCACGACGGTCGTAGCTGTCGTACTTATGGAATGCCTCGGCAAACCAGCCGGGCGTGCGGTAGTAGTGCTCGTCGAGCAGGTCTACGGGCAGCGGACTGTTCCACTTCGGGTTGTCGTCGCCCCAAGCCACGACGTTTCCGATGAGCTTGATGTCGGGATATTTCTCGCGGATGGCCTTGCGGAACTTGTCGTAGCGCTCGTAGTAGCGGTCGCTCTGCTCACGCGGGTTGGGCTGGTTGTTCTCGTTGCCAATCTCAAGATACTCGATGTTGAACGGTGCCGGGTGCCCGTTCTTGGCGCGCAGGGCACCGTACTTCGTCGTGACGTCGCCATTGGCATACTCCAGGGCGTTGAGACACTCGTCGATCCAGGGCTGCAGCTCCTCGACGGGCGTCAGTCCACCGTGCCACAGTCCTACGTTGACCACGTAGAGGGGCTTGGCGCCGAGGTCCTCGGCCAGCTGCAGGTACTCGTGGAAGCCAATGCCGTCGGTGGTGCGGTAGCCCCAGTTGACGTTCCAGTGGCCCTCGCGCTCCTCGATGGGCCCGATGGTGCGCTCCCAGCGGAAGGCGTTGTCGGGGCTCTCCTGTCCCTCAACGAAGCAGCCGCCAGGGAATCGCATGAACTTCGGGTGCATCTGCCAGAGCATGTTGGCCAGGTCAGGGCGCATGCCGTTCTCACGGTTCTTGAAGGTCGGTGGAAAGAGCGAGACGACATCGAGGTCGAGGGTGCCCTTGCCGTCGAAGACCAGCGCGAAGTGGGCTTTCGGATCATTGCCATCGGCACAGAGTGTGGCAGTGTACTTACGCCAGGCACCTTTCTCGTCGCCCGAGGGTGACACGATGGCTTCTGCATAGACGTCCGTCGGGTCGGTAGAAGTGGCCTGAGTGCCCTGGAGCCTTGCTTTGATGGTGCCTTTGTACTTGCCTTTCAGCCATAACGAGAGTCGGTAGGTGCGCCCCTGCACGGTGTTGATGCCCCAGAAGCCCTCGTTGATCAGGCTGGCGGGAGCCTCGGGTGTAGCGTCGAGGGTGAGCTGCAGGGCGTTGTGCTGGGCAGCGTTGAGCAGCGGGGCTTTCTTCGTGGGCTGGACGAGGCGAGCGGTGATGCCCGCCGGAGAACCGGCGGGAACGGGGGCGGTGACGGTCCAGCCCTGCATGTCGGCAGGTGCGCCATAGCGTGGCCCGTCCTCGAAAGAGCGGTTACGGATGAGCTCGGCGTAGAGTCCGCCATCAGCGGCGTGGTTGATGTCCTCAAAGAAGATGCCGTAGTGTGTGGGACTGATTCTCGGTCCCCGGTTCTGGGCGTCGATGTTAATGTTCACTTGTGCCTGGGCTACCGAAATGGCAGTGAGGCCTACGATGGAAAGCAGTGTTCTTTTCATAAGAATGAAAGGTGATGTGTAGAGTTAGTCGTTTATAGGCTGCAAAATTACGGCTTTTTCCATGAATTACAAAATGAATAGGACGAAGAAACGTTAAAGCGTAAAGTTAAAAATGGTTTTTAGAATGAACTTTTTCCGATGGCGAGCCTTTTAATTTGGAAAAAAGTGGTAATTTTGAGCCCGCTTTACGTTTATTCTTGAAAAGCTATGAAGGAAAAGATTGCATGTTTAGTGTCCCTGGCTCTGCTGCCCTTGGCAATGCAGGCCCAGTTGTCATCAAACCCTGACAAGTTCTTAGGTAACATCACGACAGAGTGGACCTATATGGACTATGCCGGCTACAAGTTCTCAGACTACTGGAACCAGGTGACGGCCGAGAATGCCACCAAGTGGGGCTGTGTGGAGGGAACGCGTGGCACCTACAACTGGTGGAACGCCGATGTCGCCGCCGACTATGCCAAGCAGCACGGCATTCCCTTTAAGTTCCACACACTGGTATGGGGCTCGCAGTTGCCCGACTGGCTTAAGAACCTGAGCGTGGAAGCACGCTACGATGCCATTGTGAAATGGATGGACGCTGCCAAGAAGCACTTCCCTGACTTGCCCATGATCGACGTGGTGAACGAAGCTATCGAGGGTCATCAGGGCGAGACGTATCTGGTCAAGGAGGCGCTGGGCGGCGAGGGCGTGACGGGTTACGACTGGATTATCCGCGCTTTCGAAATGGCAGCAGAACGCTGGCCCGATGCCATCCTTATTTATAATGACTACAACTCCATCCAGTACGACACCGACAAGTTCGTCGAGCTGGTGCGTACCATTCGTGACGCCGGCGCACCAGTCGACGCCTATGGCTGTCAGGCGCACGAGCTCTACGGCTTCTCACAGAGTAATCTGAAGTTGACGATGAACAGTACGCATAACGCCCTGAAGATGCCGATGTACATTACGGAGTACGACATCGGCACAGCCAGCGACAACGACCAGCAGAACAACTACAAGCAGCACATACCCGTGATGTGGGAGGCTGACTACTGTGCCGGCGTCACCCTCTGGGGGTGGCACTACGGTCACACGTGGACTAACGATGGAAAGGGCTATTCTGGACTGATTCGTGACAAGAAAGAGCGGCCTGCACTGACATGGCTCCGCGAGTATATGCAGAGCGACAAGGCCAAGCAGGCCAAGAGTCCCTTCCCCGGTATGGTCAAGGAGGCTTCGGTCTATGTCAAGCCTGCTGCCCTGCGTGTCTCGACAGATGCTCCGACGAGCATTGAGGTCAGTGCCCGCCTGAAGACGAAGACGATCAGGAGCGTTGAGCTTTATGTAAACAACCAGCTGCTGGAACGCCTGACAGAGCAGTCTTACACCTACTCATACACTCCAACTGCCGCAGGCAGATATGAACTGAAAGCAGTGGTGACTGCTACCGACGGCAGCGAGTATGAGCGCTATTCTGGCTTTACTGCTATCGACGGCTTTATCCCACAGACAGGCGTTACTGCTACTGTCGGCAAGCGCTTTACCAGTATTGCCGAGATAGGCAGTCAGCCCTTTGCCATCGTCAACGAGCAGGACTCGAAGGCGCTCTTTGGTTCTGATAATCAGAATTTGGGCTACGACGGCTTCGCCAAAGCGTTTTCGGCTGATGTCGCGGGCTACTATTTCCGCTTGGAAAGCTTAAAGAACAATGCCGATGCTGCTGTCCGTGGTTACTACCTGCTGCACCTTATCAAGCCCGACCTCAGCGAGTACAGCATCTGGGGGAAGCCTGGCTACCTGAATTCACAGCCTGTCGATGGTGGGTGGTGCAGCTTCATCCTCGGACTGACCAAGGGCAATGGCGAGGACATGAAGAATGGAGCCGTCTGGGACGTACAGTATGTAGAAGGCAAGGGCTTCTCGCTAAGGAATGTCGCTACGGGTCTCTATCTCCACGATGCGACGCCTGCCAAGTACGACACGCCTGTCTACTTCACTTTCTGCACCCTTGTGACTGACACGTCGGTAAAGGGCATTGTACAGGAAAGGAAAAACGACGGGGCAGTCTACGACCTGAGTGGCCGCCGCGTTTCGAATGGTTCCCGCCTCCAGCTTAAAAAGGGTATCTATATCCGAAACGGTAAGAAATTTCAGGTTAAGTAAAATCCACAACTAAGACCCACCCCTAAAAACCCACCCCCTTCCCCTCCCCAAGGGAGGGGGGTCTGGTTACTTTTTCCGCAGAAAGACCCACCCCCTACCCCTCCCCAAGGGAGGGGGGTCTGGTTACTTTTTCCGCAGAAAGACCCACCCCCTTCCCCTCCCCAAGGGAGGGGGGTCTGGTTACTTTTTCCGCAGAAAGACTATCCAAATCCCCTCCCTTGGTGGGGTAGGGGGTGGGCTTTAGGTAACCAATCTCCCCTCCCTTGGGGAGGGGAAGGGGGTGGGTTTTAGGGGGTGGTTTTTAGGTGTGGGTTTTAGGTGTGGGTTTTAGGGGTTGTCTTTTTAGCTTTTTCCCTTACAACTCAATGACGCGGATGGAGTAGGGCGGCAAGGTGGCAGGCTCGTTGGTCTGAATGATTGTCGCTTTGGCCTTTTGGTCGTCGATGGGCCCAGTGAACTGTTCGCAGGTAACTGAGGCAGGGAGCGTCAGCCCTTTGACGTCGATTTTTAGCGTCGTGGGCAGGGCGTTCACCAGTTTCAGGTAGCGGCGACCCGTCTTGGCGTTGCGCACCAGGCTGGCGCCAACACGATGCTGTAACTCTGAACGCTCGACTGTGAACTCTGAACTGACGTAGTGGTCACCGCTGTAGACGGAGAATAGGCGCTGCACCTCGTAGGCTGGTGTGGTACGCACGTCGGTGTTCGAGAAATAGATCATGTCAGGGTTCCAGTTCGAGTGCCCGTCCTTGCAGAGCATGGGTGCATAGCTGGTCATCACAACGATGTCGCCATTGCGCTCAATATCAGTTAGGTAGAGTGCCTCGGCCAGTGCCGTCTCAACATTGGGACGCTTGACGTGTGTGCTGGCTGCCCACTCGCCGAGATAGACTTTGACAGCGCTCGAGCCCCTCGGATACTTGTCGTAGTAGTCGCGGTGGTGCATGAACCAGCCCGTCGACTCGTAGTAGTGCTCGTCGGTCATATACTGCCATTCGGGATGACGGCGCATCAGGTCCCAGCCCTCGGTGTAGTCGGCACTGGGCCAGTGGAACGGACCGACGGTGCCGCAGACCTTGATCTCAGGATGCCGCTCGTGCAGTGCCTTACAAATCATGGCATAGCGCTCCTCGAAGACGGTCGAGATGATGTCCTCGTTGCCGATGCCTAAGTATTTAAGGTGGAAAGGCTCTGGGTGACCAGCTTCCGCTCTGAGACGTGCCCACTCGTTGGTAGCAGGGTCGGCGTTGGCCCAGTCGATGAGGTTACACAGCTCGTCGATGTAGGCAGGCATGTCGTCCATCGGTATGCCTCCCTGCTGCCCGGCCACACCAGCGCTGTTGGCAGCCGAGTTTTGGCAGGGTACGCCTGCAGCGAGCACTGGCAGCGGCTCAGCGCCGATGTCCTCGCAGAACTGGAAATACTCAAAGAAGCCCAGTCCACGCGTCTGGTGATAGTGCCAGATGTTGAAGTCGGGCACGCGTGCTTCGAGTGGCCCTACGGTGTGATGCCAGTGGTAGATGTTTTCCAGACCCTGTCCGTGGCTCATGCAGCCTCCAGGGAAGCGCACAAACTTCGGATGGAGGGCTGCGATAACCTCTGCCAGGTCCTTGCGCAGTCCGTTCTTACGTCCCTTGAACGTCTCTTGCGGGAAGAGCGACACCATGTCGATGGCTGCCTCCTGACGGCCCTGCGGCAACAGCAGCAGGCGTGCAGCCTTCTCGGTGCGTGTAGCAGTCAGTGTGCAGGCGTAGCGTCGCCAGTCGCCTTTGGCTTTCACCTTCCCTTTGGCCAGTACGTTGCCCTGATTGTCAGTCAGCAGCACACGGAACGTCTTCTTTCCATTGACAAACATGGAAAAATCGTATTTTTTGCCCATTTCAACGGCGATGCCGTCCCATCCCTCGTTCCACAGCGAGTCGCATGTGACGACGGCATAGTGGGGGTTCTGGGACGTCAGTGGATTGCTGTCGGCAATGGTGATGGGTGCTGGCGAGTGCCAGGCCGTCGTGGCATTCCACTCACGGCGGTCCTTGGTGCTGTATTCGAAATCGCGGTTCTGTACCAATTCTGCATAGAGTCCACCATCGGCAGCATAGCTGATGTCCTCAAAAAAGATGCCAATGAGCTGGTCGCTGATGGGCTTCTCAGTCTTCGTGTCGACGGTGAGTGTGGCTTTCAGCACCTGTGGGAGTCCCGTCAAGTGCTTTGAATCGTCGTGCATGCGCTCGCTGCAGCGTCTTCCATCTTCGGCGTTTTGGTTAAAAAAAGTTCGGATTTTGCCGATTTCATCGTTTGTAAGTAGAAACTTCTGCCCCTCCATGCGCTGGTCTCCAATCATGGCAATGTCGCGCCGCCAGATGGGCATGTCGAAGACGGGCATGGCCACATCCTTCGAGAACTGTCGGAAGTCGTCTGATGCCATCAGCATGCGGTTGCCACTGTTGCCGTGGTAGTAGATGCAGAAGCCTTGCTCAGCAGGCAGCACTACAGGGCTCAGGCAGGGACCGTCGGTCACCTGCGGATAGTCCTGCGGACGCCACGTAATCAGGTCTGGGCTGTAGGCGGCAGCAAAGAGCGGTGCCTGGTCGTTGACTTGGAATACCAGTCGCCACGTGCCGTCATTGGCTCGGCAAAGCGACGGGCGGTACATGCGCTTCTCGGCTCCCCACGGCCCGTAGTCGCTGGCGCAGAGCTGTCCGAGGTCGTGCCAGTTGCCGTCTTCCTTGAGGGCGATATGCAGGCCTGCACGCTCGTTGGGGCAGTAGATGAATATGGTGTCGCCGTTCTGCGCTTGCGTGCCAGTAGGCGTCAGTTCTTCAGCTGTGGCTGTGGTCATTGCTCCGCCGAGTGAGGTTGTGATGAGGATTTTTGTGATGATTGACTTCATTGCTAATGATTTATTTGAGTAGACAGGGTGCAAAGTTACGGTTTTTCTTCGAGATTGCCAACGCTTTTGTGCATCATATTGCGCGGATGGTGGTTGAGCACTTCTTGGCGCAGCGTCTGCATGGAGAGGTGCGTGTAGATCTCAGTGGTGCCGATGGACTCGTGGCCCAGCAGAGCCTGGATGACGCGCAGGTCGGCACCACCCTCGAGCAAAGCCGTCGCAAACGAGTGGCGCAGCGTGTGAGGCGAGATGGTCTTGGTGATGCCTGCCTCCTCGGCCTGCCGCTTGAGCATGATGAGGATCATGGTGCGCGTCAGGTGCTTGCCGCGACGATTCAGGAAGATGTAAGGCTCCTCGCTTGGCGCAATTTTCAGCGTGTTGCGCCAGGGGAGGTAGTTGCCGATTTCCTTCAGTGCGCGCTGTGAGATGGGCACCAGTCGCTCTTTGTTGCCTTTGCCCATGATGCGGACGTATTGCTCGTCCTCGTAGAGCTGCGACCACTGCAGGTTGACCAACTCTGACACGCGCAGTCCACATGAGAAGAGCACTTCGATGATGGCGCGATTGCGGTGGCCTTCAGGCTTCGACAGGTCGATGGAGTCTTCCAGTCGATCGACCTCCTGGGGCGTGAGGAACTCAGGCAGGTGCTGGCTCTTGACGGGCCATTCGAGCAGCTCCGTGGGGTCGTCGCTGACGTAGCCATCCATTTCTAAGTAGCGGTAGAACGAGCGCACGCCGCTGAGGATGCGCCCCTGCGAGCGTGGGCCTATACCGTCGTCGTGAAGTGTGGCTGCAAACTGCTGCAGGTCGGACAGTTGCAGCTCGGTCACCCGTTTCGTTTGCGTTGCTGCAAAGGCAATCAACCGGTCGAGGTCGCGCCCATAGGCATCGAGGGTGTTCGGCGACATGCTGCGCTGCAGTTTCAGGTAGCGCAGGTAGTTCTGCTTCAGGCTCTTTGTGTATCCGTCGTCTTCCGCTGGTGCGATGGGCGGCTTGTCGGTTTTGTAGGTGTCTGTCATTCTTTCCATTTCCAAGTAGCGCTGCAAATTTACGCATTTTTCTTGGATTATCGCTTATGCGCACCCTAAAAAATCATAAATGCGTGCTACCAATGCTTCTCGTAGAACTCGTGAACCAGGCTCCTGTAGCCGAGTTGTTTCAGCTGGTCATAGCGTATGCGGTAGTTGGCTTTGTTGTGCTTGCCAGTAGCTACGAAGCGCAGGTTGTACTGCAGGTAACGGTCGATCTCTCGTAGGCCCTCTGTCTGGTTGATGACTGGAAAGAACCACCTCGACCACGTGAGCGTTGGGGCATCGTCGGCATCGAAGAATTTGTTGTTGAAGTAGCGAACGAGAACTTTCATGGCCTTTTCAGCGGCAACGTTGTTCTTGCTGCTCCATCGATGTAGCGAGCGGGCTTTGCGCCTGATTCTGTCCTTCATCTTTTGTCGCGTCCCATCAGCGATGTCGATGCCGTGGCCCTTGCATTTGAAGCCTAAAAAGTCGAATGCCTCGTCTGGTCGATAGATACGTACCTTGTCAGGATTTGCCTCGAGGCGGTATTTCGCCAGAAAGCGTGTCAGCACGTCGATGTGGCCATCGAGCGTCTGACGGTCAGGGGCAAAGAGTATGATGTCGTCAGAATAGCGTGCGTAGAGCACCCCGCTGTCGGCAAAATGACGGTCTACCTCGCGCAAGTACAGGTTGGCCAGGAAGGGTGAGGTGGGAGTGCCTGCCATCACGCCACGCTCCTCGCTGACGACAGTGCCATCGCAGAGAGCACGCCCGTCAGTGAGCATCTGTTCGAAGAATCGGTATAGCGATGGGTCATCGGCCATCACTTCGTTGAGAATGGGGAGTAGCAGTGGGATGGTGATGGAATTGAAATAGTTGTGGATGTCGAGTTTGTAGGCCCACAACGGCCTGTCACCGATGGCACGCACCAAGTGGCGTATGGCATCGTGGGCAGTCAGGCCACGCCTGAATGAGTAGCAGTTAGGCGCAAGCAGTGGGTCGTAGCGATAGAGCAGGAAGCTCATCGCTTTGAGGACCGTCATCTCATCGGGTGGGAAGCTGTAGACCACCCGCTTCTTTCCGCTGCCCATCTTGTTGACCAAATGGCGTGTTGGTATGGACAACCCGTCTCCCCGCTGTAGCCGTTCCACCACGCCAAGGTATTTCTCTTCGGAAACATACATGTCTGCCTCGTCGAATTCGTACCAGTTGAAACGGCCTTTCAGCAGGCGGTAGGCCAGGAACTCTTCCCAGGTTTGACGTTTGGAAAGCAGGTCGAGGATAGGTTCCATATCATAGTGAAAGAAAAAGGGGAATTGGTTTGAATTGCCAAAGTTGGCAATCACCAGACGGTACGCCACCTGGCCGCCTGCAAGACCATCTTACAGGTGACGCTTCGTCCTTCGCAGGCGCGTGGTTAGCATCCCCTTTTTCTTAGTGCGTTAAGCGTTCATGAACTGTTTGATGCGTTTGACGACGTAAGCCTTCTCGTTGTCCATCTGCGTATAGAAGTTGATGTATGGCAGCCCCATCTTCTTGGCAAACATGCGGGCAACGAGGTACTTGACGTTCTTGTGGTGGCTGCTGCCTGCACCAAGCATCACGATGCCTACAGGCGCACCACCCTGATAGAGCACAAAGGTGTAGGGCTCGCCCCACTCGGCTTTGTACGTCTGTGTCGGGCGCGTCTTGTAGAGTTGGCATTCGTTGGAGACAAACCCTGCAAGGTCGGTCACTGGCACATTGCGCTTGACACTGTACTGAGGGAACTCGGTGGCGAGGATTCCGGCGAAATAGGCATTCGGGTCGGCGATAGCCTCACGTGCAGGCTTGGGCTCTGGTGGCGTGACAGTTGACCTGACGGGCTTCTCCTCTTTCTGATTCAGGCTCTCAACGGCGGTTTTGAGCGCCAGGTTGAGAATGGATTTTAATAGACTCATAGCTGAATTGTTTAGTTTTTGCAAAAGTACGAAAAAAAATGATACCCATGCAAGTATGAGGCAGAAAAGGTGTGGCTGTTAGTGATTATTAACAAATCTCTCTTTGGCGGTTCGTCATTTTGTCGTAACTTTGCAGCAAACTTTACATAAAACGACGCGAAACATGCAGATACTTATTATCAATGGTCCCAACCTGAACCTCCTGGGACGCCGAGAGCCCACTGTCTACGGCAGCAGCTCGTTCACCGACTATCTTGAAATGCTGCGCTCGCAGTATCCGCAAATACAGATAGCGTATTTCCAAAGCAACGTCGAGGGGGAACTCATCGACAAGCTGCAGGAGGTGGGCTTCAGCTACGACGGCATCGTGCTGAACGCTGGTGCCTACACACACACCAGCATTGCCCTGCACGACTGTATCCGCGCCATCGAGACGCCCGTCATTGAGGTACACATCAGTAATGTGCACGCCCGCGAGGAGTTCCGCCACCATTCGTATCTGTCGGCTGTCTGTAAGGGTGTCATCTGCGGCTTTGGGCTCGACAGCTATCGGCTGGCGGTGGAAGCGTTGGTGCGTGGATAGTTAATAGTTAAGAGTTTATAGTGAATAATTGGCTGCCGCCTTACTGTCTCTCCGTATAAAGCTGTGAACTATGAACTGCCTGGATGACTATATACTGAACCATATTGATGCAGAGCCAGCGTATCTGTACGAGCTGTGGCGTGCCACTAACATCCACCTGCTGAACGGACGGATGGCCAGCGGACACCTGCAGGGACGGCTACTGAAGATGCTGGTGCGGATGATTCGTCCCAAGAATGTTCTCGAGGTAGGCACGTTCAGCGGCTATAGCGCCCTGAGCATGGCGGAAGGCTTGGATGCCGACGCCCATCTCTACACTTTCGAGATTGACGACGAGCAGGAAGATTTTACCCGCCGTTGGATTGAGCAGTCGCCTTGGGCAGCGCAGGTGACATTCATCATTGGCGATGCCATCAAGGAGGCACCACGATTGGGTGTCGAGTTCGACATGGTGTTCCTCGACGGCGATAAGCGTACCTACGTCGAAGCCTACGAGATGGCGCTTGGCGTGCTGCGCCCTGGGGGCTTCATCATTGCTGACAACACATTGTGGGATGGACATGTAGCCGACCCTGCCTATGACCGTGATCACCAGACACAGGGCATCCGTCGCTTCAACGACCATGTGGCTGCTGACACCCGCGTTGAGAAGGTTATCGTACCACTACGCGACGGCCTGAGCATCATTCGCATGAAGTGACCTTTTTTGTGATGCTCGATCCTGCTGTTAGCAATGTGCTGCGTCCATAGCCATCAAGCTCTTAGCCCAACTTTGCCCCTACTTCTCAGTTCTTCTTGCTTTCACCGTCGGTTCGGCTGAGCTGTTTCCCTCATTGGGTACTACAAACTTTTACTTTTCTCCAGAATGGCATCTTCTTATATCCAAGCATCTCGTAGATTTC
>JAFPZD010000247.1 GCA_017417465.1 Prevotella sp. | reverse complement strand
GATGCACCAGATCATAGATGCTGCCCACGAGGCGGGCATCTCGGCGGTCATCGCCTGCGACATCGCGGTGATGCAGTACTGCATGGAGCGTGGCGTGGAGGTGCACCTCTCGACGCAGCTGAACATCTCGAACGTAGAGGCGCTGAAGTTCTACGCGCAGTTTGCCGACGTGGTGGTGCTGGCACGCGAGCTGAACCTCGACCAGGTGGCTGAGATTCACCGGCAGATAGTGGAGCAGCAGATACGCGGTCCGCGCGGCGAACTGGTCAGGATCGAGATGTTCTGCCATGGAGCGTTGTGCATGGCCGTATCCGGCAAGTGCTACATGAGCCTGCACGATGCCAACCGCTCGGCCAACCGCGGCGAGTGCATCCAGATATGCCGCCGCAGCTACATCCTCACCGATGCCGAGACGGGCAACGAGATAGAGGTAGACAACAAATACCTGATGAGTCCGAAGGACCTGAAGACCATCCGCTTCATCGACAAGCTGATGCGCGCGGGCGTGCGCGTATTTAAAATAGAAGGTCGTGCACGCGGACCGGAATACGTCTACACAGTCGTGAAGTGCTACAAGGAGGCCATCGAGGCTGTGGTGGGTGATGCCGAAAGACCCACCCTCCTGCCCCTCCCTGTGAGGGAGGGGAGTGATTACTCTCCGCAGTCTAAAGGGCATACTACTCCCCTCCCTCACAGGGAGGGGCAGGGGGGTGGGTCTCTCTTCTCCGAGGCTCGCAAGGATGAATGGGACGAGCGGCTTGCTACCGTCTTCAACCGCGGATTCTGGGACGGCTACTACCAAGGACAACGGCTGGGCGAATGGAATAAGTCGTACGGCTCGTGTGCCACCGAGCGCAAGCAACTCGTGGGCCGCGTCACGAAATACTTCTCTCGCATCGGCGTAGCTGAGGTGAGCGTGGATGCTTCGACCTTCCAGGTGGGCGACCGCCTGTTCATCTCCGGTCCTACCACAGGCGCATTGTGGGTAGATGTCAGTGAGATTCACGACAACGACGGCAACCCCACCGATGTTGCCCAGCAGCACCAGCTCGCCGCCATACGTGTGCCCGAGAAGGTACGCCCCAACGACAAGCTATTCAAGATTGTCAAGGCTGAATCGTAAAAGCCAACAAAGGAACATAGTTGTCACGAAATGGAAAACCCCTCTCATTCCACATGGGGAAAAAGAGGGGCGGTACTACACAGGCCTGCAAAGCCCGAAATCGTTCTTTGAGAGACTCTTACTGGTCGTCTTCCATATCTTCCATTTCCTCAATCTGGTCGATAATCTCCTGATACTGGCGCTGAGTCTTGAAGTGCATGCTGAAGCCGATGATGGCACCAATAACACCGCCGACGACGGCGCCAATGATCATTGCTAAAGCGGTTTCTCCGTCTTTCTGGTAGAACTCATAGCCGAGCCAGCCTAGCCAAACGATGATGGCGGGAATTCCGAAGAAGAGCCAGTTGGCATCGAACTTCTTGGCGCGAGCCATTCTGCGACGTACGTCGAGCAGATTTCCGTGCATCATGTTCGAATTGCTCAGGTTGAGACTATTATAATAGGTGGCTGCCGTGCACACGAGTATGAATATTCCACTGGCAATGCTGAAGGCCAACGACAGTCCGAAGTGCTCATAGAACACAAAATACATATAGGGGACCATCAGCAGGCCAAGGGCCATGATGAAGTAGTAGCGTACGCTGATGCTGCTGGCCGTCTTCTTCATCGACTGACGGATGATGCGGTCGTTCACTATCTCCTGCTTCTCCAGCTTCTTCTTCAGGGTTTCCATCTGCTGGCGCATGCTGTTGAGTTCGAAATCATTCATTGTTTCCATAATTTTTACTTGTTACCTTGTTACTTTGTTACCTTGTTACTTTGTTTCAGTTGCTCTCTGATTCTGTACAGACGTACGCTGACGTTCTTGGCCGTGATGCCGACAATCTGGCCGATCTCGTCGTAGGGTAGGTTCTCGAGCCAAAGCAGAACGATGGCACGGTCAAAAGGCTGCAACTGGGCGATGCGCTTGTGGAGCAGGTCCACCTGGCGCGTGTCCTCGTCGCGGTCTTCAAAGAGGTTGATATCCATAGAGAGGCGTGCAGTGGCCTGCCGACGCTTTTTTCGGTCGAGGGAGATGCAGGTGTTGAGCGCCACACGGTAGATCCACGTGCGGATGTCGCTGCGATCCTCGAAGCTTTCGAAACCTTTCCACAGGTTCACTAGTACTTCCTGGAAGAGGTCGTTCACCTCGTTGGCATCCTGCGAGAACATGTAGCACACGGTGTAGATGGTGCTCTTGTGTTCCTTGACGGTTTTCGTGAATTGCTGTTCAAGTTGTGTCATTGTCGTCTTTTTGAATTAGAGATTTTTACCCTTTAGACGCACAAAGGTAACAAAAAACTACACAAGAATGAGACTTTTTTCTGTTTTTTGTTGTAATTTTGCGCACTCAATCAGAATATGTTATGACTATCAACGAAATTCAAGACGAGATTATCGAGGAGTTCGAGGGCTTCGACGACTGGATGGATAAGTATCAGATGCTCATCGACTTAGGTAACGACCTGGAGCAGCTGCCCGAGCAGTATAAGACGGAGCAGAACCTCATCGACGGCTGTCAGAGCCGCGTGTGGGTGCAATGCGACCTGGTGCCCGCAGCCGAAGGAGATGCCAACGTGATGCATCTGCAGGCAGATAGCGATGCACTCATCGTGAAAGGCATCGTGGCCTTGCTGCTACGGGTGCTCAACGACCATACGCCACAGGAGATTCTCGATGCCGACCTCTACTTCATTGAGCGCATCGGACTGCGCGAACACCTCTCCCCCACCCGCTCCAACGG
>JAFPZD010000246.1 GCA_017417465.1 Prevotella sp. | reverse complement strand
GAACAAAGCCGAACATGGTCTGGAATGCAGGCCAGCACTTGTTGGACATAGCTACGAACTGGCGAGATCCCTTGTGACCCTCGATCCAGTCAGTCAGTGTGAGCTCGTACTGAGCAAGCTTTGGCAGAACTGAAGGAATCTTGTTACCTGTGCCGAGTTCTGCAGCCATATCCTTCACAACCTCGTCGATACGTGGGTCGCCCTGATGCTTCTGGAAAGCCTCGAGCAGGTCAAGCTCTGAGTTCTCCTCAATCTCAACGTCGAGGTCATACAGGGCACGGATAGGAGCATTACAAGCCAGGAAGTTGTTAGGACGGGGACCGAAGCTGATGATCTTCAGGTTCTGCAGACCTACGATAGCGCGGGCGATGGGCAGGAACTCGTGGATCATCTCAGCACACTGGGCAGCGTCGCCTACGGGCTCCTCGGGGATGTAAGCGCGGGTCTTGCGCAGAGAGAGTGCCTGACTGGCGTTCAGCATACCGCAGTAAGCGTCGCCACGACCGTCGATGAGGTCCTTCTGAGTCTCCTCAGCAGCAGCGCAGAACATAGCGGGACCCTGGAACCAGTCGGCAATCATGGTCTCGGAAATCTCGGGACCGAAGTTGCCCAGGTAAACGCAGAGGGCGTTACATCCAGCCTTCTGGATATCAGCGAGGGCCTGCTGAGCGTGGATCTCACTCTCGACGATGCAGATGGGGCACTCGTAGATGCCTTCCTTACCAAACTTCTTTTCATACTCAGCGATAACGGCCTTGCGGCGGTTTACAGCCAGTGATTCAGGGAAACAGTCGCGAGAAACGGCGACGATTCCAATCTTAATTACAGGTACGTTGTTCATTTTTTTGGGTTTGTTTATAAAGTAATGAATTGGTTTCAAGCCACAAAGATACGAAAAAAGTGATAAATGGTAAGCGAAAAGTGAAAAAAATGCTACTACATAAGGATTTTTTAACGTTCAATAGGGTTATTGCAGCGTCACAGCCATCAATCCGATGACAACATCGTTGGAAAGCGTGCGAACGGTGAGCGACTGTAACCTCTTCCGGCGGTTCAGCGGCATACGCAGCATCGTGGCTGCCCCACCCTTGATTTCACCACCGTCGGCACCCTTCGGACCAATCTCGCCACCCTGCGGATTGGCAAAGGGCAGGCCGAGGGCTTTTGACAGGTTACGGCTGACCTTGTCGTAGGCAAAGGCGACGCGATAGGGCCGCGGTTCGGCAGTCTGGAAGGCCTTGCCGTCGACATAGTAGTCGCGTTCGATGGGACACCAGTTGTCGGGATTGACCAGTTGCAGCGTGTCGGCAGTTCCATCGGTGTACTGGGCGACGACCATGCCGTTGGCAATGCGGCATTGCATGTGGTTGGTGGTGCCGGCCATCAAGAGCCACGCCTGCTGGTAACGTCCGCTCAGGGGGATCGAGATGCTGTCGGGATAGTTGTCCCAGAGCGACGTGAAGGCAATGTTACGGCCTGTTGCCGACGTGCGGAAGGGTACGCCCATGGCGACAAACTCGTCCTTGACGATGAGCGAACGGAATAGGGAGTCGTTGATTTCGGGCTTGTAGGCAGGATGACACCAGTCGCCTACGCCCTGCAACGGAATCTGCAACGTGGTATATGGCGGACGCGGAGTGCGGTATGCGTTGCTGAAGATGTTGGTGACGCTGTCGTTGAGCACGCGGTCGATGTTCTGCTTGTGGAACTTCTCGGCAAACGTAGGCTCGTCGGTGCCGATGTTGCGCTGTTCCGTAATCCCGTAACCCGCAAAGGTCACCTCAGGATATTTTACCGGCACCTGAACACGAATGACCTGATGCTGTTCGTTGGTGCCGACGACGTCGCGGTATTTGCCCATGCCGAGGTTCTGGCGGATGACAATCAGCTGGGGCTGGGCGAAATGCTGCGTCACTTCGTAGACCGCCTCGTCGCCCTGACGCTGGTACTTATAATATATATAAGGTGTGCGCACGGAGGCCGAATCCCACGCCTCGGGGAAGCCCGGACGGATGATGCAACGGCCTTCGAGGGCATTGGGCAGGATACCAAAAAGGCCCTGCAGCAGTGTGCGTGCCGAGATGCCGATGCAGTCGCCGAAGTCGCGATAGCACTCGCCCCGGGCTGCGTCGTACTTGCTGATCTGTCCGAAATTGGCCGGCGACTGTCCATAGTACATCTGGTCGAGGATGTTGGCCATCATGAGCTGATAGCCCTCCTCCGAACGGCCTGCCTCGAAATAAGCCAGTGCGGTGTGCATCACCTCGGCAGCAGCGACGTTGTTGATGCTCCAGGAATAGGGAAGCCAGTTGGAGGTAGCGATCGTTGAGAGGTGAGAGGTAAGAGGTGAGAGGTCAGAGGTCAGAGGTGAGAGGTCAGAGGTGAGAGGGATGTGGGGAATCTCCTTGTCAACATACTTCGTGGCACGATAGGCCTGTTCGGGCGTGCAGGCACCACAGTCGATGGGGGCATAGATGCTCCACACGGCGGCACTCTCGTGGACACGCTTCAAGCCCATTAGGTCCTGGTATTCTGCCCAATGACCCTTATCGTTCAGCCAGAGCCGTTGGTTCATCGCCTTCAGGATGGCCTCAGCCTCCTGCTGATAGGGCGTTCCGTCCTCGCCAATGAGCTTGGCTATACGTGCTGCCAACAGATTGGCGCGGTAGTTATAAGCCGACGAATGGGTCACAGCACCGCCACTGTAATAGAGGGCGTCGCTGGCCCAGATGCAGCAGTAGGCATCGTAGAGATGGTCGCCATCGGGGTCGAAGTTGCGTTTTTCCCATGCCAAGTGGCTCTTGAGCACAGGCCACATCTTGCGCATATAGGTCTTGTCGGCGTCGTACTGGAAGTGCCACAGCAGTTCGTCGATGTAGTTGAGATTCATGTCGTAGTGGTGCATCTGGTCGTTACGCTCCGGATTACGGCAGATGTAGCCGTTGGAATACATCTGGGTCCCCCACTCTTTCCTGGCTCGCGCCATGTTCTGCTGGGCGTCCTGCGTCGGATGACCGTACTTGGGCGGTACGTTGTTGACCTGACTCTTGGCGTAGGCGTCGAAATGACTCATGGCACGATTGGGCCAGCCTAACACGTCGCCCAGATAGCCTGCACGCCAGCCTGCGAGGGGCATGCGCCAGCCTATGCAGCCATGCAGCCACGTCTTGCCGTCCCAGTCGCCATCGGCAGCGACCACCAGCGCACCGCCGAGGGTATTGACATAAGGGTCGGGGGTGTTGAACTCCACACGACCCGCCAGTTCCTTCATGGCAGCCTCCATCTCGTCGAAGTGTTCTGAGGCATCGCGGGCGTCGGTAGTGGTTGTTGCAATGCCATTGCAACATACATAATATTCGTCCTCGAAGGTCTGCGACCACTGCTGGACGGTCTCCTTGCCATCAGCCTCGAAGGCATCCTTGGGGTCGGCGCCCAGGTCGCCATTACGCGAGAGTTTGGGCTTGCGGATATTGCTGACAAAGACCTCCAGCTTCACGTCGCCAGTGAAGCCCGTTGTCAGGAAGCGCCACAGGGCCTGTTCCTGCTGTAAGGATGCTACGACCTTCACGCGCAACGTAGCCTTCGGCCCCCAGGCTTTGTGTCGTAACAGGTAGCTGCGCATACCGTCTTCGTAGCGTGCCTCGCAGAAATCTGTCTGATCGAGCCAGATGCCATTGACGCGGAATTGCAGATTGCGGCAATCATTCTTCTTGTACAGGGCGAACACGGGACGGTCGCTGGTTTCCACACGCCACTCCGTCGGGCTGCCGTATAGCGCCCGCGTATAGCGGTTATGACCATTGACACACACAAAGGCACGACCCTCAGGCCGATAGTTTTCGCTGGTGCGAACGCTCTTGACGTTTGACAACTGAGCATGAACACCCAGCGAGAAAAGCAAGCTAACAGCAACAATCATTTGTTTCATGCTGCAAAGATAGTGAAAAACGAGGGCAAAACAAAAGAAAAGGCACAAAAAAAAATCCGATTGTCATCGCGACAATCGAATTCAAAAACAAACTACTTAAAAACTAATCTACTAAAACAAATCAAAAAAATATCTCTATTGTGCTTAATTCTAATACGATAATGTCAACGGAATTAACCTTTTGACGGTGCAAAGTTAGAAACTTTTTAAAAATACTGCAAGCTTTTAGGCCAAAATCTACACCTTTATTGATATAAATCAAGCCGTTAGCCCACTATTGACATGATTTGCAAAGTTGATGTTACAAAAGTATCACTGTGCGGTTGCACAGTGATACCTTATTAAACTTCATGGAAATCATTCAAATTACATCATGCCACCCATGCCTGGAGCACCACCCATCGGCATAGCAGGTTCCTTCTCAGGCTTGTCGCAGATGAGACACTCGGTGGTGAGGAACATACCAGCGATACTTGCGGCATTCTCCAGAGCCACACGAGCTACCTTGGCAGGATCGATGACACCAGCCTCGCGGAGGTCCTCGTACTTGTCGAGACGGGCATTGTAACCGAAGTCACCCTTGCCCTCGCGAACCTTCTGTACGACAACGGCTCCCTCTTCGCCAGCATTGCTGACAATCTGACGCAGAGGCTCCTCGATGGCGCGGCAGATGATGTTGATACCCGTCTGCTCGTCGGCATTGTCGCCCTTCAGTCCGGCCAGGGCCTCCTGAGCGCGGATGTAGGTGGTACCGCCACCGGCTACGACGCCTTCCTCGATGGCAGCGCGGGTAGCGCACAGGGCATCGTCGACGCGGTCCTTCTTCTCCTTCATCTCCACCTCGCTGTTGGCACCCACATAGAGCACGGCAACACCGCCGCTCAGCTTGGCCAGACGCTCCTGCAGCTTCTCCTTGTCATAGCTGCTGGTGGTGTTCTCAATCTCAGCCTTGATCTGGTTGATACGGTCCTTGATGGCCTGCGAGTCACCGGCACCGTTCACGATGGTGGTGTTGTCCTTGGTCACGGTCAGCTTGTCGCAGGTGCCCAGCATCTCGATGGTGGCCTGCTCCAACTTCAAGCCCTTCTCCTCGCTGATGACGGTGCCGCCAGTGAGCACGGCGATGTCTTCGAGCATGGCCTTGCGACGGTCGCCGAAGCCAGGAGCCTTCACTGCACAGATCTTCAGACCGCCACGCAGACGGTTCACCACGAGCGTGGTCAGCGCCTCAGAGTCTACGTCCTCAGCAATGATCAACAACGGACGGCCGCTCTCAGCAGCAGGCTGCAGGATGGGCAGGAACTCCTTGATATT
>JAFPZD010000245.1 GCA_017417465.1 Prevotella sp. | reverse complement strand
GTCAATGCTGCGTTGCTCATAACTTTTCCTTTCTTTTTATGATTATACGCTGCAAAGATACATATTTTCCGCGAAATGCCAAACAATTCGCGAGAAATTATTGGCAGAGATGTGGAAGAAGGTGCGCTCAGAGGAGCGATTCCCCGAGCATAATCCGTTTGTGTCAGTAAGTCAAAGAGCGAGTAAGCGAGTGGAATGTGAGCTTAATCGTTGAAGAGCAGCCACAGATAGTCGCACCTTGTGGCCCACGCTGCTATGGGCATGAGCACGGCGAGCAGCAGCACTGCGGTTGCCCGCGCCAGTAATCTTTTTGTTGTTGTCGTTCTTCTCATAGTTGTATTGTTTAAGTTTGTATGGTGTTGTCAAGCTTTAGGAAGTAAACGATGGTGATGCGGTGGTGCCATTCATCGTTGCTGCGGGCGGTATGGAGGCTGTCGGTCAGTGTGGTTTACCAAGCGTCGTCCCAAATGCTGCCGCTCTTGGGCAGACCCTCGCCCGGCAGTATGAGTTCTTCCTCGTCGTCGAGGCCGGTGGTCGTTACGCTGGTAACTGAACCAGCCAGAATCTGTTGGTCCATGTCAGCCTCGAAAACTTTCATCGTGGGCTTCATATAGTCTTTCTTAATCATAGTCATGTCCTCCTAACTTTATTTGATAACCTTTTTACCATTCACGATATACACGCCTTTTTGTGTGGGCAGGCCCTCGATGCGGCGACCGTCGAGCGTGTAGATGCCGCTGTCAAATCGTAAATCGTAAATCTGTAAATCGTAAATCTCTTTGATGCCCGTGGTCTCGCCGTCGCCGAAGTCCATGCTGAATGCGCGGGCGGGAGCCAGCGCGGCCTCGCCCTTCACAACGAAGTAGGCGCGGAAGCCCTTCATGTCGGCGGGCAGTGACGTGGGATAGTAGAGCGTGTTGGCGGCTCCGAGGAAGAGGGTGCTCTCAGCGTCGCCCGTCACCTCGGTCTTGCCCATCGTGGGGATGAAGTCCACGGCTGTGGTCTCGGTGTTCGTAGTCGTGTTGCTGATGGTCACGCCCTCGAACACGGGGTTCACCACGTTTGCGCTCACCTTCACAAGATAGGGCTTGCCAGCCTCTATCGTCGCAGCATCGGCAAAGGTTTGCGAGAGTACGCCGTCGGCAAACGACGAAGCGGTCAGTTTCTTCGCCGTGATGCCCTTGGCCAAAAGTTCCGCTGCGCTGATGTCGAACGGCACGGCGAATGTGTTGTACGAGCCCGTCTGTAGCGTGCGTCCAGTGAGCGTCACGTCGCAAACCTTACCATTTCTTACGGCAATGGCTGCTGTATTGTCTGCGTTGTCGGCCAAAGCAAAGGCGTTGAGGTCGCCTACGAAGGTGACGTTGGCACTTGGGAATTTGGTGTTCCATGCATCAGCATCGGCAACGTGGAATAGAGTCGCCTTGCTGCTCTTGAAGATGGTGGTGTTGCTGTTCTTTGCCCAAGTCAGTGTGGTGGGGCTGGCATAGCAGTAGACATCGGTTACGCCAGAACAGTCGCGGAAGGCTTCGTCATAACCATTAGTACTGCCGTCCTCAATCTCTGTGACACCGCTGCCGATGGTCACCGTCTTCAG
>JAFPZD010000244.1 GCA_017417465.1 Prevotella sp. | reverse complement strand
CGTGCCGTAGGTACGCGACAAGGGTTGGATGCTGTCGCGTACCTACGGCACGCTTTTCTACCGTCCCCTTATACCAGCCATTTCATGGCTGGCTACCATTGTCACGCCCCTACGGGGCTGGCTGCGCGTCGTGTTCATACGCAGCCTTCACTATTCACTATAAACTATTCACTATAAACTATTCACTATAAACTATGAGGGCTGCGCGTCGTGTCATGCGCAGCCCTCACTATTCACTATTCACTATAAACTATACACTGCCTACTGTTCTCCGAGTACGCGGACACGCTCGGCCTCAGCTTCAGCGGCTTTCTTGTTAGCCTTTTCAAGGTTCTTCTCTGCCGACTTGATCTTGTCGGAGGCTTTCTCGGCAGCCTTCTTCGAGGACTCCAGTTTCTTCTCGGCCTTGACGACGTCAGCCTTGGCCTTGTCGGCCTTCTGCGACACCTTTGCCTTTTCCTTCAGCACCGCAGTGTCCTGCGTGGTAGGATCCTGAGCGGGCGACTGGTCGACCACGCGGACACGCTCGGCCTCAGCCTCGGCAGCCTTCTTGCGGGCTTTCTCGAGGTCTTTCTCGGCGTCCTTGGCCTTCTCGACAGCCTTCTCGGCAGCCTTCTTTGAGTTCTCAAGGCTCTTCTCAGCCTTAAGGACATCGGCTTTGGCCTTATCGGCCTTCTGCGAAATCTTGTACTTCTCTTTCAGCTCTTTCGTATCCTGAGCCTGTACACTCTGGGCTCCCATAAGACATGCTATGGCGATAGCCCCTGCAATCATCAGTTTCTTCATTGTTGCTGTTTATTTTTAATGAGTTAAATGGTTTATTCTATTGACGGTGTTCCACGCCGAAAGCTACATTTCGGGCTGCAAATTTAAGCATTTTTCCGCTAACGCGCAAGCTTTTTAACAAAAAAAGTGAGTGGGCGGCAGTTCCATTATTCCCCTACTCTCCCGAATTTCCAGCCTTTCAGATGGCGACGGCGAGCTGCTTGCCATCATAACCGACGTTCTTACGAGTGCCATCAGGCAGGACGACGATGAACTGTCGCTCGGTGAGCATACCCGGGAACGAACCCTCACGGTCGCCGATGGTGAGCGTGTGGCGGCGGTCGTTCCATGTCAGTCGGATGGTGGTGTACTGACCCTGCTCGTAGTCGTAGCTGTCGCCCTCGTCCTCGTAGAGTGTAAACGAGCCATCGGCACCGGGAAAGACGCGCAGTTCGAGCTCATCCCACGCCTTCTCACCCGTCCACTCCATCTCAGGACCGATGGGCACGATGCTGCCTGCCCGCACAAACATGGGCACGCGGTCGAGTCGGGTCTCAATGGTCACCTCACGGCCACCGCTGTAACGCTGGCCTGTCCAGAAGTCATACCATGCGGCACCCTTTGGCAAGTACTTCGTCGCCGTCTTAGTGGCTCGGAAGTCCACATTGCCGAAGCTCTGCTGCTTGTCGAGCTCCTCCGGTGTATACTGGGCCTCGAGAATGGGTGCTGCCAAGATGCTGCGCCCGAAGAGGAACTCCTGACCCTCCTCCCACGTACGACGGTCGGCGACAAAGTCGGCAAAGAGCGGGCGCATGTAGCTGCCGCCAGCTGACGTCACCTCCCACGCCGTACTATATAAATAAGGTAATAGGCGGTAACGCAGGCGTATTTGGCTGACGATGGCGTCGTAGACGGGGTCGCCCTTGCGACCGAACTGCCACACCTCACGTGCACAGTCAGTGCCGTGGCTGCGGAACACTGGGCAGAACAGGCCATACTGCATCCAGCGCACGTAGAGCTCCTGGAACTGCGGGTTGCGCGGCGCAGGACCGTTGGACGTGTTATAGCGCCCTGAGAAGAAGCCGCCAATGTCGGTATTGAAGTTAGGGCAGCCCGTCAGCGTGTAGTTCAGGCCGAGGGGCACCTGCTGGCGCAGCACCTCCCACGACGACACCACATCGCCGCTCCACAGTCCAGAACCGTAGCGCTGCTGCCCTGCAAAGGCCGAGCGCGTCATGATGAACACGCGCTTCTGCGAGCTGGCTTCCCGCTGATGGTCGTAGACGCCGGCAACGGTGGCCAGGGGGAAAGCATTGCGATAGCGGCGGTAGGTGCCGTCGCCTGCCGAGTGATCGTAGTGGGCATCGGTCATGCCGAAGTTGTCTGGGTCGGTAGAATCCATCCACCAGGCATCAGTACCAGCATCGAACAGTGTCTTCAGGTAGCGCCAGTAGATGTCGCGGGCCACCGGCGAGAGGGCATCGTAAACCCGGACGCCAGAGGGGTAATCCCTGCGCGGCGGCCAAAAGCTGAGCCCGCTTTGCGGCCACGTCTCGAAGTCGTAGAGCAGCCCCAAGGAGTCGAGCTCACGATACTGCTTTGTCATCGGGCCGAAGCTGGCCCAGATGCTGATCATAAAATGCGCATGACGGCGGTGCACCTCGTCGACCATCCGTTTGCCGTCACTGAAGTCGTCGGCAATAAACTCCATGGCATTCCATGTGTAGTTGGAGCCCCAGTACTGCCAGTCCTGGATGATGCCGTCGAGGGGCACCTGCTCCTCACGGTAGCGGCCGACCACGTCGAGCAGCTCGCGCGACGACTTGTAGCGTTCCTTCGACTGCCAGTAGCCGTAGGTCCACAGCGGGAACATCGGCACCTGCCCTGACAGCGTGCGCATCTCGGCAATCACGCCATCGGCAGAGCCGCCCAGCATGAAATAGTAGTCGACGGCATCGCCCACCTCGGACGAGAGCGACATCGACGTGCCACCTTCGGGACTGTCGAACGTCGTCCGCGAGTAGTTGTCCCAGTAGAGGCCCCAGCCACGGACGCTTTGGAACACATTCTGGAAGTCCTCAAGGTTCGACTGCTCCATCTCCACCCGCTTACCACGGTGCGACAGGCGTCCGTTCTGAAGCGTACCCAAGCCGTAGATGGGCTCATCCTTTCCAAGGCCAAAAACCGTTGTCACACGGTAGGCACCAGCATCGGGGCCACTTTTGCGCTCGTCGAGAGCGAACGAAAGCTCGCTCATGCTCACCTGACCGCCCTTGAACGTCAGCAGGCCTGTGCGCTTGTCGACACGCACCTGAAGCACGCCGCTATTCACCGTCAGTGCACCGGCCGTCTCCGTCTGCTTCACTGCCAGCGAGGTCTGCGGTTCGGCGATGACCACCAGGCTCTGGTGTTTCAGCTGCTGTCCTGTCGGCACTTTCGTCACATGCACCGTGCGAGGTGTGAAAAACTCCACGCTAATCTTTGTGTCGCCCACTGTCACGGTGGCAGCACGGCTCATCGCCACCTGACCGACGACCAACAATAACCCTAACAACAAACGTCTCATATCGATTCTTTCATCTTTAATCTTTAATCTTTCATTTTTCATTTTTCATCTTTCATCTTTAATCTTCTTCCATCTCCAGCACCACAGGACAGTGGTCGCTGCCCATGATGTCAGTCAGGATCTTAGCATCTGCGACGCGCTCACGCAGACGGTCGGAAACGACAAAGTAGTCGATGCGCCAACCAGCATTCTTCTGTCGCGCCTGGAAGCGGTACGACCACCAAGAATAGGTCACCTGCTCGGGATATTTCCAGCGGAACGTGTCCGTAAAACCTTTCGACAGCAGCTGTGTGAACTTCGCACGCTCCTCGTCGGTGAAGCCAGCATTGCGGCGGTTCGTCTTCGGGTTCTTGATGTCAATCTCCTCGTGGGCAACGTTCAAGTCGCCACAGAGGATGACCGGTTTCCGCGCATCGAGCTGCTGTAAGTAGGCCTGGAAGGCATCTTCCCACTGCATGCGGTAGTCCAGTCGCCGCAGCTCGTCCTGCGAGTTCGGCGTGTAGCAGGTGACGAGGAAGAAGTCGTCCATCTCGAGTGTGACGACGCGCCCCTCATGGTCGTGCTCGTCGATGCCGATGCCGTAGGTCACCGCCAACGGCTTGTGGCGTGTAAACACGGCCGTTCCCGAGTAGCCCTTCTTCTCTGCTGAGTTCCAATAACTTTCGTAACCGGGGAACTGGAGGTCCAGCTGCCCAGGTTGCATCTTCGTCTCCTGCAGGCAGAAGAAGTCGGCATCCAACTGCCGGAAGACATCACTGAAGCCCTTGCCCTCGCAGGCACGTAGGCCATTCACATTCCAACTGACTAGTCTCATATCCGTTTATTTTAGTAGTACACCGTGCAAAGTTAGCGTTTTTTGTCGACATGACCAACTTTTTTCCTGATTTAATAGTAATATGTGAGAAAAAAGCCCTAATTTTGCACAATCAAAGAGAAAAGATGACAGCAACCATTCAGATTATTACGGTAACAGTTATCGTGATGGCGAGCATAGCCTACGCCGCACTGCGTATCAGGCAGACGTTGAACCGTCGGCACGACCCCTGTGCCAACTGCCCTGGTTGCGCCCTGAAGAACGATGCACGTACAACGAGAGCGAAGTGCAAGGGGTGTGAGCGGGTGTTGGCCCTCTGCGCCCTTCTTCTGCTGGGGACAGCCCATGGCGCTGCCTACAAGTCGGCAGCGGTGGAGCTGACGGCGGGCGTGAGCCACGAGCTTGCCGAATACCGGGCACGCCACATCAGCGACGTGCACTACAAGCTGGCGTTCCACATCCCCGAAGATCAGCAAGAGGCCGTGAGCGGCGAGGAGACCATCACCTTCAGCTGGAATGGCAACGACGACCTACAGCTCGACTTTCAAGGTGAGCTCGCCGACGAGGTCTGTCTGGTCAACGGCCAACGCTGCCCTGTCAGCTACACGCAGGAGCACATCGTCATTGGCAGGCGCTTCCTGAAACGTGGTGTCAACACGCTGAAACTGTCGTTCACAGCCACCGACAAGGCCTTGAACCGCAGGCCCGACTTGCTGTACGCCCTCTTTGTGCCCGACCATGCACGCAGTGCTTTCCCTTGCTTCGACCAACCCGACCTGAAGGCGCGCTTCACGCTGACACTGCAGTTGCCCGAGGGCTGGGAGGCCATCAGCAATGCACCGTTAAGACAAGAGAGCGACCTGCTGCCCACCTACCTGTTCAGCTTCGCCGCCGGACACTTCGAGCGACTGACGGCTGAACGCGACGGCCGACAGCTGACCGTACTCTATCAAGAAACAGACGCCGCAAAGGTAGCCCAGCTGCCCGACATCGTTGACGAGATGGCACTGTCGATACGTTGGATGGAGGACTATACAGGCATCCTCTACCCTTTCCAGAGCTACGGTTGCGTGGTACTGCCCGGCTATCAGTTTGGCGGAATGGAGCATCCGGGATGCATCCAGCTACGTGACAAGACCATCTTTCTCGACCCTAACCCAACGCCCGACGAGCGACTGAAACGCCTACAACTCATTGCCCACGAAACCGCCCATATCTGGTTCGGCGACCTGGTCACCATGCGGTGGTTCAACGATGTGTGGACGAAGGAGGTGTTTGCCAACTTCATGGCCGACAAAGTCTGCCGTGAGCACTTCCCCGATATTGACCACGACCTGAACTTCCTGAAGCAGCACTACATCCCAGCCATTGCCACTGACCGCACTGCGGGCACGCACCCCATCCAACAACCACTCGACAACCTCCGCAATGCCGGCTTGCTCTACGGAAACATCATCTACCACAAGGCGCCCATCATGATGCTTAAGTTAGAGGAGCGCATGGGCAAATCATCACTGCGCAGCGGTCTTCAGACCTATTTGCGACGCTTTGCCTTCAGCAACGCCACGTGGGATGATCTCATCGGCATCCTTCATGCTGAGAAGCCTGAGGCTGACATTGTGGCTTTTGACCGTCAATGGGTTAAGAACCAGGGAGTGCCCATCGTCGACATTCAGCTCAGCGAGGCTGCTCCCCTACCCAATCAGGAAGGCCGCGACTATGCCCGTCTGCGCCTCGCCGACAGCTCGTCTATCAGCCAGTATGTGGGGCGATGGGATGAACTCAACACACCCTCCGGGCGTCTTGCTGCTGTCATGACGCTCTACGAGAACTTCTTACTGCACCGTATTTCGGCCGACTTCATGGCTGCTCCACTTTGCAAGCTCGTAGGCAGTGAGCACAACGACCTGCTGCTCAGCAGCTACGCATCGTACCTCGCGACCACACTGCGCTATGCATCCGCCGACCTACGGCCCGAGTTGGAGAAACGGCTCTGGACGACAGCACGCCATCACCACTCGAACGTAGCACGCCAAAGCCTCACGCGGCTGCTCACCCGCAATGCCGTCAGCTCCGCCGTCGTCGACTCGGTCTATGCCCTCTGGCTGCACAAAGGCGACACGCTGCTCAGCGACGCCGACTACATGCGCGCGGCCTATCATCTGGCAATCCTTCGCCCTAACCAGTGGAAAGACATTCTCGACACTCAACGTGGTAGGCTCACCAGCAAGGACCACTTGCGCGAGTTCGACTTCGTCAGCAGGGCATGCAACCCCGACACGCTGGTTCAGCAACAGTTATTCAGCTCGCTCCTTGAACGTGAGAACCGCACGGTGGAACCCGATGCCATCCTGATGCTCGAACTGCTGAGCGACCATCAGCGCGAGCCTTTCAACAACCGCTACATTGCGCCCGCATTGGAAGCACTCGAAGAGATTCAGCAAACCAACGACATCTTCTTCCCACTGAACTGGTGCGACGCCCTGCTCTTTGAGCACACCTCGGAAGAGGCACGCTGGCAAGTCCAGTCGTTCCTCGAAAGTCATCGCAATCTTCCAGATGCACTCCGCAAGAAGCTCTTGCAGGCTGCTTTCATGCTGATGGAACAGCCTGGCATCGGCAAGTAGAACCCTGCGCAGTACTAATAACCAAGTTTTTTTCTAGGGTTCTTCAGACAAAAAAGCTCGAAAAAGCATAAAAGAGGGAGCAAGAAAGAAAAAAGTAACGAAAAAATTTGGTCACTTCAGAAAAAAGACGTATCTTTGCACCCGCTAAGTGTAAATGGTGCCTTGGATGAGTGGCTTAGTCAACGGTCTGCAAAACCGTCTACAGCAGTTCGAATCTGCTAGGCACCTCGCTGATAAATCCCGAACCCCCGATAAACAAAGGGTTTCGGGATTTTCTTTTGATAGAATTTTTAATTTTTGCCGCACATTTGCCGCACACCTTTATTTTTTAATTAAGAAGGCAGCCTCACTTTTTATGAAGCTGCCGGGTGTAAACTCGATTGTTATTGCATGGTAGCAAACAAATCTGGTGCAAAGGTACGAAGAATAATTGGGAAACATGAAGGAAAAGTGAAATTTTTGTTTAGGGCTGAAGATAGAGATGGCTTAAAAATGACACCTCCCCTGCATCACGCAGAGGAGGTGTCCCGTATCATTATGATTGCTAGACAAAAGTTTCTGCGCAAGTACGCAGGTAAATTATTGTAATTACACACTGACGGACTACCGCTACATCACGTAGAGGAAACGCCCAAATGCTATTATGAAAACTATGTCAAACCAAAGATGCTGCAAAGTTAGGCAGAAAAGGTGAAAACGCCGCTATATTAGAGGAAATTTAGAGGTATTTAACGGATTGCCGGAAGTGAGGACTAGCGTTTGTCAGGTGAGGGAGTCGATGTCGAATTCGTCATCCTCATCCGGGTCGTAGTCGGCGGTGAGTGGCAGCGATGATGGCGGAAGGCTGGATGGGCTGTCGTTGTCGATGATGGCGACCTGCTTGAGGGTGATTGTCGTCTCGGTCTTTGTGTACTGCTTATCCAGTTCGAGGAGACGTTCCTCTTCGTTGATGGGACGGTTGACG
>JAFPZD010000243.1 GCA_017417465.1 Prevotella sp. | reverse complement strand
GTTCAGGTACCTGAAGGCAAGACCTACACCACACGCTTCAAGAACTTCACCAGTGGTGCCAACAACTGGAACAACTTCGTCCTCTGCCTCGTCAAGGGCGACCTAAGCTTGGGTGCTGATGGTGAGTACGCCATCGTGCGTGCCGACAACTATGGTTGGGGCGGTAGCTACGCTGCTTGCACACCGAGTGGCGGTCAAGCCGACTGGGCTACGTGGTTGAAGGCCATGGACGATGCTGTGGTAACCGTTAGCGTAACCAACAACGGCAGCTCGGCTGACGTGAAGTGCACGATGGTGGGCAACGATGGCAACACTTACACACAGGACTACATCGGCATCAGCCCGATTGACGGCAGCGACTTCTACTTCCGCTTCACCGTCGATGGTAGCCACCTCGTGTTTGAGTAAACTTTAGACCCACCCCCCTGCCCCTCCCTCGCAGGGAGGGGCAGGGGGTGGGTCTCTTTCTTTTTCTAATAATAAAAGCAATCATGAAAACTCTCTCAAGATTCTTTTTAGGACTATGCATGTGCTGTGGCATCGCCATGGCATTTACTGCTTGTGGCAGCGACAGCGACGAACCCGAAAAGACCGACGACACCTACGTCTCAACACCCACGGTATCGGCCGTGACAACGAATTCGGCTGTTGTCAGCGCGAAGACCACGGGTAGCAGTATTAAGGAGCGTGGCGTGTGCTACAGCACCGCTCCAAACCCCACCATCAACGATTCGAAGCAGACGTCTTCGACGGGTGAGATGAGCATCACGCTCAGCGGCCTCAAGCCCGCCACCACTTACCACGTGCGTGCCTACGCCCAGAGCAGTGCCGGAGTGACCTACTCCAGCGACGTGACCTTCACCACCCAGGAGGAGGCCTCCGATACCGACCTCGACAAGTGGAAGGCTCCCACCTATGCCGACGACTATCGCAACATTTCCGACTGGTCGAAGCGCGCGCAGTGGAACCTCGCCAACGTCCACGATCCCTCAGTGGTACTGGCCGACGACAGCTACTACTACATGTATCAGACCGACGCCTCCTATGGCAACGCTCATGCTGCCGGCGGCCACTTCCACGCCCGTCGCTCGAAGAACCTCGTCGACTGGGAATACCTCGGAGGCACCATGTCTTCTGCTCCCTCGTGGGTGAAGACGAAGCTCAACGAGATTCGTGCCAAGCAGGGCCTCGACCCCATCGACAACCCGCAGCTGGGCTACTGGGCTCCGTGTGTGCGCAAGGTGAAGAGCGGCCTCTATCGCATGTACTATTGCGTGGTGGTCGACAACTACATCAAGTCGGGTAAGCCCAACACCGATGCCAACTACGACAGCTCGTGGACCGAGCGTGCCTTCATTGGTCTGATGGAGACTAGCGATCCCGCCACGAATAAGTGGGAGGACAAGGGCTTCGTCATCTGCTCGTCTTCTGACAAGGGCAAGGATGGTTGGAAGCGTGCCAGCAAGAACGACTGGGAGGCTTACTTCTATTTCAATGCCATCGACCCCACCTACGTCATCACGCCTGAGGGTGAGCACTGGCTCATCTACGGCTCGTGGCACTCGGGCTTCGCTGCCGTGCAGCTGAATGCAGAGACGGGTAAGACGCTGAAGGAGCTCGGCGACCCCTGGGCATCATCGGCTGCCGGACTCGCCACCAACGGCTACGGCAAGCGCATCTGGAGCCGCGGCACCTCGCGCTGGCAGGGCTCGGAGGCTCCAGAGATTGTCTATCACGACGGCTACTACTATCTCTTCATGGCCTACGACGGTCTCGACATTCCTTACAATACTCGCATCGCCCGTTCGAAGACCATCGACGGAAACTATACCGGCAATGAGACAGTGCTCACGCATCCTTATCAGTTCTCGGGCAACCAGGGCTGGGTGGGCATCGCCCACTGCGCCGTGTTCGACGACGGAAAGGGCAACTGGTACTATGCTTCGCAGCAGCGCTTCCCCACAACGGCTGGCGGCAATGCACCGAACGCTGTGATGATGGGTGGTGTGCGTAGCATTCAATGGCTCTCCAGCGGTTGGCCGGTGGTCATGCCTGAACGCTATGCTGCCGTTCCGCAACAGGCCATCACGTCCGACGAGATTGCCGGCACATGGGAGCACATCGACCTCGGCTATAAGTATGGCGAGATGAAGACTTCCACCACCATGGAGTTTGCTGCCGATGGCACCATCACCAGCGGTCCCTGGAAGGGTGGCAAGTGGTCGTTCAATGCTTCTACCAACACGCTCACCGCCAACGGCGTAGAGCTGAAAGTGCAGCGCGAGTGCGACTGGGAGGCCAGTCCGCGCAAGCACACCATCGTCTATTCCGGCATCAACGGTGCCAAGAGCTATTGGGGTAAGAAGAAGTAAAACCTCCCCCCCCGACCCTGCGGGTCGAGGGGAGAGTTGAGAGTTGAGTGTTGAGAGTTTAGAGTTGAAAACTCTCTGTTACTCCTTTCACTTTTCACTTTTAACTATTCACTTCGCGCTTGCGCAGTCGTTTTCCCGAATCAAATACAAATAAAAGTCCAGGATTTCCCTGGGCTTTTATTATTTCTTACGTATGGGTGATTTCTCCCTACCGTAGGGGCAGACCCCCGTGTCTGCCCGATGTGTGGGCAAGCGG
>JAFPZD010000242.1 GCA_017417465.1 Prevotella sp. | reverse complement strand
CCCTTGTCGCGTACCTAAAGGCACGCTTCTCCCGTCCCGTCTTCTTCCCAGCCATTTCGCAACCCCTACGGGGTAGCTGTATGGCTGGCTACCACTGTCTGATGCCTACGGTATCGGTTGCCCAGAAACGTGTAGAAAGAGCGTACAAAAGGTCAACTGCTATATCAGTACCTTTTTATTTTAAGACAACACAAACAACCTGAGCAACTTCTTAGGAAGAGATAAAACAGGGACAACATCCTGGGCGCAAGCGCCCATCCGCAACAACGCGGCGGAGGTACGCCGTCTACCTCACCGCCGCAAAACAATAATGCGCAGCCTCCGTGTCCTCCGTGTCTCCGTGTGAGAAAAAAGTCGGTGCGATCTCACACAGAGGCACAGAGAACACAGAGTTATTCGCCCCCAGGTATGCGCAGCCTCAGTGTTCTCCGTGTCTCTGTGTGAGAAAAAAAATACAGACCCAACCCTAACTTGAAGAGAAGATTTTGTCCGCTTAAGGACAAAATCGCCCCTTGAAGGGAGGGGAGCGGCTGCGCATCGTATTCATAGCTTACGAAACTTGTATACCTGAAAAAACAGCCGCGACCCTCGCGGGCGGCGGCTGCCAAGACAACAAGAACACGTAACAATGAGAAAATGTAGCAGGGGCAAGAGAACTTACAGACAGGCGACCACGGTCGCGTTGACGCCGAGCGACGTCAGCAGTGCGGTGATGATGGAGGCCAGCAGGCGCAGCCAGAATTCCCATTTCTTCAAGTTTATAGGCAATCGATGTTTTGAGGGTTTGACATACAGCGGACGGGGACTTTCCCTGTCGACTGCAAAGGTACGGAGATTTGCCGCCAAAAGCAAATCCCCGCACCGTTAACGGTCGTTAATGCCCACGAAGAATTTATGAGAACACAAAGAAAGTCACCAACTTTTTGTCAGCCATCGTCCCGATGACTATTCCAGACAGCAGAACCAACCCTAACGGGTGGTCCTAAGTGTTTGTTGTAAAATATTGTCGTAAATAAGGGCGGGTACATTTGGTACATTTAGCAAGTGTCATTTACAACGTCACACCCCCGAAGCGTCGGACACATCAATTCGAAATGTCTGACACATCAATTCAGAGTGTCACCGCTTCTATGAGCAGCTCCACGAGGCGTGGCAAGGCATAGCGGTCGATGTCCTCCTCGCTAACCCAGATGTAGTCGGGGGGCAAGGTGGGACGCTGCTGTGTCTCCAAGAGGTAGAAGTCGGCAAGGATGACCTGGTGTGTCAGCACATGGCGGACGCCGCGCTTGATGAGCAAAGGGTGAAGGTCTTTGAGGAGGTCAGGCGAGGACTCACTGATCACCGGTTCCCATAGGCCCTGCCAGATGTCGCCAGGGCCACGGCGGTGGATGGCCGTCATGCCGTTACACCTTATATATATATACGCGAGGCGGCGCTCGCGCACTTTCAGTTTCCGCAGCTTCACGGGCAGCTCCCCCACCCTGCCGTCACGCAGCGCCACACAGGTCTCCTGGAGTGGGCAGCGGATGCACGAGGGCGACTGTGGTGTGCACTGCAGGGCTCCGAAGTCCATGATGGCCTGGTTGTAGGCTGACGACAGGCTGGTCACCGGCCCATAGCCGTCGGCCTCGGTGGCAGGCCCCGTGGGCAGCAGCGACTGCGCCAATTCGGTGAACTCCCGTTTTCCCTCGGTGGTGTTAACGGGCGTGCTGATGCCGAAATGACGGCTCAGCACACGGTAGACATTGCCGTCGACGACAGCTGCCGGCAGCCCGAAGGCGATGCTGCCGATGGCAGCCGCCGTATAGTCGCCCACACCCTTCAGCGCCCGCAGCCCTTCGACGGTCTGGGGGAAAGCGCCCATGGCGACCACCTGACGGGCGGCGGCATGGAGGTTACGGGCACGGCTGTAATAGCCCAGCCCCTGCCACGCCCGCAGCACCTCGTCCTCGGTAGCGGCGGCAAGCTCCTCTACGGTGGGCCAACGGTGCATGAACCGCTCCCAGTAGGCCATGCCCTGCTTGACCTGCGTCTGCTGCAGGATGATCTCGGAGAGCCACACGGCATAGGGGGCGGTGGTTTCACGCCACGGCAACTCGCGACGGTTCTCGCGGAACCAGCTTAGGAGGCTAAGAGTGACTAGTGAATAGTTGATAGTTAATAGATACGAAAAGACCAACCGGCATGGTGCCAATTGGTCTCTGTTGGTTGGGGTACCCGGACTCGAACCAGGAAAGGCAGGACCAGAATCTGCAGTGTTACCATTACACCATACCCCAATGTTATGCTTTCAACGTCGATCTCTTTCGCGTTTGCGGGTGCAAAGGTACTACTTTTTCCGGAACTACCAAAACTTTTCGGCACTTTTTTTCTAAAAAAACTCAAAAAACGGTCTCTTATGCTGTATAAATGGATAAAAACCACTATCTTTGCACCTTCAGAAACAAAGTTCAGTACATGGAACATACAAACAGTTTAGTAAAAACCATCATCAAAGGCATCCGTGAAAAGAAAGGTGCCAAGATTGTTGTCGTCGACCTGTCGGGCATGGAGGGCACCGTCTGCCACTACTTCGTGATTTGTCAGGGTAACACGCCAACGCAAGTGGAGGCCATCGCCGACTCTATCGTGGACACCGTGCGCCAGGACCTTGGCGAGAAGCCCGCCCACAGCATTGGCCTGACCAATGCCGTGTGGGTGGCCATGGACTATAGCGACGTGTTTGTCCACGTGTTCGTTCCCGACGTTCGCGACTATTACGACCTGGAGCACCTGTGGGAGGATGCCCCTATTACTTATCTTGAAGACGAAGACTAAATCATGGCAGCAGATCCGAACAAACAACCCAAGATGCCCCAGTTCAACATGAACTGGATCTACCTTCTGGTGATCCTGGCCCTCACCTTCTTCTACTTCTCCGGCGAGAACAGCGTGCTGCAGCAGCCGCTGACGGGACAGAAGGAGGCGACGTACGATGAGTTTCGCAACTACATCGACGGCGGCTACGCCTCGAAGGTGGTCATCAACAAAGACAAGCGTACGCTACGGATGTATGTCAAGGCCGACAGCATCCGTGCCGTGTTCCACAAAGGTGTCGACCAAGTGGGCACTGAGCCCTTCCTCTCCACCGAGATTGGCAGCATCGAGAAAGTGGAACAGCTTCTCGACGAGGCGCGCGACGCTGGCAAGTTCACTGGCAAGATGAGCTACGAGCATGAGTCGAGCAGTTTCCTCGGCAACATCTTCAGCATGCTGATGCCCATCTTCTTCCTGGTGCTTATCTATATGCTGTTCTTCCGAATGATGGGCGGCGGCATGGGCGGCGGCATGGGCGGCATTTTCAATGTCGGCAAGTCGAAAGCCAAGATGTACGAGAAAGGCGGCGAACTGGGCATCACGTTCAAGGACGTGGCTGGTCAGGCCGGCGCTAAGCAGGAGATACAGGAGATTGTGGAATTCCTGAAGAACCCGCAGAAATACACCGACCTGGGCGGAAAGATTCCTAAGGGCGCCCTGCTCGTAGGCCCCCCGGGCACGGGTAAGACGCTGCTGGCGAAGGCCGTGGCTGGCGAGGCCGGCGTGCCGTTCTTCTCGATGTCGGGTTCCGACTTCGTCGAGATGTTCGTCGGTGTGGGTGCCAGCCGTGTGCGTGACTTGTTCCAACAGGCCAAGGCGAAGTCGCCCTGCATCATTTTCATCGACGAGATTGACGCCGTGGGCCGTGCCCGCTCGAAGAACCCCGCCATGGGTGGCAACGATGAACGCGAGAACACGCTGAACGCCCTGCTGACAGAGATGGACGGCTTTGGCACGAACAGCGGCGTCATCATCCTGGCCGCCACCAACCGTGCCGACATGCTCGACTCGGCCTTGCTGCGTGCCGGCCGTTTCGACCGCCAGATACATGTCGACCTGCCCGACCTGAGTGAGCGCAAGGAGGTGTTCCTGGTCCACCTGAAGCCCATCAAGGTCGATGAAACGGTCGACGTGGACTTCCTAGCCCGTCAGACGCCAGGCTTCTCGGGTGCCGACATCGCCAACGTCTGTAACGAGGCAGCCCTCATCGCTGCCCGCCACGACAGTCCGAAGGTGAGCAAGCAGGACTTCCTCGACGCCGTGGACCGCATCATCGGCGGCTTGGAGAAGAAGACAAAGGTGATGACCGAGGCCGAGAAGCGCTCCATCGCCATCCACGAAGCCGGCCACGCCACTATCTCGTGGTTCACCGAGTTTGCCAATCCGCTCGTCAAGGTCAGCATCGTACCACGTGGACAGGCGCTCGGCGCCGCCTGGTACCTGCCCGAGGAGCGCGTGCTACAGACAAAGGAGGCCATGCTCGACGAGATGTGCTCGCTGCTGGGCGGCCGCGCGGCTGAAGAGCTGTTCGTGGGCCACATTTCGACAGGCGCCATGAACGACCTGGAGCGTACGACGAAGCAGGCCTACGGCATGATTGCCTTTGCAGGCATGAGCGACCGCCTGCCCAACCTGTGCTACTACAACAATGCCGAGTACCAGTTCCAGCGGCCTTACTCCGAAGAGACGGCCAAGCTGATTGACAACGAGGTGCTGAAGATGATCAACGAGCAGTATGAGCGGGCCAAGCAGATACTGCGCGACCACGCCGACGGCCACGCCCAGCTGGCACAGCTGCTCATCGACCGCGAAGTCATCTTCGCCGAGGACGTGGAAAAGATCTTCGGCAAGCGCCCGTGGACCAGCCGTGCTGACGAGCTCCTCGAAGCCCAGATGCGCGCCGAGGCAGAGCGTATGCTGGCCGAAAGAGACAAAGAGCAAGCCTCCTCAACGGCTCCAGAGGGGACGGCCACAGAAACAGGAGCAGAAACTAATGCAGCCCCGTCGGGGGCAGAAAGGGGAAACGCATGAGCAACTTCGTCGTCAGAACCATTACGGGCGTCATCTTCGTCGCCGCCATCGTTATCAGCTTCCTGAACCCGCGAGCCATGGTGCTGCTGTTTGCCATCGTCACAGGCTTGACCGTCTGGGAGTTCTGCGGACTCGTCAACGAGCACAAGAACGTGCAGGTGAACCGCTTCATCTCGACCGTCGCCGCCGTCTATCTGTTCCTGGCCATGGCCGGCTTCAACAGCGGCCTGACGCCGTCGACCGTCTTTATACCTTATTTAATAAGTATCATCTATCTGCTGGTGGCCGAGCTCTACCTAAAGGCGGAAGACCCCATCAGCAACTGGGCCTACACCATGCTGTCGCAGCTCTACATCGCCCTACCCTTCTCGATGCTCAACGTGCTGGCATTCCCCGCCGACGGCCAGTACTCGTTCGTGCTGCCACTGAGCGTCTTCGTCTTCCTCTGGATGAACGACACGGGGGCCTACTGCGTAGGGTCACTGATAGGACGTAACAAGCTGTTCCCACGCATCTCGCCGGGAAAGAGCTGGGAGGGCAGCATTGGCGGCGGCGTGCTCGTCGTAGCCATCGCCGTGCTCGTCTGGTACCTGCTCAAGACCTACGCCCCTGACGAGGCTAACCTCACCATGCTGCAATGGGCTGGCCTGGGCCTTACCGTCGTCGTCTTCGGCACATGGGGCGACCTGGTGGAGAGTCTCTTCAAGCGCACGCTCGGCATCAAGGACAGTGGCAACATCCTGCCCGGCCACGGTGGTATGCTGGACCGCTTCGACTCGTCGCTGCTGGCCATTCCCGCTGCCGTTGTCTACCTTTTCACGCTGACGCTTGTCTAAGTAGTAAAAGGTAGTAAAAGGTAGTAAAAGGTAGTAAGAAGTAGTGAGAAGTAGTAAAAGGTAGTAAGTAAGAAGTAGTAAAAGGTAGTTAGAAGTAGTAAAAAAAATTTTCAAACTGTACGGTTGAAAAGAAACATATAGATATGGAGAAACGATTCTTTCTTTTTGAAACGAATTTATTTAATTTGTTTTTAATTTTGGCCACGAATGTGGGCTTTTTGAAACGAATTTATTTAATTTGTTTTTAATTTGGGCCACGAATGTGGGCTTGATGAAACTATTAAATAAAATTAGTTTTCAATTAGGACAATTCGTTTCCTTCTTTCAACACAATACTAAGTTGTTTTTAAACTCCTACCTAAGATGAAACTTCGCTACAAGCTATTTCTCCCAGCTCTGTTCGTCTTCAGTTCCCTGCTCGCACAGCACCAAGCTTTCGAGGTCAAGGAGCTGAAGCTCAAGAATGGCATGACCGTTTGGCTCAATGAGGACCACTCGCAGCCTAAGGTCTACGGAGCAGTCGTCGTCAGGGCTGGTGCAAAGGACTGCCCCGGCACCGGCATCGCCCACTACTTCGAGCACATCATGTTCAAAGGCACCGACCGCATTGGCACCACGGACTATGAGGCCGAACGCCCCTGGCTCGACTCCATTTCGGCGCAGTACGACCTGTTGTCGCAGACGACAGTTGAGAGCGAGCGCGCCGCCATCCAGAAGCACATCAACGAGCTGAGCCTTAAGGCTGCTGACTACGCCATTCCCAACGAGTTCAACCGACTCATCTCACGCTTTGGCGGCTCTGACCTGAACGCTGCCACCAGCTACGACGTCACCTACTATCACAACTTCTTCCTGCCTCAGTACATCGAGCAGTGGTGCTGGCTGAACTCCGAGCGCCTGCTCCATCCCGTCTTCCGCGGTTTCCAGGCTGAGCTGGAAAATGTCTACGAAGAGAAGAACCGCTCGGCCGATGCCATGGGCGACGCTATGGAGAAGGCCCTCAGGGCTTTGTTCAAGGACCATCCCTACGGCCAACCTATCTTAGGCACGACGGAGAACCTGAAGAACCCGCGCCTCTCGGACATGGACACGTTCTACAAGAAGTATTACGTGGCATCGAACATGGGGCTGCTGCTCTGTGGCGACATCAAGGCCGACACCCTGGCCAACCTGCTGGAGCAGACCTTCGGTCGCGTCCAGACCGGCACTCTGCCCGAGCGCGCCAAGACCGCTGTCGCCCCGATCAACAAGGGTGAGCGGATAGCCGTGAAGCTGCCCATCCCCCTCATCAAGGTTCAGGCACTCGCCAGTCAGGCGCCCACCGACTTCGAGGCCGACGCCGACGCGCTCGACATGGCCAATGGGCTGCTGACCAACGGCAAGGCCGGACTGATAGACTCGCTGATGAACGAGCACACCATCATGCTGGGCATGGCCGGGCGCTTGGCTTTCAACGATGCCGGCGTGCAGTTCCTGGCCGCAATCCCCAAGCTGCCTTTCGGCAAGAAGCAGAAAGCCATCGACGCCTGCCTGCAGCAGATGGAACGCATCAAGCAGGGTGACTTCACCGACGAGCGCCTTGAAGAGCTGAAACGCGAAGCCCTGTTGGACGCAGAACGGTCGCTGGAGACCATCGATGGCCGTGCAGCCCTGATGCTCGATGCCTACTCGCAGGGACAGTCGTGGGATGTTGTTCTACGGAAGCTCGACCAGCTGAAGACCATCCGGCGCGACGACATCATCCGCGTGGCCCGCAAGTATTATACCGACAACTACCTGACGCTGGTCAAGAAGTTTGGCATCAGTAACAAGGAGACCCTGAAACAACCCGGCTACAAGCCTATAAAGCCCAAGAACGCCGGAGCAAAGTCGGCATTTGCAAGGCAACTGGAACAGATGCCCGTGAACGACAACGAGGTCCGCATCGTTGACTTCGAGCACGATGCTGAGCGGAGGGTGGTCGGCCCCCACGTCACGCTCTACGCAAAGGCCAATCCCGTCAACGACATCTTCACGTTCTCGCTAAGCTATCTTGACGGCAAGCGCCACACGCCGATGCTCGAACACCTGGCCGCCTACCTGTCGGCAGTGGGCACCGACTCGCTGAAGAAGCAACAACTTGAGGCTGCCTGGCTGCACCTCGGCGTGACGATGGACGTCACGGCAGGCAACAACACCTTCAGCTTCACACTGACAGGCCGCGACGCACAGTTGGAACCAGCGCTGCGCTTGCTGGCACACTTCTTAGGCCACGCTAAAGCTGACGAACAGGCCCTGAAGGAAATCAAACAGAGCGCCAAGGTCAACAACAAGTCGTTCGGAAAGGAGAAGTACGCCGTGATGCAGGCCGTGCTGTCGAAAGTCGCCTATGGCCAGCTGAGCGACTATCTGCGCCAGCCCTCGCTGGCCGAGGTGAATGCCCTGAAAGACGACGACATGTTCCGCCTGTTCGACCAACTCCAGCAGTACGACTGCGAGCTGAACTACTGTGGACGGCTCAGCCCCCAGCAGGTGGGCACAATGGCCCAGAGCCTGCTGCCGCTCGACCGCTGCCAGACGCCTGCTGCCGACACGTTCCGTCCGGTGCAGCCTGTCACTGAGAACACCGTCTACTTCTACCACGTGCCGAAGTCGCGCCAGAACTATATCCTCAGCTACGAGCTGACGGGGACCGCTCCAACCTGGGAGGAGCGCACCGTCGCCGCGCTGTGGAGCCGCTATATGGGCGGCGGCATGTCGTCGGTGCTGTTCCAGAACGTGCGTGAGTTCCGATCGCTGGCCTACAGCACGGGCGGCAAGCTGATTCAGCCCGACATGGCACGCCACAGCGCCGAGCAGCTGGCCTTCTTAACCGTTACTGGCACGCAGGCCGACAAGACGGCTACGGCCATGCACACCGTAGACTCGCTGCTACGCCAAATGCCCATCAACTCGGAAAACATCGAGGCCGCCCGCCAAGAGGTGCTGAACGACATTCAGAATGCCTACCCCACCTTCCGAAGTGTCGCTGGCTACATCGCCACCATGCGGCGAATGGGCTATACTGCCGACCCAGACATGCACACCGCAGAGCTGGCACCGAAGGTTACCGATGCGCAGATAGAGCAGTTCCACCGCGACCATGTGGCATCAAACCAGCGCGTGTGGATAGTCATCGGTGACCGCAAACAGGCTGACTTTAATGCCCTTCGGAACTACGGAAAAGTCGTTGAACTGCACAAAGAAGACGTCTACAGATAGTTTTTCTGCCAAAATGTTTGCACAGTTGAAAAAAAATGTGTTACTTTGCAGCAGAAAACCATTTTATTAACGTACAAAACAACAAGAACGTATGAAGAAGTTTTTAGTTTCAATCGTAGCAGCACTCCTCGCAGTGCCTACGTTCGCGCAGTTCACCAGCGGTGGATTCACGCTCAGCGAGAGTAATGTGTATTATGGTGTCCGTCTGGGCTTGTCAATGGCAAACCTCGGTGGAGACGACGTCGACATGGACAGTAAGGCTGGCCTAACGCTCGCAGGTGTCGTCGGTCTGCGTCTCTCTGACGGTGTGCCCGTGTTCCTCGAGAGTGGTCTCTACTACACTGAGCGTGGTGCCAAGAAGGACAAGCAGAGCGTAGGTTACACCAACTTCGAACTGCCCGTACTCATCAAGTACGGTTTCCAGGCTACCGACGAGATTGCTGTTCTGCCGTTCCTCGGCCCCGTGTTCTCTTATGCTTTTAGTGGTAAGACGAAGCAGTATCAGCAAGCATCAGACGGAACCATTGAGCTGGCAAAGGTTGGCACTTTCGACGAGAAGAAAGCCATCCATGGCGGTCTGAAGCGACCCAACATGGGCATCAAGGTGGGCTGCGGTGCCGAGTGGAACAACCTCTACTTAGAGGCTGGCTACCAGTTCGGTCTGACCAATATCGCCAAGAATGACGACTTCACAATCCACAGCAACGCCCTCTTCCTGAACGTCGGCGTCAACTTCTAAGTGAAAAGTGAAAAGTGAAAAGTTTGCTGCCGCCGTCCCTACAGTGTATGGGGAACGGCGGCAGCACTTTTTTCGCATTTCTTGAACGTAAATCTTCATAAATGAGACAGGGGGAAATGGTCTTTTTCGTGCTCCCAAAATGAACATAGGGTTCATCGGCCCACGAACTTATGTTCGTAGGCCCACGAACATAAGTTAGTTGGCCCACGAACCTAAGTTCATTTTTCAGGGCACATTATTGGCCATATTTTCCCTGTTAACTATATCCAGTCGAACTTCTTTACCCATCTCCATACTGTGACGTGTGGGAGGCCTGTGAGGTTTTCGATTTGTGCATTGCTGAGACCTATACTGAGAAGGTAGCAAATCTGCTGTTGCTGTTCGGTGAAACCCTTGATCTTTTGAGCCAACTTCTCAGAAAGGTCTGGCTGCAATTCATCTACTGCATGGTAGAGCTTTTGCCATTCTGCGCTCGTCATCGTGTATTTTCCTTCAGATGCTTTTCGGATGGCCTTGACCACATCCTCGGCATTGGCCTCTAAGTCGGCCTTATGCAGCAGGAGGATGAACCGCCTGTTTTCGTCCAACTTTTCAGCAAGTTGTTGTTCCTTGTGTCGTAGTTCTTCTTCATAGTGGGCTATTTCATTGTTCACCCTTGTCAGTTCTTGTTTGGTGGCAGACAGAGATTCCTCAGACTTGCTGAGTTGCGACTTATAGTCACTGATTTCATGCTTCAGAGCTTCTGCATCATTCCTCGTTTCAGTCAGTTGTTCTGAAAGCTCAAGCAACTCGTTCAGATGCCTGTTCTTCCTCAGAATATGATAAATACAGAAGAGAAGCGACAGCATGACAATAGTTCCTATCGCTGTATACAGCCATAGACGTATACGGTTGTTCTCCTCCTTTATCATAGCCTCTTCCTCAATATTGCGGGCGTACTGAAACTGGTTGTTGATGGTAGAGGCCATCTCTTGCCGCTTGCCGAGGTCAAGACTGTCGGCTATCTTGATATAGAGGTGGGCATATTTGCAGATGCTATCCTTATTCCCGACGTCCTCCTTATAGGTATAGTAGAGTCTCCGGGCTGCGTCGTATGTGTCAAAAAGGTCTTTTGACGCCTTCATAGCATCCTTGTAGCAAGCAATGGCAGAGTCGGCTTTGTTTTTGAGTCGGTAATAGTTTCCAAGTGCCTTAGGATAGGGTGGCACGTCCGTTCTTTGTATGAGTGCATAGCAGCTGTCAGCCTCCTCCGTCATCTTCATACTGGAAAAATCCTGAAGCATCCCATAGAGGCCGAGAATGTGCCCTTTCTCAATACCCGATGCCAACACCATATCCAGAGCTTCTTTCAGATATTTGCAGCTCATCCTGTCATCCCCCAACATCCCATAGCTTTTCGCGACCTCCATAAGGGTGACAGGGTCTATGAGATTTGACGCTTTTGCAATATCATACTCTTTAAGGGCCATTTCCAGCGCATGATGATAGTCCTGAACGTAGAAATAGGCATTCATGAGATTTGAATAGATGATTACGAGCATCAGCGAATCATGGGCGCCAGCCTGGGTCTCCAGCTTCTCTGCCAGCAGGAAGTGCTGGAGTGCATGGGGCATGTCTTTCAGGTCACGGTATGCACTTCCGGCATAGTAGTGAGCCTCTGCAGCATCGTACTTGCTGCCGTGACGGTCGAAGTACTCAACAATGAGCTTGGCAGAGTCGACCGTTGTCGCATTGAGAAAAGATTTGTCACGCAGCCGTATCTCCAGCATCATCCCTTTCATCCTTACATACTTCGAGGCCCGGCCTATTTCCGACTGTATAGAGTCCAGCATCAGCATGGCGAGCTTCGGGTTACTGTTACCAACGCTCTTGATGTTATCCATCCTGCCTACAAGGCGGTGGTCGCTACACGACACTGCCAGCATCAGGAATAGTGTCATAGGGATTAACACTCTGTTCATGGCCAATTCTTTTGCAATTCTGGCTGCAAAGTTACGAATAAAACGGTTAACGGCCAAACACTGAGGCGGGTTTTTCAGCTCCATTCCGTTCCATTTCGTTTCACTGGAACAACTTGGAACGTTTTTTCTATTGTACTATGGCTATAACTCACTACCTTTGCAGCAGTCTTTTGGGCTGAATGGCAGCAGGGACGGGTCAAAACACCTGTAGATTTCGGTCTCATAAAGGCAACAGCAGTATAACTTTTAAAATCATTATCGTTATGAAAAGAATCAGATTGTCAATGATTGCAATGATGCTATTGTTCAGCATTGGAGGTGCGATGGCAGTTGAAGTGCCAATGAAGGAAAACAATAATCCTGATTTTCCTTCTGGTCCTCATCGCTCACCCGCTTTGCAGGCCAACTACGATGAGTACACGGGCGAGCTCGCCTTATTGTACTCGGAGTCGGGTGCTGCTTACACCTATTATGTGTATGATGAAGACGGGATTCTCCTGGTTGGCGGCACAGGTGCTTTTAACCTCGCAGGAACCAGCTCCATCAACTTGGGTGTTTTGCCATCCGGCTATTATTTGGTAGAGGTCGTCTTCGATACCGTTTCATACGTCGGACGGCTCTACATAGAAGAATGAGAAACAGTCCTTTTTACCATTTGGATGTTAGGAATGAAGCCACTTTACGTTATCCTGCTGTTTGCACTGACCTCTTGTTCGGCCTTTGAAGGACCGGCCGTCTTCGACAGAGTCGCTGCCAGCTATGCCGATGACCCGCAAAAGAAGGAGGCAGTGCACTATCTACAGCAGTATGCAAAATACCACTATGGCGTGAGCCGCCACCTCAACCACCCCGTTGAGGTGGAGCGGCTCCGCAAGGGTATTGCCAACGATTCGGTCTTCCGGCACCATTTGGACAGCCTCGAATATTCGTACGTTATAGGCAGTCCGGTGATGGATGAGGACACGCTGACCGACGAATTCCTCCGCGAGAACATCGACCTGGCCTTTGAGGCGTGGCAACGTCCCTGGGCCAGGGACGTCTCCTTCGACGATTTCTGCCGCTATATACTGCCCTATCGCAACGGTGACGAGGAACTGCATGGCTGGCGTCGTTACCTGAAGGAGAAATACGAGTCGGCAATCCTCGATTCAGTAGCAGACCCTACGTCCATTCGTGAGGTGGTCCTCTTCCTCATACGCCAGCTGCGCAGAGAGATAGCATACGGTCCCGCCATGGGGTCTTTCACCCGAAACTTGCTCACGGTTGAGGGAATGGAGCGCATCCGCTGGATGGAGTGCAGGGGGTGTGCCCACTATGTCACCTTGGCCATGCGAGCCTGTGGCATTCCCTGTGCCATGATTACCACCCATTGGCGCTTTACCGAGGTGCCGCACACTTCGGTACACTTCCCTGCCGTGGGTAGCAACGACCGGGCTTTTCGCCTGACTATTGGCGACAGTCTGATTTATATGGGTGAGCCAAAGGACACCATGGCATCCTGGTGTACGTGGCAGACCAGCTATGAGCCTAACGAAGACCTGCTGGAACTGCTTGACGACTACAGCAACTCCAGAAGGCAACACCGGGTCTTGCAACGGTTTGCCCTGCCTGTCACCCGACAGGACGTCACACCCGACATGAGTACCACCTACAGGTGCCTCTCACTGCCTGTGCCCGACAGCCTCAGGCATCACCGCCACCTGTTCCTTTGCCGGTTCCATGACTGGAAGTGGTATCCTATCAGGGCAGGAAAGGTCGACGGCGACAGCGTCCGTTTCAGCAACTCCACCATACGGCAGTGGTACCGTTTAGGCTATCCTGATGCCGACAGCGTGAAGACTTTCGGGGGCACATTCACATTAGTGGCCGACTCCGGCGCCATCGCCAAAGGCAGTTCCCCGCAGATACGCCCCTATAACTTGACAGGCGACACTGTTCTCTTCAAAATGGTCTACGGCTGCAAGGCTGACGAGACGCGCCTGACGCGCCGCGTCACCACCTTTTATTGGAACGACAGGAATGAGTGGCAACCCTTCACGCAGGATGCCATACTATGGGGATTCAATGAAAAGACAATGGAGTGGCGTGTGTTCGATAAGTCCATGCGTGGAGTGTTCAAGCCTGTATTCCATCTCCTGCAAGTACGTCTGCCTAAATGGACTGTATTCACCGACAATGAGACGCCACGCCCGTTAGGCTACCTGTTTACCGATGAGGAAACCGGCGAGGGATGCTTCATGCAATTCTAAACAATATTAACGATTAAAAAACAATTAAAAATGAAAAAAGTGCTTATTTGGGCAGTTCCAACATTGGTAGTGTCTGCCATCCTCTCTCTTCCGAAGAGTTCAGGAGTTTCTTTATTGTTAAGTGAAGATGTTGAAGTACTTACCAAATGTGAGTCTAGAGATGGCTATAATCTTAGCAAACACTGCGTTGAATCACAAGGCAGTAAATGCTATTATTCAGAGTATACCGCAGACAATTGTATAAGTAGGAATGTATAGCCAGAAATGTTGCCATATAGGTTCTTCATGCGTGAATGAACCTCTATGGCAAAAAATTCACTGAATTATGAAAAGGATCATTATATACTTTTTCCCAATAATATTGGTAGGCTGTACCGCACCAGAGAATCCTATTGAATATGAATTCTCGCATAATGACTTTAGCAAGACCATTGGTTTAAAAGGAGAAAAAATAGAATTGAGTGACATGCTTAACCCAGATGACATGTTCTTGGTCAGTGACTCAATGATCATAGCCAGTAACGATGACCCTGCCCAAAGAGACAAAGTACAGTTGTTTTCACTACAGACAGGTCATCGCATATCTTCTTTTGGTGCAAAAGGCCATGCCAGAAATGAATTGGTGTCTTGTGACATAATAATTCCTTTTTCAGTGAGTGACACTTTTTATATAGACGACTTTACACAGAGTAGGTATTGGGTATGTTCTGTTGATTCATTAAAAAATGGCAGAAGTCCAATATGTGCGACTTCCGATTACTCCAGAGACGTGATAACTATATTGCCAGAAGACACAACATATATAGGTTTCAACTTTTGGTATTTGAATGATTCTGATTACGATAACGGAATAAACAAGGCGATTGAAAGGTATGATACTGGTGTGCCAAATGAAAGGAATAGATCTACAGAGTATAATTATTTCGTTGCTAATGTAACGGGGGCTGTAATGGTAAGGAATCCACATAATGACGATGTGTGGGTTGCATATAATCATGACAATCTCATTGAGATATATGACAAGTCGTTAGAATTAAAGCGTAGAATGAAAGGACCTGAAAAGGCGCGCAAACAATATGTGACTACTCCTGTAAAGAATAAAAAGTTTGTGTCCTTTGGAAAAGACATGCATGTGGGATGTTATTATGCGGCTATTGCAACAAACTCTCATGTATACTTTTTATATAGAAATATTAACGATGCTCCATTTCCCATCAAGCCTCAACCAGTTGAGATACTCAAAATTGATTGGAATGGCAGATTGGTATGTAATTATAAGTTAGACCGGTATGCCTATTGTATATCAGTAGATAGCAAAGAAGAAAACTTATATGGAGCTTGCGTGGATTCCGAATCTGGTGCTACAGAGTTGGTAAAATTTAAACTAAAATGAGGAAATTGTTTTGTTCGTTTGTGTGGTTGATAGCCTACTCTTCGTGCCAAACATCAGCCCGCTATTCGTTGGAAGAGGCAGAGTCTGTTGAGTATGAAGCACTTGACAGTGTTCTCTTATCGAAAGGTTTTTCACTTGCTGAGATTATGGACTCAAGAGATTGTTTGCTTTTCTATCTCAGCACCAATGAATGTTCAGAATGTCTTGCGAACCTAATTGATTTCAACCATGTCGTATATACCACAAACTCGATGTCGCTGCCTGTCGTTTTATGGATGACAGGGGTTGATAGTACGCTTATGGAGTATTATATGAATCAATACGAAGTGGAATTGTCTGATAATACGGTTTTGTGCAAAGACCCAGAAGATATCTTCCATGAGAAGTTAAGGTGTTATTATACCAATGCCTTGTTTGTCGTGTGGAGAAATAAAATTGTCAATATAGTCAAGAGTAAAGATCCTGTCGGTGAGTGGAACATAGAAGCATTAGCAACATTGTGTCAGTAATGATATACAAATGCTTGAAATACATGTCGTTTTCGTTATGTGTCATCCTGCTGATATATGGAGGATGGTTACTGTTGCGTTGCTTCGTCGTTGACTATTTCACCATAAAGACTTCATCCATGAATCCTACTTTGCAATCAGGTGACAAAGTGTTTGTGAACAAGCTGCTGATGGGTCCGAGAATCTATAAGAGCCTGCACTTTGTTCCCTCTGGGCAGGACCTGGAGTCTTGGCGATTGAAAGGGCTACGTATGCTTCGCCAAAATGATATTGTGGTGTTTAATTTCCCTCACCATGAGGGCAGGATAAGCTTTGTCATCAATAATGTGTATTGCAAGCGTATTGTCGGGATGCCTGGTGACAGCCTGCGTATTGTTGACGGGCACTACCGTAACAACAATTACGGAGGAGTACTGGGCACAGTGGAAGAACAAGCCCGGCTGGAGCAGACACCCGACTCCTTGCTGTGGCCTCCCTCCTTGCCTGCCATACCCTTTGACGACCACTTTGCATGGACTATCCGCCATTTCGGACCTATGTATATCCCAAGAAAGGGTGATGTGATGCGTGTCACTCCATACGAGGCCACGCTTTATCATATACTGCTGGAATGGGAGACGGGACAGCCCATCGCCTGTGACTGGGATAGGGGGGAAGTATGGGCTGGCGAGGAACACTTCCGCCGTCACCAGTGGAAACATAACTATTACTTCATGGCTGGCGACAACGTACTGGATTCTAACGACTCGCGTTATTGGGGGCTGGTGCCGGAAGAGTATATTGTAGGAGTTGTACACCATATCGTTAAGAAAGGAAGAGATGAGGTATAAGCTATTGGCAGTAATATGCATCGGCTTCATCTTGTGGTTTACAATACAGCCGGTGGAGATGAGCTGGACTGAGACCGATGTCCGTCTCACGGAGGTCATTGGTGGGGTGGCGGTCGTAGCTGTCCTGATGTTGCTCTGGCGTAGACGGCAGACGTGTTTGTCGGCTGTAGATGTTGTGGTCACGCTATGGTTTGTCTATGTGATGCTTAGAGCCTACGTGGATCCTGTGTATCCCTGTGCCAATTTCTGCCTTCGTTCAATGCAGATGTTTGCGCTTTATATCGTAGTACGTTTGCTCTTGTCATCGGTAGACATGACGGAACGGGTTCTGGTCGTTGGTATTTTGATCTGTGCAGGATACGAAGTGTTTGTTGGTGCAGGGCAACTGCTTAATGGTACCAGCCGACACTATCTTTATGCACTTTCTGGCACATTTTTAAATCCTGGCCCCTATTCCGCATTTCTAAGTATGGGGCTGGTTATGTCCTGTCAATTGAAGAAAGGCTATTGGTTACCAGCTGTTTTTCTCGTTCTCTTACCTGCCACCTGGAGCAGGGCGGCACTGGTATCAGCAGCAGTATGCTTGGGAATCATCTATTGGGATCAATGGAAGCGGTGGCGCTGGTGGGTCTTCTTGGCTGCTGTTCTTGCGATGTCAGGACTATATTTCTTGAAACAAGGCTCCGCCAATGGCCGCTCCATTATATATCTTATATCCCTGCTTTGTATCTGTCAGCATCCTGTCTTTGGTTCTGGCATAGGCAGTTTCTGCCATCAGTATGCCGAGGGATTGTCCAGTTTCTATGCATGGCATCCGTCTTTCAGTTTTCAGAGTGCAGACGTTACTGATAGCGCATACAATAGTTTACTACAGATAGGTGTGGAACAGGGCTTGACGGGAGTAGTTATTACAGTAGTTCTGATTGCTTTGTTGTTTTTTAAGTTGAAAGCACAAGGAAAGGTGTTAGGAATGGGATTATTTTGCCTGTTGATTTTCTCTATGTTTTCTTATCCGCTTGATTTGTTGCCATATCAGATTTTGTTTGTACTAATAAGTGCTTTCGCCGCATCAGAGAATAAAGGAGCTGTTTTATTAACGAGACAGCATCAACGGTATCTTATACCAATTACTATCACTTGTTGTGTAATAATGTTTTCCAATATAATATACAAGGCCATAAAGAATAGAGCAATAGCAGAGACAGATTATAAGATTACAGCGGGAATTAGTCATGCTGGCTTTATTGACAATTATTACAGCATACTTCCTCTTTTGAGAAATAACCCCCATTTCCTTTTTGATTTTGGAAAGATATTGTCAGAAGAAAAACGATATAATGACAGCAATGCCATATTGTGCATGGGGACCCTTGTTAGTAATGATCCGATGTTCTATATTGTTCAAGGTAACAACTACAGCGAAATGGGCTTTTATCAGGAAGCTGAACAGGCATATCTAAAGGCTTTCAGTGTCATGCCTAACCGTATCTACCCTCTCTATCGCTTGATGCTCCTTTATAAAAAGGAGGGCTGTAAAGCGCAAATGGAATCCATGGCGATGAGAGTTGTTTCCTTTAATGAAAAGATTGTCTCGCCCGCAACTGATGAAATGCGAGAAAAGGCCAAAGAAATAGCTTATTATTTGAAAGAATCTATGAATGATTTATGAAATTTCAGTTATAAACAAAACGACCACTTAAAATTTTAAAATTATGAAAAGATCTGGTATTATTTTTTCTACTCTTGTAGTTTTTAGCTTTTCCTTGTCAGTAATGGTACATTACAGCGGTAAGATGCATTGTGCTGATTTGTCTGGCTTACTTTTAGATTACGTGGAAGTATTGGCAGATTGCGATCTTCCGAAAAATGCTATTTGCACAGGAGATCAAACACAGTATTGCACATACAAAAATAAGAGTACAGGTACTACGATAAGATGTAAAGGTAGCACATTGATTTTTAATTTTTAGTTCTAACCTCACTAGTTCATACGCCTCATGCCCCGTCCTCCCTTCAAGGGCGTGGGCGTATGAACACGCGAAAGTTAGGTTTATCATGGTATTGAAATTAGTCTATTTAAGCAATAATCTTTCAAGGTGAAATATATGAAATACATTTTCAATCTACTTGTTTTGATGTTTTTTGTAGGAAGTTGTTCCAAAGACGTTAACAATTCTGTCGAACGATTAAACGCTGATACGTTGGAAAAGAGCATACATCTTGATGCGGAAGTTGTTGATTATGATTTTTTCAATGACTCTGTAGTATATGGAAAGAATTATCTTGTATACAATGATTCAATATTAATAATTGCGAAAAGGGATAATATAAATGGGTGCCTTCTCAGTATTCTTGATTTGAAAACAAAAAAGGACTTGTACCGTTCATTTAATCGCGGTAATGGTCATAACGAAATATTAGGCATAGATATACGCCTAACGAACAATAATCTTATAATCAATGACTGGGTTAAGCAACAGGTAGTATCTTTATCATTAGATTCCATTTTGATAAATCCGAATTATCAAGTGGACCTGGTTAAACATAGTCAGCCAGTACCCATCGTTTTCCCGTTGGGAGAAGGTGTAGTCTATGCAAATCCCATGTGCTTTTCTGATAGGCATCTTGGAATCAGACAGTCTCCTCCTCAATTTCCAAGACTTGTGTATGTGGCAGATGCGTCTGTGGATCCGTTGATTAAGGAGAGTGAATTCTTTACAGGAAATGTAGCAGGAGGAGGAAATATTGTAATTGGTGACGATATGATTGTCTACATGTCTCCTCATCAGTCATATCTGGAATTTTATCACAGGAACAACATGCAGCTTTTTAAGAAAATAGAAGGCCCCTTGACCTTGGATGTTGAATATGCAGTTATGAAAATGGGCAACTTGAAAAATGTTGTCTTTAAAAGGCGAATCCCTTATTCATACACAAATTACTGCTGTGATGATAACTATATATACGTAACTTATATAGGTGACTATTTGTCTGCTGGGAAAAAAATGAGCGATCTTAAAAGTTATATCCTAAAGTTTTCATGGGATGGGGAATTAATAAAAACATATTCCACCGATTATTATTTGTTCTCGATTTCCAAAGGGAAAGCTGACGACGTGTTTTATGCAACCACATTAGGGAAGGATGATAATCCATATCTTATTAAACTCTCAGTATGAAAATGTAAATGGCAATCGTAAAATGGAGGGGTGTTACTCGTTGGGAATCCAGTTCATAACCAGATAATAGAAGAGTTGCTTTATAAAAAACTGCGTGATACATAAAAGTATGTATAGACGGTTGTCTCTCGTTACTGTTCTGACATGGTATGTAGGTTGTGGACAGGTCTTCAGCCAGTCTCCACAGCAGTTGACGCTTACCTCCACCATACGGATTGCCCAGCAGCAGTCTTACGATGCGATGTTGGCGCGACTGAGCTTTATGAGTCAGTATTGGAGTTACAGGTCGTTCCAGGCAGAGCTGTTGCCTGCGGCCAGTCTGTCTGGCAACCTGCTCCAGTTTGACCGCTCGATGGTGGAGGCCCGAAACTATGACGACGGGCGTATAGCGTATGTGGAGAACAACTCCATGGGCAACAGCATAGCCTTGTCTGTAGACCAGAACATCGCGGCCTTGGGAGGCAAGTTGTCGGTACAGTCGTATCTCTACCGATTAGACCAATTCAGCTATGACTCCAGGATTTACAACTCTCAGCCTGTACGCCTCTGTTATACACAGCCGCTGAGGGCCTATAACAGTCTGAAATGGCAGAAGAAGACAGAGCCATTGAGATATGAGTGTGCGAAGCGTGCCTATCTGGAATCGATGGAAGAGATTACCATTCAGGCTGTCAACCTGTTTTTCAATGTGCTTTCAGCCCAGTCCATATATCAACAGAGTGTGAGCACACTGAAAGACAGACAGTACCTGTTTGACATTGCCAGGAAGCGCTTTGACCTTGGCACCATCACCAAGAGCGAACTGCTGCAACTTGAACTCTCGTTGCTGAATGTGCAGGTAGAAGTGGAAAACAATCGCCTGACGCTCAAGAACCAGAAGTTCCGTCTGTTCTCCTATCTACGACTATATGATTATGATGACATCCAGCTGATGCCGCCCTACAGCGTTCCTGAAGTGATCATCAGTGCCGACGAGGTGGTCAGTAAAGCATTGGCAAACTCCACGCATACGCTTCAACAGCAAATCAGCAGGCTCGAGTCGGAAAAGCTGGTGGCACAAGCAAAGGCAAACAAAGGCATTCAGGTGCAACTCAGCAGTGAACTGGGGTTCAATCGCACTGCCAACCACTTTAATGACGCCTATAGGATGCTTAAAGACAATGAGATTGTCGGGCTGACAGTCACCCTGCCCATCTTCGACTGGGGCGTAAGCAAAGGGAGGGTGAAGATGGCTGAGGCCGACCTTGAGGTCAAGAAGACACAACTGGAGCAGGCCCACGAAACATACATACAGGATTTGCGGAATTGTGTACTTCAGTTTAACATGCAGGCAGGACAATGCAAGAATGCCCTAAGGGCACAGGACATTGCCGACGAGCGCTATGACATCACCAAGCGCCGGTTTGAGGCTGGCGCCGTCACCGTGACCGACCTGAACACAGCTCAGCAGGAGTCGGAGAGTGCCCGTGCCCAATATATCCGCCAGTTGCAGACCTTCTGGACGGGATATTACAGTCTGAGAAAGTCGACACTCTATGACTGGGTAGGAAAACGAGACTTGACAGCTGACTTCGATTAGGAGTTAGGAGTTAGGAGTTAGGAGAAAAGGTGTATGAAAAGATCAGCGACACTTCTATTCGCTTTAGTGTGTATGGGGCTTACCTCTTGTAACAGCAAGAAGGAAGAGGCACCTACAGAAATGGAGATGCACCAGCAAGCCTTGGGTGAGACGTATGTGGACACGATGACACTCCGCACGTCCACCTTCAACAAGCAGATAGTATGCAATGGACGGTTGCGCGCCAAGGCCAAGAGCGAACTGAACTTCGTGGCGCAGGGTGTGACCGCAGAGATCTATGTCAGCGAGGGCATGTACGTGCATAAAGGCACATTAATCGCATCCGTGGACAAACGTGAAAGACTGCGTGAACTGGAGAAGGCAGAGAAGGAACTGGAACGCGCCAAAGTGGAACTCGTAGACAAACTGATAGGTCTGGGCTATGATGCCACGGTGATTTCGGATTTTAAATCCGAACAAGCGGTGCCTGAGGATGTGATGAAACGTGCAGAGGTGACGTCCGGCTACTACGCGGCTCAGTACCAGTTGCAGTCTGCCAGGAAGGCTTTGGACGAGTGTAACCTCTATGCGCCCTTTAGTGGCAGGATAGCCAACTTGGACGCCCGCCCCTATCAGCACAACGACAAAATATGTACGCTGATTGACGATTCGCAGTTTGAGGTGGAGTTCAGAATTCTGGAAGCGGAATTCGGGAATGTGAGGAAAGGGCAGCATGTCAAGGTCGCGCCGTTTGTGGCAGACAGTGTGTTGTTCGATGGTATCATTACAGAAATCAACCCTCTTGTTGACGACAAGGGACTAATCAAGGTAATGGCAAGGCTTAATAACAGAAACAGCATGCTGATTGATGGTATGAATGTCCGTATTGTTGTAGAGGAGCAGGTGCGGAATATGTTCGTCGTGCCAAAGGATGCCGTGGTGGAGCGCGACGGCTATCATGTGGTCTTCCTGTATGAAGATGGTCGTGCCGTATGGACATACGTGGATGTACTGCACTCCAACATCAACTCCTATGCCATCACAGGATGCCGACGGAAAGAGACGAGCATCCACGAAGGAGACACTATCATCACTTCAGGCAACTTGAACCTTGCCGACGGAACGGAAGTGAAATTAAACTAAAGCGATGAAGAAGCTTCTCCACCGTCCTATAGCTGTGACCATGTGCCTCATCGCCATTGTGGTGATGGGGTGCGTGGCACTGCGATATATCCCCGTTTCTTTGATGCCCGACATCGACATACCGCAGATTACGGTGCAAGCCAATATGCCTGGCTATTCTGCCCGTGAGATTGAACGGGACGTGACGGGCCCGCTCCGAGGCCAGCTGATGCAAGTGGCTGGGGTGAAGGACATCCGCAGCGAGTCGAGGATGGATGCGGGTTGTGTGGTGCTGACCTTCGAACCAGGGAGTAACATCGACCTGCTTTTTATCGAGGTGAACGAGAAGGTTGACCGCACGATGAATACCATGCCCAAGGACATGGAGCGTCCTAAGGTAATCAAGGCCAGTGCGATGGACATCCCAGCCTTCTATTTAGACATCTGGCTCAAGAATGAAACGAGTGAGTTGGCCTTTGCACAGTTGGGACGGTTTGCCAAGGGCGTGGTGAGGGGGCGCATTGAACAGCTGCCACAGGTGGCGATGGTGGACATCAGCGGAACGGTAGGTACAGAGATTACCTGCCAGCCCTACTATGACAAGCTACAGACGCTGGGGCTGACGACTCAGAGCATAGAAGTGGCTATCCAGAGGAACAACATCACGTTAGAGGCACTCAGTGTGGTGGACGGACTGTATCGCTATAACATTCATTTCGACTCACAGCTGCTCACGAAGGACGACGTGGCCAATATCTATATCAATCACGGCGGCCGACTGCTACAGCTGAAGGACCTATGCCACATAGAAGAGCGGGCAGCTGGGCGCAATGGCATCGTCCGCCATGACAAGAAGAGGGCCGTGACAATGGCCATCATCAAGCAGAACGACGCCCAGATGGCCGACCTCCAGCAGCGCATGGCCAATTTGCTGGAAGACATGAGAAGGGATTATCCTGACATACAGTTTGAGCTGACCCGGGACCAAACCCGTCTGCTGACATATACCATCAGCACGCTGCAGGCAAACCTCTATGTGGGTGTGCTGCTGGCCTGCCTGATCCTCTTCGTGTTTATGCGGCAGTGGCGGCCAGCGCTGCTGATTGTGATGACCATCCCGCTCTCGCTGATACTGACAATGCTCTGCTTCTATGTGCTGGGCATCTCGATAAACATTGTCTCGCTGTCGGGGCTGCTTTTGGGAGTGGGTATGATTGTGGACAACTCCATCATCGTCATAGACAATGTGATGCGACGATGGCAAGAGGGACTGTGTCTGAAAGAAGCTGTTGTGAAGGGGACACAAGAGGTATTTGCCCCGATGCTGAGTTCAGTGCTTACCACTTGTTCGGTGTTTATACCGCTAATATTCCTGAGTGGCGTGGCGGGAACACTATTCTATGACCAGGCTTTGGGCGTGACGACAGCTTTGTTTTCCTCGCTGGTCGTAGCGACAGTGGTGATGCCGGTGTATTTCCATCTGCTCTTCAGGAAACATAGCCAGGCCCCAGTGATATCAAGTAGGGATAAAAAAATGAGCAAACCTTACGAAGCAGGCATGAGGTGGGTGCTCCGTCATGTCCGAATATGCCTGTTGGCATTGATCCTAATGGCTCCATTGGCCGGCGTTATATTTAGGCATATTGAGAAGGAGCGTATGCCCAAGGTGGAACAGGATGACATGTTGATGACAATAGACTGGAATACAGGTGTCTCAACGACAGAAAATGACCGGAGGGTCACAGCTCTCATAGACGCTCTTGGCGACGAGGCTGTTACTTCTACCTCGATGGCGGGGACACAGGAGTTCCTGCTGTCGCACACCAAGGAGATTACGGCATCAGAGGCCGTTGTCTATGTGAAAGCCAAATCGGTGGAAGGATTGCAACAGATAAAGGAGCGCGCCTGCAGGCTACTGCAGCAGGAGTACCCGGCAGCGACTGTAGTCTTTGGAGAGTCCGGCAATCTTTACAGCATGATATTCTCAACAGACGAGGCAGATTTGGAAATACACCTGCAGCATCAGGACGGCAGGCGGCCGGACGTGGCTACGGCACGTAGTTTTACAGACACGCTACGCACCCGCTTCCCCGACATCTCTATAATGCCCGTCGTCACAGAGACCAATATCCGCTATGTGGCCGACATGGAGCAGATGGCAGTCTATAAAGTCGGTTACGACCAGCTATACACCAGGCTGAAGGAACTGGTTAGCCAGAGCCGTATCTTTGACATCAACGACGGTGCGCAGAGCATACCCGTTGTTGTGGGAACAGACGCGGGGGAGAGCAACCGCATCCTATACAGTACCGTCAGGAACAGCGAGGGGACTGACATTCCCATTGCCTCTTTAGTGAAAGAGACAAAGGGTGAAGACTATAAGCGACTGACGGCAGGCAACGGTGGCGAATACTACAGCATCGACCTGGATGTAAGCGACAGGAAGGCGGAACAAGTGATGGACTTCGTCGAGCGTCAGGTGCATCGACCGGAAAGTGTGCTGTCAGCCACGTATGCCGGCAGCTATTTCACAAGCCGCCAAATGATACGTGAACTTGCATTGGTTCTGAGTGTAGCACTGGCACTGCTCTATTTCATCCTGGCAGCACAGTTCGAAAGTTTCATCCAGCCGTTGATTATCCTCATTGAGATAGTGGTCGACGTGTTCTTTGTTATTGCCACGCTCTGGCTCCTCAGAGAATCGGTCAATGTGATGTCGATGATTGGCATTGTGGTGATGAGCGGTGTAGTCGTCAATGACTCCATCCTGAAGATAGACACCATTAACAGGCTGCGGCGGGGGGGCATGCCACTGCTCAGAGCCATCTTGACGGCAGGTCATAACAGGCTTAAGCCCATTGTTATGACATCGCTGACCACGATGCTGGCCATCGTGCCCTTCCTCCACAGGGGCGACATGGGCTCAGCCCTGCAATATCCGTTGTCGGTGACTGTCATCGTGGGAATGGGTATCGGTACGATGGTCAGTTTGTTTATGGTTCCGATGTTCTATTACCTTATATATAATAATAAGGAAAGGGCATGAGAATCTCCAATTTCACACTGCTGCTGACGCTGGCAATCTTGATGGTAACAGGTGCTGCATTACTGCCAAAGATAGACGTAGCCGACAGTCCCAAACCTCGGCAGGGAAAGACGCTCACGGTGACTTATTCGTGGCCCAATGCGTCGGCCAAGGTCATTGAGCAGAATGTCACATCGAGAATTGAGGGACTGGTGTCGTCAGTGAAAGGCGTGGAGAGTGTATCGTCGGAGTCGTATCTTGGTTCGGGCAGGGTGATTGCTGAACTTAAGAAAGGAACTGATGTGTCATCCGCAAAATTTGAGATTTCGTCGCTCTTGAAGCAGATAAATAAGAAACTGCCTCAAGGAGTGAGCTATCCATTGCTGACGGGCGGAGAGGTGGTACACGACAAAGGGAAGAGTGAGACGACACAGCTACTGCTTACCTATCAGCTCAACTCCAACCTGAGTGACGGACAACTGAAGGAATACATAGAGCAAAAGTTGGAGCCGGAACTGAAAAGGATGGAGGATGTGAAGCGCGTGGAGGTGACGGGAGGCACCAGCAAATACATAGAGATAACCTACAATCCTTTTGTTCTTGCCAACTACGGGCTGACGGCATACGACATTGAAAAAGGGATCCGGAGTTTCATGGGACGAGAGGACATCGTGGGCGAGGTGATGCATGAACGGGAGCGAAAAGTACTGCTTCTGACCACCAGCAAATTTGCCAAGCCTCTTGAACAGATGCCCATTGGCGTGGTGGACGGCAAGACGATCTATCTTAACGACTTGGCCTCATACGAATACAAGAACCAGGAACCGGACAGCTATTTTCGTGTGAACGGCCTGAACACTATTTATCTGAATATCCATGTAGATGCGCAAGCCAACAAGATAGCCTTGTCGAGCAAATTGCAACGGCAGATGCAGGAGTTAAAACGGCACTTCAAGAAAGGTGTCTACTTGACGCTGACATACGATGGAGCCAAGGAGCGGGTGAACGAACACCACAAACTGGTATGGCGCTCACTGATGGCTATGGGCATACTGCTGTTTTTTATTTGGCTGGCCAAAAGGGAATGGAGATACCTGAGTATTATGATGGTAACGCTTGCTGCTATAATCCTGACGGCAGTTATTGTCTATTGGTTGTTTGGCATCCGACTGCATATTTATTCACTGGCAGGCATCACGGTTTCGGTAGGACTGGTTATTGACGCTTCTGTCGTCATGACCGACCATTACAGCTATTACCGCAACCGAAAAGCCTTCTTGGCCATCTTGGCGGCACTGTTGACAACCATCGGCTCACTGGTGGTTGTGTTTTGGTTACCGGACTTCATAAAGAAGGACCTGTTTGACTTTGCATGGATTGTCATTATTAACCTTTCGGTGGCACTTTTTGTGGCCTACACCTATACACCGGCACTGATAGAACATTTGGGGTATAGGAGTTGTCAGACAGGACATATCAGGTGGAAAGTAATGATTGCTTGGTGGACGCGTTTTTACACACGCTATATAGTTTTCACTCAAAGGCATAAGTGGGTCTATGCCGTCTTGCTCGTTTTGGCCTTTGGCATTCCTTTTCATGCCCTGCCTGCAAAATGGGATAAGCATGAGGTGTATAATGCCACATTAGGAAGCGATTTCTTTCAACTGAAATGCAAGGAGACGTTGTCGAAAGTATTTGGCGGCACTATGCGGCTGTTTGCTCAGTCACTGTCAAGAAACACATTCAGCCAAGAGAGAGACAAGGAACTCAGACTTACCGTAAGGGGACAGATGCCACTGGGCGGAAGTGCTGCGCAGCTGAATCAGAAGGTTGTGATATTGGAGAACTTCCTGCTGGGCTTCCAAGAAATCAAACGATTTGAAACACGGATCAACCGGTGGGGTGCAGAGATTATCGTTGAGTTCAAGGACGAATATCAGCACACGTCCTTCCCGTATCTGTTGGAGAACAAGGTCATTGGTAAGGTGATATCTATCGGTGGAGCCGACTGGAGCACCAGTGGGGTGAGCGAAAGAGGATTCAGCAATTCGCTGAACTTGCAATATCGCTCCAGCCGCATTGAGATTGCGGGCTATAACTATGAGCATCTTTACAGGATTGCCGAGGACATGTGTGGAGCTATGAAGCAGAATAGCCGTGTGGTTGATTTGATTATAGAGACACCAGGACATGAGAATCAGGAAGACGAGTTCTACATGAAGTATGATAAAGAGAGAATAGCACTCTACGGTTTTGACATCTATTCCACCCATCGCACCCTAATGGAGATTCTTTCGGGGTACGACATACAGCACTATCAGGATGCATACATGTCGGCCGATATGTACCTAAAATCATCTGTCAAGGACAAGTTTGACCTTTGGCACCTGCAGAATGTCTATCTGAAAGTAGACGAGACCGACACTAAAATGTCGGACTTCATGCAGATAGAGGAGCGTGAGGCCAAGAACTGCATTCCCAAGAAAGAACAGGAGTATGTGCTAAGGGTGGCCTTCAATGTGCTGGGATCCTATACCTATACCAGCAAGTTTATTGAGAAGGTTACCAAGGAGTTCAATTCCAAGATGCCTGTAGGGTATCGATGTCTGAACACGTCGTATGGCTGGTATGAGGACAAAGGTACCCAATACTGGCTTGTCCTGCTCATTGTGGTTATCATCTTCTTCATCTGTGCCATTCTCTTTGAGTCTCTTCGTCTACCTCTGGTGATTATCTCACTTATCCCCGCATCGTTTGTCGGCACATTCCTCACCTACTATTTCTCTGGTGTGGAGTTCGGCACAGGTGGTTTTGCTTCACTTGTGCTACAGAGCGGACTGACTGTGAATGGTGGAATCTATATTGTCAATGAATACCAAAATACATGCAGACAATTTGGGACAAAACGTCACAATAGTCTCATTCGTCTGTATGTAAGGGCCTATAATCATAAGATAGTCGCTGTGATGCTCACCATACTGTCATCCGTACTGGGATTATTACCATTCTTAATAGATGGTAAGGAAGAGGCTTTCTGGTTTTCATTTGCAGTGGGCTCTACAGGAGGGCTGCTGTCTTCTGTCATAGCCATTGTATTTATCATGCCCATCTTCATGAAGCTGAAGTGCTCCCCTCCCTTAATATCACGCACACCTTGTCTTGAAACGTCCGTGCATCTGCGGCCCGCATGATGCCTTGGTTCAAGATGGCGAAGCAGAGTTGATGTCCCTGGGCTGACATGCAATAGCCGGCCAGTGCGATGACGCCTGACACCGTGCCCGTTTTTGCTTTCACGTTGCCTGCCGCCGCCGTTCCCAACATTCGCTTCTTCAGCGTGCCGTCGACAGCTGCCACGGGCAGCGTGGGCAGCAGCCAGTCGTAGATCGCCCTCTTGCGCCAAGCATAGCGCAGCACCATCGTCTCGGCCTCTGCCGACAGATAGTTGTAGAGCGACAAGCCACTGCCATCGGCAATGCGATAGCTACGGCCGTCAAGGCCTGCCGAGTCGAGCAGCGCCACCTCCGCCTCACGGCCATCGCGGGCCGTAGCTGGTCGTCGGCCCATGCTCGCCGCCACTTGGTAGAACACGCTCTCAGCAAAGAGGTTGTCGCTCTCCTTCATCATCCGCACCAGCACCTCGCTCAGTTTGTGAGAGCGTGTACACAGCAACGCTCCCCTCTCCCCTTTTCCGCTTCCAGGTACTACGCGCACGCCGGCCACCACGATGCGACCGTCCTTCAGAGCCTGCAGCAACTGTTCGCCAAAGTCGGCCTTGCCGCCCGCGAGCAGCGGTGCCAGCGTGGGGTTCTTGTCGTCCCAGCACCAGCCCTCGCCCCATTTCTCACTCTCCTTCATCGTGTTGTCGGTGACGATGTTGCCACGCAGCGTCTTCACGCCCTGCCGTTTCAGTTCGCCGACAATGGCCCGCAGGTCGTCGCGCCCGAACATCGGGTCCATACCGCCCACGCACACCAGGTCGCCCGTCAGCACACCGCCCTTCACTTCACCTCTTATATATATGGACGTCCGCAGCTCATAGTCGCCACCCAACCGGTCGAGGGCCGTCACGGCCGTCAGCACCTTCATCGTCGAGGCAGGGCGCATCAGCTGCTGACTGTTCCACGCGTACACCTCACGGTCGTCCGTCAGGTCCCAGACCATCAGCCCCAGCTGTGTTGTCACTAACAGCGAGTCGGCCCGCACTAACGAGTCGAGCCGTGTAAACATTCGCCAATCTCCACTCTGTGGCACAGCACGGTAGGCGAACACTAAACTCTCAACGCTTAATACCAAGCATAATAGCAGAAACTTCTTCATATCGTCGGCAAAGGTACGAATAAGCGAGCAAAAAACCAAAAGATTTTTGAGCTTTTCTTTTGCATTTCACGCGTTTTTTCGTACCTTTGCACCCGAATTACTTTAAAAGGTAAAATAGAAAAAGCTAAAAAGGATAAATTATGGCACAAGAAGACGTTTTCAAAAAGATTGTATCGCATTGCAAAGAGTACGGGTTTGTGTTCCCGTCGAGTGACATCTACGACGGTCTGGGCGCAGTCTATGACTACGGACAGATGGGCGTAGAGTTGAAGAACAACATCAAACAGTACTGGTGGCAGGCCATGACGCTGCTCCACGAGAACATCGTGGGCATCGACTCCGCCATCTTCATGCATCCTACAATCTGGAAGGCCAGCGGTCACGTGGATGCTTTCAACGACCCGCTCATCGACAACCGCGACTCGAAGAAGCGCTATCGCGCCGATGTGCTTATCGAGGACCAGATAGCCAAGTACGACGAGAAGATAGAGAAAGAGGTGGAGAAAGCCCGCAAGCGTTTCAAGGAGGCTTTCAACGAGGAGCAGTATCTGGCTACCTCGCCCCGCGTCCTGGAAATCAAGCAGAAGCGTGACGCCCTCCACGAGCGCTACGCCGCCGCCATGCAGGGTCCCGACCTGGAAGCTCTGCGCCAGATCATCATCGACGAGGAGATCGTCGACCCCATCAGCGGCACGAAGAACTGGACCGACGTGCGCCAGTTCAACCTGATGTTCTCCACCGAGATGGGCTCCACCGCCGATGGTTCGATGAAGATCTACCTGCGCCCGGAGACGGCTCAGGGCATCTTTGTCAACTACCTGAACGTTCAGAAGACGGGCCGCATGAAGATTCCCTTCGGCATCGCCCAGATAGGAAAAGCCTTCCGCAACGAGATCGTTGCCCGTCAGTTCATCTTCCGCATGCGTGAGTTCGAGCAGATGGAGATGCAGTTCTTCGTCAAGCCCGGCACCGAGCTGGAGTGGTTCGCCAAGTGGAAGGAGACGCGCATGAAGTGGCACCAGAACCTGGGCTTCGGCGCTGAGAACTATCGTTTCCACGACCACGACAAGCTGGCTCACTACGCCAACGCTGCCACCGACATCGAGTTCCACATGCCCTTCGGCTTCAAGGAGGTGGAAGGCATCCACTCGCGCACCAACTTCGACCTCTCGCAGCACGAGAAGTTCTCGGGCAAGAGCATCAAGTACTTCGACCCGATGACCAACGAGAGCTACACGCCGTTTGTCATCGAGACATCTATCGGCGTCGACCGCATGTTCCTCAGCGTCATGTGCCACAGCTACGTCGAGGAGCAGTTAGAAGGTGGCGAGACACGCGTCGTGCTCCGCCTGCCCGCAGCGCTGGCTCCCGTCAAGCTGGCTGTGCTGCCGCTGGTCAAGAAGGACGGCCTGCCCGAAAAGGCTCGCGAGATTATCGACACGCTGAAGTTCCACTTCAACTGTCAGTACGACGAGAAGGACTCCATCGGCAAGCGCTACCGCCGTCAGGATGCCATCGGCACACCCTACTGCGTCACCGTCGACCACGACTCGCTGCAGGACGGCTGCGTCACACTCCGCTTCCGCGACACCATGGAGCAGGAGCGCGTCAAGATTGAGGACCTGCTCGCCATCATCGAGGACAAGGTGAGCATCACCAGCCTGCTGAAGCGGCTGTAAGTAGTGAGAAGTGGAAAGTGAGCAACGGTTAAACACGGTTTAAAGTGAGCAACGGTTCAACGCGGTTTAAAGTGAGCAACGGTTCAACACGGTTTAAAGTGAGCAACGGTTCAACACGGTTTAAAGTGAGCAACGGTTCAACACGGTTTAAAGTGAGCAACGGTTCAACACGGTTTAAGTTAGTGAAGAGACTACCTCTAACTACTTCTAACTACTTCTAACTACCTCTAACTACTTCTAACTACCTCTAATTAGAATGAGAGATTACTGTATGCGAAACATCATCCGACAGATAACAATAGTGGTAACTATGCTTATCACTTGTCACCTGTCACTTCTCATGACTGCCTGTAGCGAGAGCGACGACGAGAGCAGCGACTACGACAACTGGCAGGAGCGCAACGAGGCGTATTTCGCCACGCTCGCCGACAGCTTGCGGCAGCAGCCTCAGCAGTGGGTGCGCTATAAGAGCTACTCGCTGGACCAGAGCAGTGAGGGCAACGCTACCGACTACGTCTATGCCAAGATCATCAGTCAGGGCACGGGCAGCAATCTGCAATCCCCGATGTTCACCGACTCGGTACGCGTGAGCTATCAGGGACGCCTCATCCCCACGGGCACCTACCCGCAGGGCTACGTCTTCGACGGCACCGCTTACGGGACTTACGACAGCGCCACCAACGCCACTGCGAAGATGGTGATGGCTGCCAGCGGCTCCGAGGTGCTCATCAGCGGGTGGATCACTGCCCTGCTGCACATGCACCGCGGCGACCACTGGCGCATCTACATTCCGCATCAGTTAGGCTATGGTGCCCAGGACAAGAGCAACAGCGGCATACCGGCCTACAGCACGCTGATTTTCGACCTGACGCTGGTCGACTTCAGCCCTGTTGGACAGGTCATGCCGGTGTGGCAGTAGTTCCTTAGAAGAAGTTAGAAGGACCAAACGACCAAAAGAAATGCAGAAGTTCGCAGAGTACATCCGGCGCATCGAGATCGACTCGCTGTGGAGCGGCAAGAAGCACATCGTGTGGGAACTTGACCCGCGCGTAAATATCCTTAGCGGCATCAACGGACAGGGTAAGTCGACCATCCTCAACAAGGTGGTGAAAGGCCTCTCGGCGGGCGGCGAGTTCCCCAGCCACATGCTCAAGGGCGTGCGCCTCGACGTGGAACCGGCCGACGCCAAGTGGATACGCTACGACATGATACGCTCGCTCGACTCCAGCCTCACGCAGGTCATCGCCGATGAAGAGAACGGGCTGCGACAGGTGCTGCCCGTCATCAAGGGCGGCGGTGGCTCGCTACTCGACTTCCAGCTCTACCACCTGCAGCGCAAGTACCTGGACTACCAGGTGAACGTCGGCAACCGTATCATTGCTGAGCTGCAGCAGGGCAACGCCGAGGCTGCCCAGCGGCTGTCGCAGAAGAAGACCCGCTTTCAGGACATGGTCGACGACCTGTTCCAGGAGACGGGCAAGCGCATCCTGCGCACAGAGAACGAGATTCGCTTCACACAGATTGGCGAGGTGCTCACCCCATACCAGCTCAGCAGCGGTGAGAAGCAGATGCTGGCCATCCTGCTCACGGTGCTCGTGGAAGACGAGCAACCCTACGTGCTCTTCATGGACGAGCCGGAGGTGAGCCTCCACATCGAGTGGCAGAAACGGCTCATCGACCTCATCATCGAGCTTAATCCCTACGTGCAGATTATCCTGACCACACACTCGCCCGCCGTGGTGATGAACGGCTGGGTAGACCATGTGACAGAGGTGAGCGAGATTGAAGTGAAAAGTGAGAAGTGAGCAACGGCTCAACACAGTTTAAGAAAGTGATAAGTGATAAGTGAGCATTGAAAGGTGGCAAACCGACTGCGTGACAACATCAACAGCCAGTATATCGAGGCGGCAAACGCCTTGCGAGGCAAGCAGGCACGGCGCAGGATAGCAGCCTACGTCGAGAGCTACGACGATGTCTATTTCTGGCGCACGGTGCTCAGCCGTTTTGAGGACGACAAGCGCTACTTCGAGGTGATGTTGCCGTCGAAGGCACGACTGACGCGCGGCAAGAAGTCGGTACTGATGAACTTCCTGACCGACAACCGCAATGCCGTGAACAACAGTGGCGGCAACAGCGCCGAAGCGGGCAATGCGCCCACCGACAGCTCCAGACTGGGCCGCGACATGATAGCCTGCGTCGATGCCGACTACGACTATCTGCTGCAGGGCGTCACCGATCAGTCGCGCCGTGTCATCGAGAGTCCCTACGTGTTCCATACCTACGTCTATGCCATCGAAAACTACCAGTGCTTTGCACCCTCGCTCCACGATGTCTGCGTGGCCGTGACGCTCAACGACCACCGCATCTTCGACTTCCGTGCCTATTTCCAGCAATACAGCGAGGCTTGCTTCCCGCTATTCGTATGGTCGGTGTGGGCTTACCGCACGGGGCATCATAACAAGTTCTCACTCACCGACTTCAACCGCGTCTGCGACCCTGGCGGCTTCTCGGTACAGGAGCCGGAGAGGTCGATTGCCAATATCCGCCGCAAGGTGGGTGTGAAAATACGGGAACTGCAAAGGCAGTACCCTGAGAACAAGGAGGCCTACCTCAAGACAAAGAGCGACCTGCTGGCGCTCGGCGTGACGCCACAGACCACTTACCTCTACATGCAAGGCCATCACCTGTTCGACACCGTGACGGCACCGATCCTGACGAAGGTGTGCAACCTGCTGCGTCAGGAGCGCCAGCATGAGATCAACCACGCCCGTGCCCACCGCACACAAAAGCAGAACGAGATGTCGTGTTACGAGAATTCCATCCAGGACATCAAGGCCATGCTTAAGAAGAACACCGGCTACCAGCAATGTCCACGTTTCCTGCAATTGCAGGACGACGTGGCCAGGTACATCAACGAACAGTGAGCACCTCTACGCAGGGGAGGATGGATAGTGTAGGTTACATTCCTCAGTTTTAGGCCTATCGATACTTGGTTAAACAGAAAATTATCCTGCACTTCCTACACTTCCTACACCTAAATTTGGGTGCAGGAAGTGTAGGAAGTGTAGGATGTTTTTTGTTAATCCTAATACTTTTTGTGTTTTCTAACCGCCGCTTTTTCCTTCGCAAATCCCGAGATTCAGATTGCAAAACCCGAGAATAGATTCGCAAAACCCGAGAATAGATTCGCAAAACCCGAGAATAAAATCGCAAAAGCCGAGAATCAGATTGCAAAACCCGAGATTCAGATTGCAAAACCCGAGATTCAGATTGCAAAACCCGAGAAAAAGTGTATGAATCTCGGGATTCAGAAACCATTTTTTATCCTGCGCATCCGACGCATCCGACGCCTAAATTTTAGGCGTCGGATGCGTCGGATGCGCAGGATGTTTTTCTGTTTGTAGAGATATCACTCTTCACCCTCCACTTGCTTTTTGGGCCAGTTCACGAGGAACACTTTCTCGGTAGCACGTGTCAGTGCTGTGTATAGCCAGTGCAGGTAGTCGGGGGTGAGCATGTCGTCGGTCATATAGCCTTGGTCAATGTAGACATGCGCCCACTGGCCACCCTGAGCCTTGTGGCACGTTACGGCATAGCCATATTTTATTTGCAGGGCATTGTAGTAGGGGTCGCTCTTCAGGGCTTTCACACGGTCAGCCCTCAGGGCAAGGTCGGCATAGTCGGCCATGACGCCGGCAAAGAGCTGTTCCTGCTGTTCGTGCGTCAGCGCCGGTGCCTCGGCCGTCAAGGTGTCGAGCAGCACCTTACACGTTAGCTCGTAATCGTCGTAGTCAGGAAAGACCAGTGTCGCCTCAGCGAAACGGAAACCATAGAGAGCCTCCTCGCCACGCACCCGCTGCACTACACAGCGGTCGCCGTTGGCCAGAAAAGTGGGCGTCTCTCTATCGTCAAGACCTCCCCTAACCCCTCCTGTAGGAGGGGGATAAGTTAGACCATCCGCTCCCATGATCCCTCCTGTAGGAGGGGGATAAGTTAGAGGATCCGCTCCCCTAACCCCTCCTGTAGAAAGGGGATAAGTTAGAGGATCCGCTCCTTTCTCCTTGGAAGAGGGTTTGGGGATGAGGCTATAATTATTCTTCACCACCATCAGCTGGTCGCCGCGTGTCAGCTCCTCCTCACGGTCGAGCACGGTGTTACGGATGCCACGGTTATAGATGTTGGCACGCTTGTTCGAGCGGGTGACGACGATGGTCTCGTCGATGCCCACACGGCTGTAGCTCCCCGCCAACGACTCTATCAGCTCGTCGCCAGGCACCACCGTGATGTCGGTGAACCCTTTCAGCTGCAGGCGGGGCAACAGGACCGACACACCAGCGTCACCGTCAGCCCCCTGCCATCCACCGTGTCTAACCTGCTCGACCATTCGGCGCACAACGGTGGCGTTCCACAGCACCCCCGATGTCTGACTCTGCCGCAGCACCTCACTCAGGTCGGTCTCGTAGACACGCAGGCCATAGCCACGCAGCAGACCTCCCGACAACGCCGGCGCCTCCTCTTCGCCAACGGGTGGCAGCTGGGCGGCATCGCCAATCAGCAACAGGCGACAGCCTGCACCATTATATATATAATGTATAAGGTCATCGAGCAGGTCGCCAGAGCCAAAGTCGGCAGTGCCACGCTGCTGGACGGTGCCTACGCCGTGGCTCACCATCGACGCCTCGTCGACCAGGAACAGAGTGTTGGTATGCAGGTTTTCGTTTAGGTTGAAGGCCGACAGGTCGCCGGCAGTCTTCTGGCGATAGATGCGGCGGTGGATGGTGTAGGCCGGATGGCCGGCATAGAGCGAGAACACCTTGGCAGCACGGCCTGTCGGTGCCAGCAGCACCATCTTCTGCTGCAAGGCTGTCAAGGCCCTGACGATGGCACTGGCCAGCGACGTCTTGCCCGTACCCGCCGACCCACGCAGCACCATTGCCACTTGCGGATCTGTGTCGGTCACGAAGTCGGCAAACAGGGTGATGGCCCGTTCCTGATCGGCGGTGGGTACAAAACCGAACGAGGCACGTATGCGGCGTGTCAGTTCTTCTTGAATCATGGCACAAAGGTACAAATTAAAAATGAAAGTACACCATGGCGCTCGAAAAAACACAAATAAATTTGGTTTTTTGCTCGCTTATTCGTACCTTTGAGCTGCGCTCGAAAGTACTCTCGCTCGAAAAAACACAAATAAATTTGGTTTTTTGCTCGCTTATTCGTACCTTTGAGCTGCGCTCGAAAGTACTCTCGCTCGAAAAAACACAAATAAATTTGGTTTTTTGCTCGCTTATTCGTACCTTTGCAGGCGTTATGAAGATATCAGACCGACTATTGACCGCATTGTTAGGCGTGCTCGTCGCCGTGCTGGTGGCACTATGCGTACAGAGTGTGCAGCGGGAGATGAAGTCAGAAGCCAAACAGCAACAATCCGAACATGGCAGAACCCCTTAGACCTAAACAGCAGCTGACCATCCGCATCGGGCGGAACACCCTGTCGTTTGCGATGCCTGACGGCGAGGACGGAGAGATTATCTATGAACCCTACGTCGTGAAAAGCGGCATGTCCATGGCTGCCAACCTGCGCGAGGCTTTCAAGACGGCCGACCTGCTGGCGAGCCCGCCACCCCGTGTCAGGGTAGTGCTCGACAGCGACGTGCTCTTGGTGCCCGTCGATGTGTTCAGCGAGTCGACCATGGGCGACATGATGACACATGCCTTCCCGCAGACCGCCGCCGATGCTGTCTACTACAACGTGCTGCCCGACTTGAACGCCGTGGCTGTCTTCGCCATGAACCGCGACCTGCGCCTCGTCGTCGACGACCATTTCCGCGATGTGCAGCTCATCGCCGCCGTGACGCCCGTGTGGCGCCACCTCCATCAGCGCAGCTACACGGGCATCCGCCACAAGCTCTTCGGCTATTTCCATGAGCAGCACCTCGACGTCTTCAGTTTCAGCCAGAACCGCTTCAAGTTCAGCAATAACTTTGAGGCCAGCCATGCCCACGACTGTCTCTACTTCCTGCTTTACGTGTGGAAGCAGCTACAGCTGCAGGCCGAGTACGACGAGCTGCACCTCGTGGGCGACATTCCTGAGCCGACATGGATACTCACCGAGCTCAAGCGCTTCGTGCAGAATGCCTACGTGATCAATCCCGCAGCCGATTTCACGAGCCTCGCAGCAGCCACCGTCAAAGGACTGCCTTACGACCTGCAGACACTCTTCGTGCGAGGAAGGTAAGGGAAGTGGGAAGTGAAAAATGATAAGTGTGAAGAGAGATGAGAATTATTACCGGCAAATACAAAGGTCGACATTTTGACATACCCCGCACGTTCAAGGCGCGGCCCACTACCGACTTCGCCAAGGAGAACATTTTCAACGTGCTGCGACAGTACATCGATTTCGAAGGTGCCACCGCCCTCGACCTCTTTGCAGGCACGGGCAGCATCACCCTCGAGCTGCTGTCGCGTGGCTGTCAACAGGTGGTCAGCGTGGAGAAAGACCGTGACCACCACCGTTTCATCCTGCAGTGCATCGGCAAACTGAACACGGATAAGAATGGAGCGTCTTCGGCGTCCGAAGACCAGCGTTCAACATCCGACATCCAACGCTCAACGCTCAACGTTCAATGTCTTCGCGGCGACGTCTTCCGTTTTGTAGCGTCATGCCACCAGACATTCGACATCATCTTTGCCGACCCACCCTATGCCCTGCCGGAACTACCGAAGATTCCCGACCTCATCTTCTCTCACGGCTTGCTTAGCCCGGAAGGCATCTTCGTCTTCGAGCACGGCAAGGACCACTCCTTCGACACCCATCCGAACTTCGTTGAGCACCGTACCTACGGCAGTGTCAATTTCTCACTGTTCCGCCAGACAAGCGAAGTGCAGCCCTAACATTTGGCGGAATGCCCATACGCTGAAGAACAATTCGCGAACACTGGCCCTACGGGCCAACGGGCTGGCACAAGGCCTGCCCCTACATTGGTGCCCCCACATTGGCGGCTTTTTGTAACCAAAAGCCTCCCCCCTTCGGGGGAGGTTTGGAGGGGGCTTGGGGGCCCTATTGCCCTACAACAGCGGTGAGAACAGTCGCGCCAGCGACTCACAAAGGCGTGCGCCGAAAGTGGGGCGCATGAGGTGCTTCTGGCGCGTCAACGGCACAGAGTGCTGCTCATCGGCGATGAACACGGCCTTCATGCGGCTTGCTACCGATGCATCGTAGACGAACATATTAGCTTCAAAATTATTCTCGAACGAACGGAAGTCGACATTGGTCGACCCGCAAGTGGAGAGACTGTCGTCGCAGACCATCAGCTTACTATGCAGGAAACCGTCGGCGTAGAGGCTCACCTTCACGCCCGCCTCGGCAGCCTCACGAAGATAGCTGCGGCTGGCCCACTCGGTAAACCGTGCATCGCTCTTCAACGGGATGAGCACACGCACATCAACGCCCGACTGTGCCGCCATCTTCAGCGCACTGAGCACGGCCGCCGTGGGCAAGAAGTAGGGCGTCTCAATATACACATAGCGACGGGCGGCCATGATGATGCGCACGTAGCCCTGCATAATCTCTGGATAAGGAGCGACGGGAGCGCTGGTGACGGTCTGAAGCAGTCCCCCACCCTCACCCGCCGGAACGACGGCGGTGGGCGCCGGATAGTATTTCTGGTCGCTCAGCTGTGTGCGGTCGACGAAGTACCAATCGGTGAGGAAAGCACGCTGCAGAGAGTAGACGCCACGGCCCTCAACGCGCAGCATCGTGTCGCGCCACGCTGTCCGTGCCGAACCATGTTGGGCTGCGGGCCCTTTCACATAGCGCAAGGCGATGTTCATGCCACCGATATAGCCCACGCGACCATCGATGACGAAGATCTTACGATGGTTACGATAGTTGGCACGACGCGCAAACGAAGGGAAGCGCACCGGCATGAAAGGCACCACCTCGATGCCCTCGACACGCATGCGCTCAAAGAAGCGGTTCTTCACCTGCCAGCAGCCCACGTCGTCGTAGATGACACGCACCTCGACGCCCTGGCGGGCCTTGGCAATGAGGGCGTCGGTGACGAGCTGTCCCAACGGGTCGTCGGCCAAGATGTAGATGTCGATGTGGATATGACTGTGCGCCTGGGCGATGTCGCGCAGCAGCGACGGGAAGAACTGGTAGCCGTCGGTAAGGATGCCCACCTGGTTGCCATTAAAAGGCAGAGCGAAGCTCTCACTGAGGAAAAGGTTGATGACGGGTTGATGCTCGGCGGGCAGCTGCAAGTCGCGCTGCTCTACAAAGGCGAGCATCGAGCGCTTCGTCAGCTCGTCGGACTGGCGTCGGTTGACATAGCGCTCCTTGCGGGTGTTGATACCAAAAAAGATGTATGCGATGACGCCAATAATCGGCAGGAAGTAAATCACGAGAATCCAGGCCATGGTCTTGGCCGGCTGACGATTGTCGAGCACCACGTGGATAATGGCGACAATCGCTATCAGGCGCGACAACCAATAGAAAAGACCAAGGACCCCCATGTTATTTGACGATTTGACAATTTACTATTTCACAATTTACTATTTCACGATTTACTATTTCACGATTTCACGATTTTAAGTAACTATTCAAATTTAGTTTATAAAATAATTTTTATTCCAACAACGAATTTGACGAATTAAACGAATTGCTGCGCGTTGTAATTCGTTAAATTCGTTCAATTCGTTGTTTTATAAAAACAATTGTGTTCATCTACTTACTATTTTACTCAATGCCAATGAGTTTGTGCGTCTGCAGGGACAGTCGCCAGTGCGGGTGCTGCTTGATATATGTCACACAGGCGGACGTGATGCGGGCATTCCGATGGACATCGCCCGTGTCGCAGGGCTGGAGGTAGAAGAAGATCTCCCTATCCTCCTTGGGCTGGAGAGGAAGGCCAATGGCACTGCTGATTTGAAGGAGCGAGGCCTCGTCAGTGAAGACAATCTTGAGTTCGTTGACCTGTTGCTGCCACCCGGCGAATAGCGGTGCACAGCCCCCGCTCTGGTCGGAGGATGTTGGGGGAAGACTTTTCGGCGACACAGTCAGCCAGTCGAGGTTACGAGGAGCGGGGCGTGTGCCATTGCTCTCCATGGCCACCTCGAAGCCATGGCTGTGGAGCAGGTCAACGAAGTCCTCGTCCACCTGCAAAGTCGGCTCTCCGCCAGTAAGCACCACGAAACGACAGCCGTAGCCGTCAATGGCAGCCACGATGTCCTCGCCGCTCATCTCCGAAAAGCTGTCGAACGACGTATCGCAGAACGCACATCGCAGGTTACAGCCCGCAAAGCGCACGAACGCCGCCGCACGCCCTGTATTGTGCCCTTCGCCCTGCAGCGAATAGAAGATGTCATTGACGCGATATGTCTTCATGTCCCAACTATTCACTATAAACTATTCACTATTCACTATTCACTATAAACTATTCACTATCCCATCCTTCTCGTACGCCGCCCAGTTGCCCTCGCTCTCCTGAACGGTAGCCTTATAGCACGTAGGCACCTGCTCCACACACCAGCGGGCAATATTCTCAGCCGTGGGGTTGAAGGGGAGCACGTCGTTCAGGTTCTGGTGGTCCAGACGGTCCTTGATGACGCGCTTGATTGTGGTGAAGTCCACAACCATGCCGTTGTGGTCGAGCTCTTTGCTGCAGCAGTAGAGTTCGATGACCCAGTTATGACCGTGCAGCTGGCTGCACTTACTCTCATAGTCCAGCACAAGCCTGTGGCTGGCTGAAATCTCAATCTTTTTTTTGATGTAGTACATAGTTCGTTTTAGACAATGAGCTCGCTGCCCAGCCGACGGGCCAGTGCGTCGCGCAGCTCCTTGGTGTCCTTATGTTCTTTTAAAAGTTGCATCATGCGTTCCACATTGTTGCCCACCTGTCGCAGCTGCTGCTGAATGGCTTTCAGGCGGTTCTCCACAATGTCGAGACGATAGTCCATCACCAGATGGAGCACCCGCTGGCGCAGGCTACCCTCGCGTGGCGTCAACACGAAGCGCCCTCCCAGCTGGTGACGGTCAATGGCCAGACGTGTTGCCAAGCGGCTCACGTCCGGGTCGTAATGACTGCAGAAGTAGGTCTCGGCCTTAAAGCCCTCCTCCTGCTGGTGTTCCACAGCCTCTTGCAGCATGCGGTTGGCAAGTGGGTTGGCAAACATCAGGCCATCCTGCCCCAAGTCGAAGGCAATATACTGGGCCACCGACAGCGACACTTTCTGACCATCGTCGGTCTCGATGTCTTCGAAGATGATCTCTTCGCCGTGGCGCACAATCTCGCGCAGCAACAGCAGTTCCACCTGTGAGCTGCCCCCAATGACGGGAGCTTCGATGGACGGCGTCGTCGACGCGGTGGCGGTAGCGGGCTCGGCCGGCGTGGCAGGCTCAGCAGGTGTAGCGGTGGTCGCAGGGGGCACGGTGCCGTTGTTACTTCTCTCCCTTTCCCGCTCCTTCTCCTTCTGCTTCTCCTCAATGGCAGCACGGATATACTTGTTCATCTCGGCAATGAGCGGCTGTTCCTTCATGCCGATGCGCTGTGCGAAGTCGGTGAGGTAGGTCGTGCGCAATATCTGGTCGGGAATCACCGAGATGCTCTTGACGATGCCGCCGATGGCCTCGCTGCGCTTTACTGGGTCATCTACGCTCTGCACCGTCAGACGTGTCTTGAAGGTGATAAAGTCGGTCTGGTGCTCCTCGATATACTTGCGCAGCTCCTCCGTTGAATGCTTGCGTGCGAAGGAGTCGGGGTCGTCGCCGTCAGGCAGCAGCAACACCTTGATGTTCATACCCTCGGCCAGCAGCATGTCGGTGCCGCGCATGGCGGCATGAATGCCGGCCTCGTCGCCGTCGTAGAGCAGGGTGATGTTGTTAGTGAAGCGGTGGAGCAGGTGTATCTGAGGCAACGACAGGGCCGTACCGCTGTTAGCCACCACGTTCTCAATGCCAGCCTGGTGCATGGCGATGACGTCGGTGTAGCCCTCGACCATGAACACGCGGTCTTCCTTTACGATGGCCTTCTTAGCCTGAAAGATGCCATAGAGCTCGCGCTCCTTATGATAAATCTCGCTGTCGGGCGAGTTGACATACTTCTGCGCCACGCCCTTCGTCCGCGAGTCGAGCACGCGGCCACCGAAGGCTACGACCTTGCCCGACACGTTCAGCCAGGGGAAGATGACGCGACCACGGTAACGGTCGATTAACCCACCCCCTTGCCCTCCCCAAGGGAGGGGGGCTTGGTTACTTTGTACGTCATTTTCAGCTACGGTGCTTTTCTCTATAGTAGAAGTGCCTGAACTCCCCTCCCTTGGGGAGGGGTTGGCGGTGGGCTTATAGCACAGCCCTGTCTTCACCAGGAACTCAGCCTGATAGCCGGCCTTGAGGGCTGCCGAGCTGAGCGCATCGCGGCGCTGCGGCGCATAGCCCAACTGGAACTTCTCGATGATATCGTCGCGGATGCCGCGGCTACGGAAGTACTGCTTACCAATAGCCACGCCGTCAGGGTCGTTCTTCAACGTGTTGTGGAACCAGTCGCGCGCCCACTCGTTGACGATGAACATCGACTCACGCTCGCTTTGTGCAGCACGCTCCTCGTCGGTGAGTTCCTTCTCCACCACCTCTATATTATACTTGCGGGCCAGCCAGCGCAGGGCATCAGGGTAACTGATTTGCTCGTGCTCCATCAGAAAGCCGACGGGCGTACCACCCTTGCCACAGACGAAGCAGTGACAAATGTTCTTCGACGGCGACACCATAAACGACGGGTTCTTGTCGTCGTGGAACGGGCACAGCCCCTTGTAGTTCACGCCGCTCTTACGGAGCGTCACGAACTCGCCCACGACATCGACGATGCGTGCCGCGTCCAAGATCTTATCGACTGTTGCCCTGTCAATCATTTGTGTCCCTAATGGTTCAGTATGCTTTGCGGGTGCAAAGGTACGAAAAAACGAGGGAAATACAAAAGAAAAATCATTTTCTTTTTATTTCCGAGTGCAAGTACCTTCGAGCGCAGCTCAAAGGTACGAAAAAACGAGGGAAATACAAAAGAAAAATCATTTTCTTTTTATTTCCGAGTGCAAGTACCTTCGAGCGCAGCTCAAAGGTACGAAAAAACGAGGGAAATACAAAAGAAAAGTCGTTTTCTTTTTTTATTTCCGAGTGCAAGTACCTTCGAGCGCAGCCCCTTTCTTTTAAAAACGGGTGTTTCTGCGCAAAATACAAGTTCTTGCGCAAGCAATAATGACGATTTATGGATAATAATGCTGTATTATCGACAAAAAAAGCGTACTTTTGCAGTCCAAAACTAACAATACTGCGCATTTCAATGACCGGAGCACACCTACTCATTGCTGCCATCATCATTGCCCTCGTGATAGCATTTATTATCACGATGCTGGTGCTGAACAACAATGCGAAGAAGATTATCTCTACCAACACCATGCTGGTAGAGAACCAAAACGCGTTGTTGGAACAGAACAAGATTCAGGGCAGCGAACTGGAGAGGCGAATGAACGAACTGGAAGAGCAGAAAAGCGAGATGGAGGAACAGAAGGAGCTGATCGAGGCGCTGCAGCGACAACAAGAGGAGTTAGCCAAGCAATTGAAACAAAACACCGTCGACGAGGTGACGCTGCTACGCGAACAAACCCGCCAACACCGTGAGCATATTGAGCTGACGGCTGACATGACCGACGAAGAACTAATGGCTTGGGTAGACCAGAAAATGGATGAGACCCGCCTCTACACCGACACCGACCTGACGCTGAAGACCATGGCCAAGGCATTAGGACTGACGCAGAAGCGACTCGGCAGCCTGTTCAGAAACAATGAGAAGTATGCCAGCCTTGGCGAATACATCAACGAGAAGCGTTTCCTGCTGGCATGCCGATTGCTGCGCGAAGAGCCCAACTGGACCATCGAGGCTGTGGGAGCAGAAGCAGGGTTTGGCGGGCGCCGCACCTTCCAGGTGGAAGTGAAGCGGCGTCTCGGCATCACGCCGTTGCAGTATCGGCAGGCACTAGCCGTGAAGGGTGATGCGTGATTTGTAATTAGAGGTGACGTCCTCGCACAGAGACGCCATTGTTCCCCACCTTATTATAATAGCACCCCCATAGACTTCTCGGAGAAGACCGCGAGACTTCTAGGAGAAGACCACGAGACTTCTAGGAGAAGACCGTGAGACTTCTAGGAGAAGACTACCAGACTTCTCGGAGAAGACCGCGAGACTTCTAGGAGAAAACTGTGAGACTTCTCGGGTGCGGGCCGCCACTCGGGTGCGGGCCGCGAATGTAGGGGCAGGCCTTGTGCCTGCCCGATGGCCCGGCAGGGCCAGTGTTCGCGGAAATGTTATGGGCACACTGGCCCTGTCGGGCCATCGGGCTGGCACAAGGCCTGCCCCTACATTCGCGGAAAAACATCCGCGGAAACGCCGGCCCTTACAGTTACCCGCTCAATTGGAAGAAAGAGAAAACCGTATCCCCTGCAAAAGAAGATACGGTACTCTCAACCAGAAGATACGGTACTCTCAACCAGAAGATACGGTACTCTCAACCAGAAGATACGGTACTCTCAACCAGAAGATACGGTTTTGTTGAGCGCCATGAGGGGACCTCACTTCACGAGCACCCTTCGTTGCACCCAAGCGTAGATGACGATGACGGCGATGGTAGGAATTTCCATCGGCAGGTTGGCTAGGCCCGACTCAGGCCCAACCAGCAGGAACGAGAGGACGGGAATGATACTTGAGATGAGGATGTAGAGCGCCATCCAGATGCCCACCTGGCGCAAGTGCCCTCGATAGCAGAAGGCGATGGCACAGCCGAAAGGCAGGTAGACCAGCATCAGCGACACGGCGACGGGCAGTCCGATGGTGTACGAGACAGCCGGAATCATTTCCGTAAAGAATCCTGCGATGTTCAGCACGATGACGATCCACCATGCTACGGTCATGGGCCTGTAGAGCGGCTTCATGCCCCTCATCAGCCCCACATACATCACCACAGGGCCAAATGTCTGGATGATGGCACTAACCCACGACAGCGACATGTCGTCCATCCAGTGCATCAGCGGTGCCCAGTTGATGGTAGCCTGCAGGAGGTAGCAGACGAACGCAGCTTCAATCAGCCAGCGGGGCAGTCCACTCTCTACGTAGTTAACGCGATACTTGCTCTCAATGCTCTCAGCCACTCCGATGGCGGCTTTGTTTTGTTCTATCTTTTCCATATCTTCAATTGTTTGGCAAAGGTACAACTTTTTTATTAAACAACCCAACGATTGGCTCTCTAAATCGCCGTCTTGCCAAAAAAAACCTCCGTTTCTGCGCAGAATAGCGTTTCCTGCGCAACAAACTCAACGACTTTTCACCATTTACACCTCTTATATAAAAGAAAAGTTGTAACTTCGCCAGCTAATTGGGGGAGAAGCCCCTAAAAATGGAGTATCTATGCAACACGACAAAACTAATCCAACCCAAATGAAAAAAAGTATCCTAACAATTCTTGCGCTGTGGCTGACAATGATGGCCACGGGCGCATGGGCTGACGAATTGAATGTTCGTCAGAGCACCGAATCTGCTGACATTGTCGCCAGCGAGGTGGAACTGCTCGACAGCACGGTGGCCAAGTCCCAAAAGGCACCGAAACGAGCACCGACAGATGACTATGTGTACAAATACAAGGGCGTGAAGTACACCTACATCACGGAGCACAACTACACCCGCTACTTCAACACCGCGGTCCACAAGCCGAGCGACTACGGATGGTATCTCGATGCCGAGGGCTGGTACGTGAACGCCGAGAAAGCCTACATCACGGCCGCCAGCATCGATGCCGACGACTTCCCGTCGAGCGGCGAGGTCTATATCCTCAACGACCTCGTGGGCTTCTTCAAGGGCCATACCCATCTGGGCTGCATCGCCGACAACGCCTTCTGGGGCATGCCGGGCGTCAAGCGCATCTATTTCCAGGATTGCGCGGCTGCGAGCTACTCTGCCAACAGCGACTTCTATTTCTTCATCGGCGACAAGGCGTTTGCCGACTGCGAGAACCTTGAGGAGGTGAACCTGATGCAGTGGACCACCAGCGGCTCTAACCACTGGGAGGCACTGCCGCCGACAGCGGTGAAGCGCATCTGGGGCTCGATGCTCGACAACTCGCCCAAGGCGTGGCTGCGTGTGGGCACGAGCGTCTATCAGCAGTACTTAGGGAGTCAGACGTGGGTGCAGGTGCGCGACCGCATCACCACCTTCGAACACGCCTCTGACGACATCACGGTGGACGGCACCGTCTATAGCTTCCTGAAGGCTGAGGATGGCACTGCCCTGAGCAATGCCGACGAGCAGCACGAGGAAATCATGAAGACGCTGCGCCTGTGGAACGCCGACTATCAGGAGTTCAATGCTGCCTCGCTGCTCTCGGACAAGAGTCGAACCGAGGACAATGCCAACCTGTGGTACACCACGGTGAAGGGCGTGGACAGTAACTACCTGAAGAGCCACGACGGCGTGCTACGCATCTACAACGACCCCGGCTCGTACTACAACTACAAGACCATCGCCATCCGCCGCGGAGCCTTCGAGGGCTGCGACGAGCTGAAGGCGGTGGAGTTCTGGCAGACCAACGGCCGCTCGGACAACTCCTACAGCGACCTGAAGATGGTGATTGAGAACGGTGCCTTCAAAAACTGCAAAAATTTGAAGGAGATACGCCTGTTCTACAAGGTGGAAGACGGCGAAGACCACTGGCAGGTGTTAGGGCCGAAGGATGTCATCCCTGGCGACAACATCTTGGGACTGCCAACTTCCGAAGAAATCGTCATGATGGATGAAAATCAAGCAAGTGACGCATGGATAGTGAATCCTGACTTCCGCATCCTTGTTGCACCCGACCGCTATGCCGAGTTCCAGGAAGACCCCAACTGGGTCAACTACACCGCTTATCTACAACCAGCCGACTACATGCCCACCGCCAAGCCCGACATCACCAAGGACGGTCTGACCTACAGCTATATAGCAACGGGCGACGGCACCTACAACACCGATCAGGTGGTGACACAGGACTTCTCGCTGTGGAGCATTCCCGTCATTGCTGCCGAGGTGGCTATGATAGCCTATTCGGCCTATAATATCGCGGTGGCGGTCAAGGAAGCAGCCACTGCGAAGGCTGCGCTCAAGGCTGCAACGGCAAAGCTGAAAGACATTGAGCAAATGGCGGATAATGTCGTGGACTTACAGAAACTCGCGCAAGAAACGGCAACTGTTTTAGGAGATTATGCAGCGGGCCAAGCCTATCCAACACAATTTACGGGTCTATCGCTGTTCGGAAAGGGTGTGGATGTTACCAAAATGGGTGTTTGGAATCAAGGTACCCCACTATTTAATAAAATGTTCAATTTGGGATTAGTCGATAGCAAAGGCATTTTCCAACTGGAGTACGATCAGGTGTTTAGTATTTTCATGTCAAATATGAATTCGGAGGCTGCAAAGGTTTTGAGGCAGTATATGATGGCCTTCCAAAGCAGTTCTTCTCAATTAATTTTCAATAGCATGAGAGAAGCCGGACGAAACACCGCTGCCCTTATGGCCGATGTGTCGAGAAAGGATGTTGCCGCCCTCGTTGCAGGAAATGCCATGAACTACTCGCTGCTTTCAAACTCGTCATTTATCGGAGCGACCATTGGCAGCAACCTGGCTACTTGCAATTTAATGGGCAACCTCAACGCTGCCTCGCTGAAACAGGGCATGCAAAGCAACATCATAGCCAACATGCACCAGGTGAGCACACATGCCAGCAACATGATTATCATCACGCCCGACAAGAACCTCATCTACCATACTTTCATCAAGAGTGCTCCTGATGACATCAAGGATGCTGTGATCTACACCGGCGTTTCGAAGGTGACCCGCACCACGACGTGGCTGCCCACGGTGTTCCAGAACAAGAAACAGCTAAAGACAGTGCGCTTCCACGACAACAGCGCCCGCACCAGCCACAACATGTCGGCCAACCTCATATACATCCCCGACTCGGCATTTGTGGGTTGTGATGCCTTGGAGACATTCGACCTGCGCCTGCTGACCGACGACAACGGTAGCCGCGCCATGGGGCCTGAGAACTTCGTGCTCTGCGGCAGCGACATCTTTGCCGGCCTCGATTCGCTGAAGTTCAGGATTATCATTCCCAAGGAGCGCCGTGAGGACTTTGAGAACGACGAGATGTGGGGTCAGTACAAGCGCTTCTTCAAGTATGAGGACGTGGAAGAAAAGACCAACTTCACTGAGTTTGGCGTGAAATACGCATTCTCTTATCAGAACGGCAACCAGTATGTGGAAAAGCTGAGCGGACATACCATCGAGCACCTGCACGCCATCGGCCCCGACGACGACTATATCAAGGACAACAACGGTGCGCTGGGCTTCTTCAACGACATCGGTTCCTACAACAACTACAAGCTCGACTATGCCCGCAAGAATGCCTTCCGCAAGAACCAGAACGTGAAGAGCGTCTCGTTCTGGGACGTAGCGGGCTGGCTGTGGACGGGCGATGCCTATACTGACCTGCAGATGGCGCTGCAGGACTCGTGCTTCGCCGAATGTCCAAACCTCGAGCATGTGGATATGCTCTACCTGCGCACCGACGGATCGAACATTGCCGAACCGCTCACGCCCACAATGCTGCAACTGGGCAAGGGCGTGTTCGACCATTCGCCGAAGGTACGCTTCAAGATGACCGAGCGGCAAACACGGCAGTTCGCTGCCGACACCACTTGGGTGAAATACCAGGACCGCTTCATGCCCTGTCTCTTCCTGCCCGCCGACCCCGTGGTGGTGAGCAAACTGAGCGATCTGAAATACCGCACCGACGTAGCGCGTCCGTGGTACGACAACAACGCCCCGAAGTGGGGCGACTGGCTCGACATCACACGGGTGACATCCAGCGACTACCTCAACGGCAAGTTCTCGGACAACGAAGACCTGCAATCCTTCCCCGACTTCAAGCGCTTCGAGTTGGTCGGACTCACGCAGGTGGGTGGCTCGTGGTTCCAGAATTGTAAGAACCTCAGCGCCATCGACCTGCCTTCGACCGTAAAGCACATCGGCGGCTGGGCCTTCTACGGTTGCTCTAAGCTGAAGGAGATTAGCATCCCCGCCGCTGTGGAGACCATCGATGCCTGCGCCTTCCAGTACAGCGGACTGAAGACCGTACGCTGCGAGGGCACGAAGCCCGCCAAGCTGGACTACAGCGTGTTCGACCTCAGCAACTACGACGGTTTCACCATCTATGTGCCCGCTTCGGCTGTAGATGCCTACAAGACGGCCTGGCCCAGCTATGCACAGTACATCAAGAGCAATGCCGACGACCACAAACTGACCGTTGTCAATGTGAGCCAGCCCGGCAAGCTGGCAGAGCAGTTAGGACTGACGTTGATCATGAACGGCGACCGGCTGCGCTCCGTAGGCGGTGCCTACTGGAAGTACGACTCGCTGACCGTCAGCGGCCACCTGAACGGCCTCGACGTGGGCGTGCTGCGCCACATGATGGGTGCCGACGCCTGGGACAGCGACCCCACCGACGGACGCCTGCGCTACCTGGACCTGCACGATGCCCACTTGGACAAGGACACGAAATACTCGTACAACCTCTGGGGCGTCGACGAATACCTGGAGAAGGAGAACTGGGTAGGCGAATACATGTTCTACAAATGCAATGCTCTGGAGACGCTCATCCTGCCTGCGTCGGTGACGGAGATCGGTGAGAATGCCTTTGAGAAGGCAACGAACCTGCGCCGCCTCTGCATCGGAGAGAGATTAGAAAGGTACACGCGCGACCTGATACAGGGCATCCCTGCCGGGCTGGAGGAACTGGTGTTCATGACCGACCGGCATGCCACCAGCGAGAGCGACGACCCGTGGGAAGGACCCATCGAAAAGGTTTATACCAAGAAGTCGCAGTTAGGCGACTACATGAGCGACCCTGCCCTGACCAACCGCGCCAGAAGCGTCAATGCCCTCTTCGAGGACGAACAAGTGCTGAAAGACCTGATGGCCCATCGATGCTACTTCCCATCGCAGTTCCTCGCCGTGGAGAGCACGAAGGATCCTCGTGGCAGCTATTTCGGTGGCGACGGCTACTTCTTCTACTATGACCGCCAGCTGAAGACCTTCGACGAGTTCCAACTCTTCAGCAACATCCGCGAGATGGATCACGACTTTGAGAACTGTGCCTATCTAGAGCGCATCACGCTACCCAGCTCATTGGAGCGCATCGGCTACGATGCCTTCAGAGGATGCGAGCGTTTAGGCACTATCCGAATCAGCGCCGACAGTGTGCCTGAACTGGAGCGTAACGCCCTGCGCGACCTGCCTTCCGACTTCAAGATCATCGTGCCAAAGACGCATGTGAAACGTTACCGCGAGAAGTGGGAGCAGTATGCCGACCACATCGTGGGCGAGGATGAAGAGTTCCGCAACGAAATCATCGAGGTGACGCTGACCGAGCCCAATACGCTGGCCGAGAAACTGGGACTGAAGACGACGACAACTTTCGACACGTCTGACGAATATTTCCGTTACTTGGAACTCCGATATATCAGTTCCGTCACAGGTAACTACTCGAACATCCGAGGCCTGAAGGTCAACGGTCCCATCTCGGGTGCCGACTTTACTGTGATGCGCTTCCTGGCAGGCTACGACGTAGAGAAAGCCCTGCGTTACATTCCCGATGCAAGTGCCGACCGCAATTACCTCGGCCCACTGGAGTACATCGACCTCTACGATGCCAACATCGTAGTGAGCAAATACGCGATGGACGGCAACTGGCGTGACTATGGAAGTAAAATTCAAGCTGAAGGCGAAGAGGACATCTTGCCCAGCTATGCACTGGCCAAGTGCTACTCGCTGAAGACGCTCATCCTGCCACGCTCATGTAAGAAGGTGAATAGGCGTGCCATGCAGGAATGTGAATATTTGGAGACATTAGTCATCGGCGACGAGTGCGAGGAATTCAACTGGAGTGCATTGGACGACTGCGCCTCCATGACCCGCATGTACATCCTCTCGAAGAAGAAAATGGAGATGGACAATGAGAACTGGGTGTGGCGTAACCTGTGCAACAACTACAACCCGACATTCGACGCCTTCTACGTGCGACCGTCGCTCTACGATGAGTATGTCAACGATGGGGCATATACCGGTTCAGAACAGCGCACGAACAACATCTCGAAGGGTGCCTTCAAAGACGACGAGTCATTTGCTGCCTTCGCTGCTCACGCCGCCGCCACTGAGGACGACCTGCGACAGATCAATGACATCACTGGCTGGTTCCGCAACCATACTGGTGTTATCGACTTCAACGCGCTGCAGTATACCTGCATCGACTCGTTGCGCACTGCCGACGTGGCGCCGCTCACACAACTGCGCAACGTCACCCTGCCCGCCTCCATCAAGGGCGTGGGCAAGGATGCCTTCAAGAACGCTGCCGGCCTGCGCTATGTAGACCTGAGCCAGTGTGCCGACTATGCCCCGACGCTCGCCGCCGAGGGTGGTGTGCGCTCGCTCGGCATCGGCGAGAACACGCTGGCGTATGTACCTGCACAGTATGGCGAGAGTGCCGATGTGAACGTGGCCATGGGCGACAGTACCAGCGGCGTCTTCCACGCCAAGACCTTCCGCTTAGTGGACGGACTGGACTACTGCGTGCCCTTCGCCGTGACGGCCGACAACGTGGAGAACACCCGCACGCTGGCCAAGAGCGCCGCCCCCTACACCGTCTGCCTGCCCTACGCCCTCGACATCCCTAACGGTGCGAAGGTCTACCGCCTCTCTGGACGTGGATCAAACGAACTCATCTTTGCCCAGCACACAGGTCGTATGGAAGCCATGCAGCCTTACCTCGTCTGGACGGAAAACAGCGATGCCCTGCTTTCAACCGTGAGCACGACGCTGCCCACCAGCAATGGTGATACCGTAGGCGAACAGCAACAGGTGCTTGGATACACACTGCGTGGCACGCTGAACAGCATCGACAACCATGAGGCCGTTGAGCTGGGTGCCTACGTAATGAACGACGATGCGAAGTGGCACCCCGTGCTCTCTGACACGGATGAGCACCGCGCCGCCACCATCCCCGCCTTCCGCTGTTTCCTGCTGCAGAGCCGCTACAACAGCCGCGCCGCCATCGGCATGACACTCGAGGATGCCACGGGCATTGAGCAGCTGCGCACCGTCGACAGCGACGGCACCGAGCGCGTCTACGACCTCAGCGGTCGCCGCGTGGATGGTAATGCCAAGGGGATTTTCATCAAGAATGGTAAGAAGGTCATCAAATAAAAAAAAGCCCACCCAAGCCCTCCCGAAGGGAGGGATGTCTGGATAGATAACGACCTCTAACTACAGACGAAACTTGAATAAGTAATAAGTAAAAAGTAAAAGGAACAATGAAGAATCTGAAGATAATGAATATGCTGCTCGGGGGCCTGCTGGTCCTCGGCAGCCTTGCCTCGTGTGGCGGAAGTGACGACAACGATGATCCCACGCCAACGCCACAACCCGATGTGCTGAAGGCCACAAGTGCCACGGCCGAATATGTGGTGAACCTGAACCAGGGGCTGCTCGATGCCGCCACCGTCACCATATATTATATAGATGGCAACGGACAACAGGCGCAGGAGACTGCCACTACGACCACGTGGACAAAGACCGTCAGCTTCGCTGCGCTGCCCACACAGGCAGGCTTCAGCGTGCAGCCTCAATTGAAGGGTGCGCCCTCACAGGAGGCGTACACCATCGAGGCCGACGGGAAGATGACCGTCACCGTGCTTGACCAGAAGGGTGCCACCTTCGGCAATCCTTATGTGGGCAACAAATTGGAAGCGAAGGGTCAGCTCGGCCCCGATTTCCTGGGCCAGTTCCTGACACGCATCAGCACCCGCCTGCTTGAGGCGAAAGCCATCAGTGCCGACGGCAGCATCACCGACACCGCCATTACATGGGGTGGCAATGCCGACAACGACGACCCCAACCGCGACACTGAGGTCTCCACCGACGGTGCCACGGGCACGACAAGAGCCTCCATGTAGTCTCACAGAAAGAGAATGATAACATAAAAAAAATGAAAAAGAACTTGACAAGACAATGGGTAGCGGCACTGATGGTGGTCGCAAGCCTTCTGACAGCGCTGCCAGTAGCGGCGCAGAAAGAGACTAAGGACATCGACGAATGGTCAAACAACGACAATTTCGGAAAGAACAATGCCAATTTGACCGCCGACGGATACAGTCTGTGGGACGGTCAGTCGATGCAGTACTACGGATTCAACAAGGACGGAGACATCGAAATCTACAATGCTGCCCAGCTGGCACGCTATGCCTGGGATATGTACGAGGCAAACAGCTACATCCGGGCCGACCGCAAGCGTAGGAACGTACACCTGCTGTGCGACATCGACCTGGGCGGCTACTATTTCTCCATCCTGCGCAAAGACTATGGCATGGACCGCGCCACGTTCGATGGCCACGGCCACACCATCCGCAACGGCTATGCTGTGGAGAGCGGCAGCTATCATGCCCTCTTCTCATATATCGAAGGCAGTACCATCAGGGATTTGGTGGTGAAAGACTACCATTTGAAGGACTCTGGCGCGAACTATGCCGGAATCGTATGTAGCTTTGCAAGAGTTAAAGAAATTCAATTCGATGTACCAAATTACCGTCCAGGAGACTCCTCTGCGAAGGAGTACGGAATGTACCATTATGGCTGTATCATCGAGGGTGTTCGAGTGATAGACTGCACGCTGACCGGCGATGCCACCTACGCAGGAGGCATTCTTGGGTGGGCACGTGGCAGTGCCTTAATCAAATATGATGAGAGGGGCGGCGCAATAGATTACTATTTTGCCCCAGACAAGTGGAAAGTACAACTTTGCGACAACCTGGTGATGAATTGCACCGTATCCACGACCGACAACTCGGCTGGCGGTCTTGTCGGCTCTTCAGAGGTTCTTGCCCTGTACAGAAACCGCGTCATCAACACCTCCATTTATGGTGAGGATGACTATGCTGGCGGACTGGTAGGCAGAAGTGAAGAAGTGATTAATGCCGTTGACAACCTTGTCTTGAACTGCAATGTCAGCGGAGACGACTGGGCTGCAGGCGCTTTCGGTGGTTTAGGAACGTGGGGGGATAATATGTCAAATAAAATAATTGCCAATATCGTCCACGCTACGGTTGACGGAGGCACCGGTGATAAGGCGGCATTCTTCGTTAAATGCGGAAGCGATGAGGTGTATGCTTTACGCAACTACTACAACAAGGATTATTCCGGCTCGCTGCCTGCTTTTTTAGACATGGGGATGTATTGGCAGGAATGGCCCGAAGGCAAGACTACTGTGGAAATGCTTGGCATGTCAGTTCCCTACCTCGGCTCTGATCCTTCAGCATTCAAGACCAGGACAAACCTCTGGCCGCATTTGCAGGCAAACTTCAACAACGACAAGGTCATCACCAAAGCCGCCGAACTCGTGGCTCTGGCCGAAGAGGTGAACAGCGGTCGGCAGGACTATGAGGGCCGCGTAGTGCGACTGGGTGCCGACATCGACATGACGGGCGTCAGCATGAAACCTATCGGCACGGCCGAACATCCCTTCATGGGCGAGTTCAACGGTCTGGGCCGCACCATCAGCGACCTGACCATCAACGCCCAGCAGGACAACGTGGGCCTCTTCGGCTGCCTGATGAACGCCTACCTCCACAACGTCCGCATCGACGGAGCCACCGTCACGGGTCAGAACCACGTGGGTGTGCTCTTCGGCACCACCGTCTTCAGCCCCTGCTACATCAGCGATGTGCTGGTAGAGAACAGCTCCGTCACAGGCTTGGGCAGCGTGGGCGGCATCGGCGGACGAGTGGCCGACATCAAGAATATAGCCTACGCCACCTTCGAGAGCTGCTACTTCATAGGCACGGTGACCACCTCCTACGCTAATGCCAACGACGCGGCATGGGCAGGCGGTATCTGCGGCAACGTGCTGCGCGGCACCATCACCGACTGCGGATGCATCGCCACCATCACCCGCTCCACCACGGGCGAACTGAAGGCTGGACTCATCGGCGGCAGCAACGGCACCCTGGAAGTCAACCGCTGCTATGCCACCGACCTAAACAACACCAGGCTCGCCCTGGTCGATGGCCGTGGCAGCGACGCCGTAGTGACGGAGACCAGCTGCCCCGAAACCATCGCCTATAGGGATGGCATGAAGACCGACCTGGGCGACAACTGGTTCTACTTCACTGTAAAGAACAATCTGCCCATCCCTGCCAACTTGGGTAAATACACCACTGATGATCCCACGGTGATAGTGGGTGACTTGGTGTTCTATCCCAACAACACCAATGAAGCAAGTTCCTACTATGTGAAAGAATACATCGGCACCGGCGGCGCCGTAACCATCCCCGCCACTGTCAACGGAAAGCCGGTGACGAAGATTAACACAGAAGTGTTCTGTGAGCGCAGCGACGTCACCAGCGTCACGCTGCAAGAGGGCCTACAATACATCGGTAACAAGGCCTTCTACGGAACGGGCATCACCTCCCTCTCGCTGCCAGGCAGCATTACAGGATTGGGTGACGAGGCTTTCGCAGCCTGTCCGTCGCTCGCCAGCATCAGCTTCGGTAGCGGAAGCACAGGAGTAAATTCAACGACTTTCAACAAACTACCGAATCTTGCCAGCATCACGGTCGCTGCAGGCAACACATCGCTGAAGGCTATCGACGACGTGCTCCTCTCCGCAAGCGGCAAATATCTCTACGTCTGCGCCCCGAAGGGTGCCACCAAGGGCGACTACACTGTGCCTTCAGGCGTGGAATATGTCTATACCAACGCTTTCGCCTACTGCAACCAACTGACGGGCATCACCTTCCCAAGCAGCATGGTAAGCTCCCACGACGACCTGTTCATCGGCTGCGACAACCTCCGCTATGTGGATTACAGCCAGTGCACTGAATGGGAGCAGGGAGGCTTGTTCAGTGACCCAGGCATTACCGTGAACCGTAATCCGACTGCTGTTGAACGTCTGAATATTTTTAAATCCTTCCCCTTCGCCGGACTATCCGCACAAACCATCATCTATCTGCCCGCCGACAGAAGACATGACGCCAACGGCGAAAAGAACGTTGTTATCGGCAACACGGGCACCGACCTCGTGCTGACCGACGGTTGGGATTTCGACCCGAAGGTGGCGTTCAGCTTCCCCGCTGTCAGCTACGACCGCTACTTTGCTGCCCAGCAGGTAGCCACAGCCGAGCCCCAGGTGGATGAGAGCGGCAACCCCGTGTATGAACTGGACGAACACGGCGAACCCGTGCTGGAATTTGTGTACGACGAGAACGGTAACCACCTCTATGAAGAGGACGGTGTGACCTACAAGACACAGCCTGTACAGGCCTATAACATCACCGAGAGCTACGAAGAGAAAGGCTACACCGTATGCCTGCCCTTCGCATGGACGCTTACCCTCGAAGAGAACAGCGAGGCCAAGGTCTATGCCCCGTCGGAGATTGCCGACATCGAGGGCGTGACCACCGTCACCTTCAGCGAGGTGGAGGGTGGACAGATGGAGGCTTATACACCTTATTATATAGTAGTAAGCAGCGGCGCAGCCACCGTCGCCGGTCAGGGCGGCGAAGTGGCGCAGCACCAAACGGCAGGCACCACCGTCATCGACGGAGCTTCCTACCAGTTCAAGGGCAGCACCGCCACCATCCCCAACACCACGCTCTACGACGCGCAGAAGCCCGCCTACATCCTGCAGAGCGACGGCATCTGGTACAAGGTGCCCAGCGGCCAGCCGCGTGCCTACGTCGGCCCCTTCCGCGCCTACTTCCAGGCCACGACTCCCAACGGCGCCCGCAGCCTCGCCATGATGTTCAGCGGCAGCTACACCCCCGACGAAGGTAGTGGGACAACGGCCATCGAGCCCGTCGTCCGCACCATCGACGCCGACGGCACCGAGCGTGTCTTCGACCTCAGCGGTCGCCGCATCGACGGGGCCCAGAAAGGCATATACATACAAAACGGTAAAAAATATATTAGCAAATAGTATGATACTCAAAAAAATCAACGTTTTCGTTAAGCCAAATGAGCAGAATGATGCTCGCATCAATTCTGCCATGGCGAGAAAAGGTAGAATGAAATACAACACCCTACTCCTGCTTCTGGCGATGATGACGCTGCCGGCAGCAGCACAGCGTGAACTGTATGACATCGACGAATGGACCCTGAACGCCTCGTTCGGGCAGAACGGTGCCAACATCACCATCGACGGCTACAGCCAGTGGGACGGACAGTCGATGCAGAACTACACCATCAACAGCGCCGGCGAAATCGAAATCCGCAACGCTGCGCAGCTGGCCCGGTATGCTCGGGAAATGCACGAAAAAGATTCCGATAAGAAACTCCGTAGTACGAACGTACACCTGCTGTGCGACATAGACCTCAACGGCTATTATTTCTCCATCACGCGTAGTAATATCTATGGTATTCAGGCTACGTTCGACGGCCATGGCCACACCATCCGCAACGGCTATGCCTTGCAATCATCCTATACCCAAGGCTATTACCAAGGCCTTTTTAAGGTTCTTAAAGGCGGGTATATCAAAGACCTGGTCGTGCGTAACTATCATGTCATAGGCGATGGTTCCGGCCTTTTGAGTGAAAACACCTATGCCGGCATCATCTGTGGGAAAGCCTCCCCGGACTGGTACACAGATGAGAATACAAATATGCGTGTTTATAAAGGCTGTAAATTTGAAGGCATACGCGTCATCGACTGTTCTGTAACTGGCGCTGCGACCGGCGTTGGCGGCATCATCGGATTTGCGACTGAAGATCCCGACGTTGACGGAAAATACTATAAGAATGGTAAAGCTGTCATCGTTGACAATGAGCAAAGAGTACAGTGCATTGATTGTCTAATCATGAATTGCACTATATCCACAACCGATGATATAGCAGGCGGCATTATTGGCAAGGCAACGCTTGCAAACATTGAAAGGAACCGCGTCATCAACACCACTGTCCGTGGTGAGGATGAATATGCCGGTGCCTTGCTTGGGACCGATTGGTCAGTAAAATTTAGTAATGACTCTTATTCCAAACAGTCTCAGATCAATTGCCAAGATAATCTTGTATTGAACTGCTCCGTCAGCGGTGATGATATAGTGGGCGGTGCCATCGGAACATTGGGTACCGATTACTCTTCGTCTGGGTATCGGTTTTATACGATAAAGAACAATATGATTCATGCCACTGTTGACGGCAACACCGACCACAAGGCTGCTGTCGTTTATGGCATCTCTACCGTAGAAGTGTTTCCCGTGTCAAACAACTACTACGACACCGAATTCTGTACACTTGCTCCCGTAAAAACTTTAGAGGGTACTGCTGCAGGCAAAACGATAGCTGAAGACAAGACCGCTGCGGACATGCGCTCTCTCGATATGGGATCGGACTCCAGGTTCAAGAAGATGGAGAACCTATGGCCGCAGCTGCAGTCGGACTACGCCAGCGACAAGGTCATCACCACAGCCAAAGAACTCGTGGCGCTGGCCGAAGAGGTCAACAACGGCATTTGCACCTACGAGGGCCGCGTGGTGCGACTGGGTGCCGACATCGACATGACGGGCGTCCTCATGCCTACCATCGGCATTACCGACCATCCCTTTATGGGCGAGTTCAACGGCCAGAGCCACACCATCAGCAACCTGAGCATCACTTCTACGAATGACAACGTGGGCCTGTTCGGTGCTCTTATGAACGCCTACGTCCACAACGTCCGTATAGACGGTGCCACCATCATCGGAGAGAACCATGTGGGCGTGCTCTTCGGCACCGCTGTCTTCAGCCCCTGCTACATCAGCGACGTGCTGGTGGAGAACAGCTCCGTCACAGGCTTGGGCAGCGTGGGCGGCATCGGCGGACGCGTGGCCGACGACAAGAATATAGCCTACGCCACCATCGAGCGCTGCTACTTCAATGGCTCCGTCACCACTGCCTATGCCAACACTAACGATGCGGCATGGGCTGGCGGCATCTGCGGCAACGTGCTGCGCGGCGCTATCACCGACTGCGGCTGCGTGGCCACCATCACCCGCTCCACCCAGGGCGAACTGAAGGCAGGACTCATCGGCGGCACCAACGGCACGCTGACCGTCACCCGCTGCTATGCCACCGATCAGAACAACACAAGGCTTCCCTTGGTCGCCGGCCGTGGCAGCGTTGCCAGCGTGACGGAGACCAACTGCCCCGCCACCATCGCCACCCAAGACGGCATGCAGTCGGACCTGGGCGACAACTGGTTCTATTTCACTGTAAAGAACAATCTGCCCATTCCTGCCAGCTTGGGTAAATACACCACTGATGACCCCACGGTGATAGAGGGTGACTTCGTATTCTATCCGAACAACGACGAGGCAACATCATACTATGTAAAAGAGTATATTGGCGCGGGCGGCAACGTGACCATACCCACTACCGTCATCATTAAGGACGAAACCAAGCCCGTGACGAAGATTAACACCGAAGTGTTCTGTGAGCGCAGCGACGTCACCAGCGTCACGCTGCCAGAGGGTCTGCAATACATCGGCAACAAGGCTTTCTATGGTACAGGTATCACCTCCCTCTCGCTGCCTAACAGCATCACAAGACTGGGCGACGAGGCTTTCGCTGCCTGTCAGTCGCTCGCCAGCATCAGCATCGGCAGCGGCAGCATGACTGTGAGCAGTACAACTTTCCGCAAGCTACCGAGTCTGGCCACCATCACCGTAGCGGCCGGCAACACGGCGCTGAAGGCTGAAGATGGTGTGCTCTTCTCGAAAAGCGGCACCTCTCTCTACGTCTGTGCCGCGAAGGGTACCACCAAGGGCGACTACACCGTGCCTGCAGGCGTGGGTTATGTCTATGCCAACGCTTTCGCCTACTGCACCCAGCTGACAGGCATCACCTTCCCCTCCACTATGGTCAGTTCCTACAACGACCTGTTCATCGGCTGCGACAACCTGCGCTACGTTGATTTCAGCCAGTGCAATGACTGGGAGCAGGGAGGCTTGCTCAGTGCCGGCGTGACAGTGAGACGTAATCCGACAGCTCGTGAGCGTGTGATTTATACTAAGCTCCCCTTCGCTGGTCTGTCCGAACAGACCATCATCTACCTGCCTGCCAACAGAAGTCATAATGCCAACAGCGAGAAGAACGTGGTCATCGGCAACTTGGGTACAGAGCTGGTGCTCACCGACGGCATGGACTTCGACCCGAAGGTGGCGTTCACGTTCCCCAGCAGCAGCTACGACCGCACCTTCAGGGCCCACATCACGACCGAGGGCTACGAAGACAAGGGCTACACCGTATGCCTGCCCTTCGCCTGGACACTCAACGTCGAAGAGAACAGCCAAGCCAAGGTCTATGCCCCGTCGGTGATTGAATACGTAGAGGGTGTGACCACCGTCACCTTCAGCGAGGTGCAAGGCGGACAGATGGCAGCCTTTACACCTTATTACATAGTAGTGGGCAGCGGCGAAGCCTACGTCAACGGTCAGGGCGGCAGCGTGGCACAGCACCAGACAGCAGGCACCACCGTCATCGACGGCGCCTCCTACCAGTTCAAGGGCAGCACCGCCACCATTCCCAACGCCACGCTCTTTGACGCCCAGAAGCCCGCCTACATCCTGCAGAGCGACGGCTGGTGGCACAAGGTGCCCAGCGCCGAGCCGCGTGCCTACGTCGGTCCCTTCCGTGCCTACTTCCAGGCCACTACACCCAACAGTGCCCGCAGCCTCGCCATGATATTCAGCAGCAGCGACAACCCCAACGAAGGCAGTGAGACAACCGCCATTGAGCCCGTCGTCCGCACCATCGACCGCGACGGCACCGAGCAATACTTCGACCTCAGCGGTCGCCGCATCAACGGTAACGCAAAAGGCATCGTCATCAAGAACGGTCGCAAGTTCGTACGCTAAAAACAGATTCGTATCACTAAAAAAACAAATACAGCAATGAAAAAAACGTATCAGCCCCCCACCCTGCACATCGTCCGACTGCAACACCAGGCGCAGCTGCTACAGGGCACTACCACACAAGGAAAGTTCATTGACGACACGCCCCCTGGCGGCTGGGATGAAGGTGGTGCCAACTCCCGCCGAGGCGGATGGGACGACGAGGAGTAGTTGGAGTATGACGGAACGAAGGCCCACCCCTCTACACGGAGGTTTGACGAGAAAAGGCGACCGCAGACTGAACCACTCCCTTTGAAGGTTCATTGGCCTGGAATGCGTTTCAAATTGCGTAAAGGTGCACGGTCGTTTGGGTATAGGCACACAACCGTTTGCGTATAGGCAAACGAGGGTTGAGCGCGGCTTTCTCCCTCTTTGTCTATGGTTCTCTCCCTGTTTGGAACTTGTGCACCACCTCTCGGCCAAAGGCTTCTCCATCGACACATGGTCACACGGTCACACGGTCACACGGTCACATGGTCACAGCTGTGACCATGTGACCGCAGAGAGAGTGGGCAGGAACTCGATTTTATTTATTAAGCTGAATAACAAGTATTTACGTATTGAATAATTACTCCGTCAGTATAGGCAACGGGTCACACGGTCACATGGTCACAGCTGTGACCATGTGACCGCAAGCTACGGTTGGAAATGGCCACGGTTTGACACGGTTGAACACGGTTTGGGTTAGCCACGGTTGGATATGGCCACGGTTTGACACGGTTGAACACGGTTTGAAATGGCCACGGTTTGACACGGTTGAACACGGTTAAACGCGGTTTGGGTTAGACACGGTTCAGCGCGGTTTGATACAGCCGTCTGATCTGCAGAAGAGCACCCTTTTTGAACGCGACTGGAGGAAGAATATTGCGAAAAAACGGCGTTTCTGCGCAAAGTGAACATTTCTGCACAACAAGTCTGACAGCTTTTCGGCTATCATACAAATTATATAATAAAAAAGTAGTACCTTTGCCGAGAAAATGTGCAAAAAACTCACAAATGTAATGTTACATACACAATTATTAAAAAAATGATAAAAAAAAGAACTATCAAACAAATGGCCATGGCCCTGACGCTATGCGCTGCCCAAGGGGTGAATGCACAAACCTTTGACCCCGACATGATGAAGTATCTGGCTTCCATGGACACAATCTACACTGAGCACATTGTCGATAAGGACTACGCGCCTGTTCCTTGGGATAAAAAAGAACTTCATGCAGGTATGCAGATGGCACAGTTCACCCTCTTCACCCATCGTGCGGAGAAACGTTACGACGTCCCTGAATATGTGGAAATGTATATCCGGCTGAAGAACTGCTACGGTGAATTGGTGACAGAAAAAACAGATGATGCAAGTACTGCCTTGGAATACATTGCCGACCAGGATGCCGACTTCTTAATTTTATCCCTGAAGTCTTTCGTGGAGCGGGGCGGCGAATATGTATTCGAGCGCGGCATACCCTGGATGAACTTTAAGAAAACCACCGATCTCACCTTGGTCGATGAACCCAGCGTGCGCATTAACGACATAAAGCCGTTGAAGATCGGTAGCAACCTGGACGGCCAGGTACTGTTCAATACGGGCTATCCCTACGACCATTCACGTCTGACGGGTCAGGAGAAGGCCGAATGGACACTCCAGTATCAGGCTCCCAACAGCAAGGAAAGGGTAGAAATCGACAAGGGCGAGATGGCTTTGACCCTCGACAACTCCAAGCAGCCGCGGCTGGCAGCCATCGACACGCTGAAAATCTTCAAGGAGAAACCCGCCCTCGGCGAGTATTTCTTTGAGGTCAAGACCGACTGGGAGAAAGAGGCACTGGGTGACATGAGTCTTCGCAACAGACATTTCCAGGTTGCCGATACCCTTCGCGCTAAAGCGACCATCGATAAAGAGAAGTACCAGATGGGCACTGACAAGGAGCTGACCGCTTACCTCTCGTTAGACTACGGCTATCCGTACATCCATACCACTGCCCCTGACACGATTCCCACTGTGCGCATCCGCTATCAAATCACAGCCAAAGGAGATATATTGTTCAAAGACTCTCTGTTGATTGCCGACCAGAACCTTGCCGTAGAACCGCTTCTGCGCAGCGACCAGCTGGTGATGAATTTTGACAATGTGACCGACGATCTCTTTGGCGACGCCAACCAGATAAATTTATACGTGCGTGTTACCGTTGAATTCGACGGGAATTTGCAGTATTCCGCTGACTTCACGCCTGTTCTGTTGAAGTCGGAGGATACGGTAGGCATCAGCGACAGTCAGTTCGCAGACAGGAAGTCGTCAAGTAGCGTGTTGTTCGACCTGCAGGGTCGCAAACTCGGTACGGCACCCGAAAAGGGCATCTACATACAAGACGGAAAGAAGGTTATTAATAAATAATAAGGAGTAAGGAGCTGGGGAGTAAGGAGTTGAGAAGTCCTCTACTCCTTACGACTCTTACTTCTGAAAGTGAAGCAAATGTGAAACCCAAATTTTATAAACAACCAAACAAAATGAAAAAGAATTTCTTGTGGATGCTCGCCGCCATCCTTCTCTGCGGCACCATGACAACTGTATTTACCGCATGTGGAGATGACGATGACGACGACTCACCATCATCAAGCAGCAACACCTACGAAGTAACCCTTTCGGCTGTGCTGCCCCGCTGCTCTGCACCCTATATGCAGCTGAAGGTCGATTACTCCGATGCCGATGGCAAGAGCGAGACCATGTATGTCAAGGAAGGCGACCAGAGCCAGAACATCAGCGAGGATGCTATGGACATCTATAAGAACGCCACCAGCGCCTATCGCGGCAAACCTGATTATGTGACTATCCTCGACAACATCATCGTGCGCAATATCACACTGCGTGTGCCTGCTGGCAAGTCGTTCTCCTACAAGGGCACCATCGTGGTCCGTAACGACTACGCCACTCCCACAAGCGACGTCAGCGTGGTACAGCCCTGTGTCATTTCTACAGCTAAGCGCATCAGCGGCAATAGCAACGACCGTTCAGAACTCGCCTCTAACGGCAGCCTGAGCGTTATTGCCAGCTTTGGCATTGATGCAGAAAGCTTCGCAACCATCATGAACCGTTGGAACGGCCGCGATGCCGGCATTGGCGGTGCTACTATGAAATAACCTGTCGTTCGTCGAAATAACGACACAAAAAGCAGATTTTCTGCGCAGAGAAATCTTTTTTGCGCAGAGAATCTGTTTTTTTTGCCATTTCTTTTTTTTATCTTAAAAAAAAAGTAGTAATTTTGCGGAGAAATTACGCAAGACATTCCTGTCAATGCCCAGCAGCGTCAACATCATTAAAATCACTTATACATCATGAGAAGAAACGCAACAAAGCAATGGCTTGCTGCTCAGCTACTATTGGCAGCCACAGCCTTCACCACCACCGTCACCGCACAAACAACCGAAACCGATGTGCGCGTGATTAACGAAATCGATACTGTATGGCATTTCGGCTTCCAGGGCATCAACCTCTACAGCCGCCCTATCCACCGCATCGACATTGCCTATCCGTCGAAAGACCTTAAAGGCAATCCCGTGGAGTTGAGCGGCTATGTGGCCATTCCCGCCGACCTCTATTCGGGCGAGCAACCCGTCGACGGCATAGTGCTCAACAATCATTTCACACAGCTCAGTTACGACGGTGCCCCTACACGCGGTAATGCCGAGGGCGAGGACTTAGCCATAGCCAACCCTCTGCTCCCCAACTACATTGTCGTGTGCAGCGACTTCTACGGCTTCGGCATTACGGAAGGCCAGGGCCAGTACTTCTGCTATGGCACAGCCAACGGCCAGGCCAGCATCGACTGTCTGCTGGCTGCCCGCAAGCTGCTTGACCAAAGGGGCATCAGCCAGGGGCGCTTCCTGGTCAATGTCGGCTATTCTTCCGGCGGGTACGATGCCATCGCCACGCAGAAGTTGCGCGATATGTATTACAGTGACCAGATATTCTTCGACAAGACGCTGGTGGGAGGCTTCCCCTTCGACATGGTGGATGCTTTCAACACCTATATTGAGAGGAAAGACGACCCCTCCACCGCCCTTTTCGGAGTGCTGATGATTCTCGACTCTTATAACAAACACGCCGATCTGGGCCTTGACCTGCCCAGTATGATGAACGAACCGCTGGCCTCAAACTTCGAGGAGTGGTTCCAAAGTGGAAAATACACCACGGCCGAGGCTAATGATTCACTCAAGGGCTTGACCCTCGCAGAAGTTTTGAAGGATACGCTCTACCGCTCCGATTCACCTGTTTACAAGAAGTTGAAGAAAGCCATGCAGAAGGTGGCCTTAGAGAACGATTGGGAACCCGACACACTGCAGAACTACTATGTGACGAGTGTCATCAAGGACAACATCGTGCCAGCCAGCAGTTGCCGTGCCTTCGCCAACTTCCTCGCCTACCATTATTACGAGGATTTAGGCGACAGCAGCCCACTCTTCGATAAAAGCATCATTCCGGAAAAGACACACTTGCAAACCAACTTCGTCATCAACTCTACCGACCACGTCACGGTGGGAGGCCTCGTCTATTACCTGAACCTCGCAGCCACGCTGGCAGCCCTGCCGGTGCTCTACTACGACGGCGAGCTGAACACCCACTATTCCGACCTCGTGAAAGACTTCTCGGTGATGCAGATCATCAAGAAGTTAGAGGCAGCGGGCATCGACGTGAAAGGTATCGTGCAGGAGCGCTTAGCCAGCTCGGGTGACGGCGGCAGTGGCGGCGGTCTGGGCGGGATCTTCGACCTGCTCGCATCGCTCGACGAGAAGCTGAAGCCACTGAATCTTACATCTGTCGAACTGCTGCAGATTGCCGACGACAGCGGACTGTCGTTAGAGGAAATCGCGGAAATCTACACTTACCTCACTGAAGAGGAAGCCCCGGCACGGGCAACGAACACCGACTTCTCAGAGCCGATGACAGCAAAGCGTGCGATGCAGAAGAGCCCGCTGCCCGGCACGCCCGACTACTACCTGTTCTTCTTAGAGAACTGGCTGAAAGAGAACCACGTCAACATTTACGAAAAAGATTGAATAATAATAAGTAGATGAACACAATTATTTTATAAAAACTACGAATTAAACGAATTAAACGAATTACAACGCGCAGCAATTCGTTTCATTCGTCAAATTCGTTGTTGGAAAAAGGATGATTTGTATAAACTAAATTTGAATAGTT
>JAFPZD010000241.1 GCA_017417465.1 Prevotella sp. | reverse complement strand
TGTGCCTCAAACAGGTCGCCAATCTCCTGCGCAATCATGCGCCATTGGTCGTAGCGGAAGTTGTCGATGACAATCAGGAACACCTTCTCGCCCTCGTCGAGCATGGGGAACACGCGGCGCTTGAACACGTCGGGCGACATCAGTGGCACACCCTCGCCTTGAGGAAGGGGCGTGGTAGCCACCCACTCCAGGTAGTTCTGCTTCACGAACTTCGCAAAGCCTATGTTGGCCTCCTCCTTCTGTGTGGAGAGAATCTCGGTCATCGAACTGTCGGCAGAGCTCAGCTCCAGCTCCCAATGCACCAGTCGGCGATACACCTCCACCCAGTCGTCGAACGTGCGGCACTCCTGTATCTGCATCGCGATATCCATGAAGTTCTGCTGATAGCCCGTCTGCGTCACCTCGGTGACGATTTCGCGCTTGTGGATGTTCTTCTTCAGCGTAAGCAGAATCTGCATCGGGTTCACGGGCTTGATGAGGTAGTCGGCAATCTTCGAGCCGATGGCCTGGTCCATGATGTTCTCCTCCTCGCTCTTTGTGCACATCACCACAGGCGTTGCCGGCGTGATCTGCTTGATGCGCTGCAGCGTCTCCAAGCCCGTCAGGCCCGGCATCATCTCGTCGAGCATCACCAAGTCGAACGACTGCTGCTGACATTCCTCGATGGCATCGGTACCATTCGACACCGTCACCACCTCATAGCCTTTCTTCTCGAGGAAGAGGATGTGAGCCTTCAGCAGTTCTATCTCGTCATCTACCCAAAGAATCTTTCCGTTTGTCATAACTGTCAGTCTTTTCTTCTTCTACACTGCAAATTTAGGCAAAATCCTTCAATTATGCCACACACACCGCAAGAAATTAAGTTTTCTTTAGAGGAAAGGGCTCACTTATACAATCATGAATAGGGAAATCACGCAGAATGACCGCAACGCGGTCACCCTTTCAGTAGCCGTGGGTACGCCAAAGGCGCACCTACGGTAGATTTACGTCATATGTCATCTATCGACTCCGAAAGAGTCGCCCATTAGATATACCTCTCATCGTATTCTATTCCGAACTCAGAGGCGACGCTTTCAGCGTCCTTTGTGTCTATTTGACGACGACCTTCCGACCGCCCACGATGTAGAGGCCTTTTTTCAGGTGTGATGTGGAGGAGTGGGGGAGGGTAGACGACTTGCCCGCAGCCTTGTCTTGGAGGGAGGGGAGCTTGCGGCCCGAGAAGTCATAGATGGCGGCGTTGCCGACATCGGGTGTTGTCGCGATGATTTCTCTCACGCCCGTCGACTCGGTGGGGAGTAGCTGGAAGGGGAAGGCGGCGAGCACACGGGCAGCGTCGGTGGCGATGGAGCCGTCGCTGACGACATCCCAGAACCTTGGCGAGCTACTCGTGCCGGTATGGATGGCAACGAGGTCGGTACCCAGTGCCTGAATAATGGTGAAGGGATAATTCGATGCCGTCGACATCTTGGCAATTGAACTCAGATGGAGGCTGTCGGCCATTGCCGTGCTCAGGAATCTGTATTTGGGAACCTCCGACCGCTCAACGAACCACACTTGCGCCTCGTCGCCCTCGCTACGGGGTTCGAAGGTGGCATAGCAGTTCTGCTCATGTGCGGTGAGATAGGTGTCGCTGTCGATATGGCGAATGAGATAAGGTCCTGGCTCTATGTATGAGGCACCCGCGGGGCGTACCAGCACATCGAAACGGAAGGTGTACTCCACATTGCGCAGGGTGAAGGTAGCGGTATACAAGCCCGACGACTGCAGCCCCTCGATGGTGATTGTGCTACCCGTCGCCCCATTGCTCCAGGCGACGTCGGCAGGTTTCACCGCGGTCGGCAGGTTCAGACCGAGGACGACGGTGCCGCCTTCCGTGCCGATAACCTGCACGGTGGGTAGTCCATCGATGCTATCCACCTTCGTCACCGTACTGCTGCCGACGGTGGCCCAGGGCTCGGCGGCAATCATCCGGATGTCGAACGCCTGACTGCTGACGGCACCCCCTTGGCTCTTGAAGTCTACGGTGATCTTCGTGTCGGCGGTGATGGAGCGGGTGATGCTCTCCGTTGTAGCGCCCGTGCTCCACTTATAGGTGCCCCATCCAACTGAGGGAATGGCGGCGAGGGTGACGCTCTTGCCGTAGAGCACATCGACCTTCGTCGCCTCGGTGGTCTTGTCGGCATAGGTGATACGGGGCGTAAGCATATCGGGCACGCAGTCGCCGGCAACAGCGATGGGGAATGCCTGCTGGCTCTCAATGCCGTTTTTGTTCGTGTAGGTGACACGATAGATGTAGCTGCGGTCGGTGCTGACGGTGATGTCGCGTGTGGTTTCGCCTGTGTTCCACGTCCACCGACCGGTATCCTCCTCGCCTTCGGGCAACTGCGGCATGAGTTTCAGCGTCTGACCCTTCGGTACGGTGGTGTTGTTATTGATTTGGAAGGTGTTCACCAGTCCACCCAACTCATTGTGATAGATGGTCTGACCGTCGACGAGTTTGCGTGTGCGCTCCTGACCTACGCTTGGGATGAGACTAGAGGAAACCGCCCCGCTGTACTCCATCTTCGGCGTGAGCTCCGTGGGCACCTGGTCGGCGGGACAAAGCTGAACGTCGCGGGTGTTCATGAGCACGCTATAGCCCAGGTGGTCGTAGCCGCCGCTGGTGCTACCCAGCCCGCCACCATCGATACCCATGCTCTGATAAGCTTTCTCCGAGAACGGCATCGGCACACCCTTCACGCCCTCGTAGATGCCGATGACGGTGCCCCAGTACGGTCGGTTCTGGGCTCCGAGCGCCGGACCTTCCATCACATAGGCTCGCGAGTCGCTATAGTAGTAGCCGCTGCTGCCATACTGATAGTTCGTCCAGGGCAGGTTGGCAACGCTCTGTGTCTGTGCCGCCACATATTCGATGCCGGCTGCCAGTCGGTGGTTCATATAGGCAAAAAGATCGTCGCCCTGATTCCATCCCACCTTCGCCATATCCACTGCGAGTCCGAGCGCCATTGCCGAGTGGCCCGTGTCGCGTCCGCTCTCGTTCATCTGCCCGAGATAGCCGTAGGCGCCCGTCTCTAGGTCGCTGTTGACCATCGTCACGACGAGATTTCCCAGAAACTCCGTGAGGCCGTCGTTCTTGATGGGTACGTCGGTGCGGTTCTCGCGGAACGTGCCACATTGGTCGTATTTGAAGTACGACATCGCCTGGTTATAGATGAACACATCGTCGCAGAGGATGCCAATCATCGCCACGCAGAGCGCATTGCACAGTCCCCAGTTCGACCAATAGTGTCCCGGTGCCTGCCACCACTTGCCTTGATTCTCCCACGTGCCGTTACGGCCGCGCAAGAAGCCCAGCGCTTTCGGATACCACACTTGCAGCATCCAGCGCTTGAACAGTTCGAAGTCCTCCCGCTCCCAACCTTCGTAGTCGCGCATGAGCTCGGCAGCCTGCGCAAACTGATAGCCGTAGAGGCCGCTGGCGAGAGCATAGTTCGAGTCGCCGCTGATGTCCTTCGTGGTGTTCGCCCACGCCATGAGGATGCGTACGGCGGCATTGGCGTTCGCCTTCGTGCCGGCAATCTTCCAGCGCAGCGCGTTCTGATAGGCCATAGCGGCTCCGCGGCAGGCATTCATGTAGTTTTCGCCCGAACCGCCTCCGCGTACGATGACATCCACGGGATATGTCTGCACGCCCGACTGCGAGTAAGCAGCCGAGGTGAGCACCCGATAGGCTTCCTTCACGGTGGGGTTGCCGGCTTCGAGTTGTGCCTTCACGCGGTCGAAGTCGGCCTGCGTGTGGAGCCCGCCGGGATGAATGAATCCGCGGTTGGTGTCGTAGTCGGTAGTTTGGGCGCTGGCGAGTTGCACGGCCAGCAGGGCGAGGGTGAGGAGCAGTTGTTTCATGATGGTTTTATTTATTTTCAAAAATACTGTCATGTGTCATCGTGCGGACGATGTCGCGTTCGGGATCGAAGTGTCGGGAGCCGATGCGCACGTCGCCGATGGTGAAGTTGCGGACGCGGCGGGCGGGGTCGTAGTCGTCGACACGCGAGGGCATCAGGTTCTCGTCGGGGGTGTCGGCATCAACGGTGATATGGTCGAAGTGAATGTCGTCGATGAGCTCTCCCGGCGCGCGGTTGTACTTCTCGCTGAACAACACACGCAGGTCGAAGATGCGGCCTCGCTGCACGCCCTCGATGCGAATGCTGTCGAAGCGCACGTCTTGAATGGTGTTTTGGTCGCCGCACTGGATGGCCAGCAGTCCCTGCTCGCGACCGTAGAGGATGTCGCAGTCGTGGATGCGCACGCCGCTGAGCAGCTCACCCTTCGGGGCGCGGTCGTCGCCGTGTGAGCCTATGTTCACGGGGTGGGCGACATCCGGCCAGAAGATGCAGCGCGAGATGTCG
>JAFPZD010000240.1 GCA_017417465.1 Prevotella sp. | reverse complement strand
CCGCCCGTGGGCCACAGTTTCTGTGTGATGTGCAGTGCGCCGTCCAGTCCGAGGTAGTTGTTGCGCACGAACGACAGCGAGCCGTCGGCCTGTTGGTACGAGCTGTAGCGCTGGTTCCACGACGGTGCCGTGCCCGACAGCGACACCTCCGGCAGCAGGTCGGCCCGGTAGCTGCGCCACTGCCAGTAGGCCGACCGCAGTTCGCCCAGGGCCACGGCTGCGTCGATGCTCTGGCGTCTCGCCATTGCGATGCAGTCGTCGAGGGAGAGGTGGAGGGTGTCCGTCTGTGCAGAGACGCTCAATGAGCCGAATGTGGCGATAAATAGAATCATTGCTTTCATAACACCCTATATGATACAAAAAGGATGCCAAACCGCTAAACGCCTGATAATCAGCAGTGGGTCAGAAAGCAAGTGTCCATAAGTGGACAGTCGGGTGTCCGGAAATGGACAGTAGGAAGCATGATTCAGTTTTTTATTTGAACAGTTCTTCTGCAGTCACTGCAGACTTAACTATATCAGAATGGATGTTTCGCTCAATCGGATTGACGGTCACAAATGTCAGATGAAATCTCTTGTCGGAATGAACATGCTCCAATGCATCGAGACGTTTTTGCAGTTTCTCTGCGTAAGACTTCGTGATGGCATAGTCCGACTTTGAATACTTCATCTCACAGACATTGACCACATCGTCGGCACGGTCGATTAACAAATCTATCTGCATACCGTCAGTATCATCGTCACCACTGACTACCAGCGACGACTCATGAGAAGTCACGCCGGCTATCTGCAAGGCCATCTTAATCTGCTGGATATGCTGTAGACAGACCTCCTCGAAGGCGATTCCCCGCCACGACGTTATCTCGCTTTCCTTCATGTGGTTCATCCAGTAGTCACGTTCTGTCACTGCCTTTCCCTCCTTGAAATGCAGCCAGAACCAGCAGAAGCAGTCCGTAAGTTTGTAGTATTCCTCATTGTTGGCACTGCCGTATGGCAAATATTTCGTCACGAAGTCACTCGCGATAAGCGCCTTCAGCATCTTGGTGAAATCGCCATTGGGATTGATGTCAGTCCTGCGGGCTATCTCGTCACGACGGTAACCGGCATGGCGCTTACTCAGGCAACGGATTATCTTCATGCAGTCTTCGGCATTGTCGAAAACCGATTTGAACAACCGCTCAAATTCGTCACCGAGTTTTGCCTTTGGATTGAAGAACAAAGCGTCGATGTTCTGCGCCAGACTGAGCGATGGGTTGAAGCAGTCGAGATAGAAAGGTATGCCACCGAGAATCATATATGCCTGAATGATGTTGTAGCGCGACAAGTCGATTTTCCTGCTCGTGAAGAACTGCTCACATTCCAAAAGCGTAAACGGCGACAATTTCATCTCGCAAGTCAGACGCCCATACAGGCCACCTTTGTTATTGATGATATTGTCAAGCATCCACGATGTTGCGGAACCGCAAACCACCAGGCACAGGTTGTGACGGCTGCATGCCCATCCGTTCCAAAATGATTCCAGGGCCGTCAGGAAACCAGAACGCGGCGTGTCCATCCAAGGCAGTTCGTCGATGAACACCACCTGTCGCGAACCGTTG
>JAFPZD010000239.1 GCA_017417465.1 Prevotella sp. | reverse complement strand
TAGGTACGCGACAGCATCCAACCTTTGTCGCGTACCTACGGCACGCTCGCAACCCCAGCCCTGTGTACCAGCCATTGAAATGGCTGGCTACCACTGTCTGATGCCTACGGCATCGGCTGTGCAGAACTTGCGCAGCCCTCACTATTCACTATTCACTAATCACTATAAACTATGAAGGCTGCGCATGACTCGACGCGCAGCCCTCACTATTCACTATAAACTATTCACTACTTCTCACTCTCCCTTGATGGCTGCCACGCCGGGGAGCACCTTGCCCTCGATGGCCTCGAGCAGAGCGCCACCGCCAGTGGAGATGTAGCTCACCTGGTCGGCCAGACCGAACTTGTTCACGCAAGCAACGCTGTCGCCGCCACCGATGAGCGAGAAAGCACCCTCGGCCGTGGCCTTGGCGATAGCCTCGCCGATAGCGCGGCTGCCTGCTGTGAAGTCGTCGCACTCGAAGACGCCGGCAGGACCGTTCCACAGAATCGTCTTGGCGCCAGCGATAGCCTCAGCGAAGGCCTTGCGGCTCTCAGGACCAGCATCGACGCCCTCGAAGCCTTCGGGGACGTTGTTGGCGGGACAGGTGATGATCTGTGCGCCCTCCTTGACGGTCATCGTACCGAAGTCGAGGCCGTTGGTGGCTGTGCAGTCGCTGCCGAGCACCAGTTGTACGCCGTTCTTCTTGGCCAGCTCCTCAACGCCGAGGGCCACGTCGAGCTTGTCCATCTCAACGATGGAGTTGCCGATGTTGCCGTCGTGAGCCTTGGCGAAAGTGTAGGTCATGCCACCGCAGAGGATGAGCTTGTCGACCTTGCCCAGCAGGTTCTCGATGATGCCAATCTTCGAGCTGACCTTCGAGCCGCCCATGATGGCGACGAAGGGACGATTGATGTTCGACAGCACGTTGTCGACAGCCTTCACTTCCTTCTCCATCAGCAGGCCGAGCATCTTGTTGTCGGCATCGAAGTAGTCGGCGATGACGGCCGTGGAGGCGTGCTTGCGGTGGGCGGTGCCGAAGGCGTCCATGACGTAGCAGTCAGCATACGAGGCCAGTGTCTTGGCGAACTCCTTTTGGCTGGCCTTCATGGCCTTCTTGGCGTCGTCGTAGGCAGGGTCGGCCTTGTCGATACCCACGGGCTTGCCTTCCTCCTCAGGATAGTAGCGCAGGTTCTCGAGCAGCAGGGCCTCGCCCATCTTCAGGGCAGCAGCCTGCTCCTGAGCCTTGGCGCAGTCGGGGGCAAAGCTGACGGGGCAGCCGAGGGCCTTCTCTACGGCCTCGCGAATCTGTCCGAGCGACAGCTTCGGGTTGACCTTACCCTTGGGCTTGCCCATGTGCGACATGATGATGAGGGCACCGCCGTCGGCCAGCACCTTCTTCAGGGTGGGCAGGGCGCCGCGGATGCGGGTGTCGTCGGTGATGTTACCGTTCTCGTCGAGGGGCACGTTGAAGTCAACGCGCACGATTGCCTTCTTACCGGCAAAGTTGAATTCGTTGATGGTCATAATCTTGTTTTACCTTAATTATTGATATTGTAAATAGAATGAATGCTGCTTGTTATGCCTTTGCGCTTGCAAAGATACAAATAATTCTTATCATTTGCTCTATCTTTCTTTATAATTTAAATCTTTTTTGCGCTTGCCGTCGCATTAGCGGTTAATCGTGGACTGGCATTTTATAAAGTTTCCGCGTTTTTTCTTGTCAGTCTCGTTGAAAATCATTACCTTTGCAAGCGATATTGATAAGTGAAACTAACAGAGTCGGCACATCACTCCATCTTATCGTAATTTTGGAGTGGGCTATTCACATAGTAGAAGTTGAACAAAATTCAATAAGCAGACAAGAACCAGACAGATGCGAACGAGCAACAGGAAGAGCCTAAGGTCGGCACGAGGTGCCGCGCTTCCAAGAGGGACTATTAAATAACCACAATTTCTAACCCGCGAAGTGAGAATTGTGCGACGGCGCGCCTTTTCTTATTCCCTAAACACCACACCAAAAATGATGAAACGAAAACTCATTCTCTTTGCGCTTCTAATCATGGCCATGGGTCTCAGGGCGCAGACACTGGTGCTGCACCACACTGACGGCACCACCACCAACGTGGAACTTTCAAAGAATTTCCGCATGGATGTCACAGATGCAGACTATGTCTTCACCTTGAAAGATGCTACGTTTGCCTTCAGTCGCAGTGACATTTCCTACTTCACCTTCGATCAGAAAAAGGGTGACGTGAACCGCGACGGCGATGTGGGCATCGGCGACATCGTTGCCATCACCAACATCATGGCCGGCATCGACACAGATGACGAAGAGAAAGCCTACCTAACCTGCCCCGACGACCACCACCCGCACTGGATTGACCTCGGCATCGGCACACAGTGGCGCTGCTGCAACGAGGGGGCGAGCACACCGGAGGATTCTGGCGGCCACTATACCTTCGACCAGGCTCAGGCCTACAACCCGCCGTCGCTTGAACAGATAGAGGCATTGCTCGATAATTGTTCTTCCGAATGGACGACGCAGAATGACGTGTACGGACGAAAGTTCACCGGGCCTAACGGCGGTACCATATTCTTCCCCGCCGCTGGCTACAGCAGGGAAGGCGTGCTCGACGACGTTGGTTCTTGGGGCTACTACTGGTCGTCGACACCTTACGGCGAGGGCCGCGCCTACGGGTTGTACTTCGATTCGCACGGCGCGATCTGGAGCGACTACGGCCGCTACGTCGAGCAATCCGCGCGCCCTGTGCGTTAGAACTGAGTGCCTTTAGTGCCAATTTAACAATATCCCTAAACACCACACCAAAAATGATGAAACGAAAACTCATCCTCTTTGCGCTTCTAATCATGGCCACGGGTCTCAGGGCGCAGACACTGGTGCTGCACCACACTGACGGCACCACCTCCAACGTGGAACTTTCAAAGCATTTCCGCATGGATGTCACAGATGCAGACTTTGTTTTCACCTTGAAAGATGTTACGTTTGCCTTCAGTCTCAGTGACATTTCCTACTTCACCTTCTATCAGAAAAAGGGCGACGTGAACCGCGACGGCGATGTGGGCATCGGCGACATCGTTGCCATCACCAACATCATGGCGGGCATCGACACAGATGACGAAGAGAAAGCCTACCTAACCTGCCCCGACGGCCACCACCCGCACTGGATTGACCTCGGCATCGGCACACAGTGGCGCTGCTGCAACGAAGGGGCGAGCACACCAGAGGATTGTGGCGGCTACTATACCTTCGACCAGGCTCAGGCCTACAACCCGCCGTCGCGTGAACAGATAGAGGCATTGCTCGATAATTGTTCTTCCGAATGGACGACGCAGAATGGCGTGTACGGACAAAAGTTCACCGGACCTAACGGCGGTACCATCTTCCTTCCCGCTGCGGGCTACCGCGGGCGTGGCGAGCTCTACGGCGTTGGCTCTTGGGGCTACTACTGGTCGTCGACGTCTTACGACGAGAACAGCGCGTACGGATTGAACTTCAGCTCGGGCGGCGCGGACTGGGGCAACTACTACCGCGACAACGAGCTATCCGTGCGCCCCGTGTTTCAAATCATGGCCACGGGTCTGAGGGCGCAGACACTGGTGCTGCACCACACTGACGGCACCACCACCAACGTGGAACTTTCAAAGAATTTCCGCATGGATGTCACAGATGCAGACTATGTCATCACCTTGAAAGATGCTACGTTTACCTTCAGTCGCAGTGACATTTCCTACTTTACCTTCGATCAGAAAAAGGGCGACGTGAACCGCGACGGCGATGTGGGCATCGGCGACATCGTAGCCATCACCAACATCATGGCGGGCATCGACACAGATGACGAAGCCTACCTAACCTGCCCCAACGACCACCACCCGCACTGGATTGACATGGGGCTGCCCAGTGGCACACAGTGGCGCTGCTGCAACGAGGGGGCGAGCACACCGGAGCAGTATGGCGGCTACTATACCTTCGAGCAGGCTCAGGCCTACAACCCGCCGTCGCATGAACAGATAAAAGAGTTGTTGGATAAATGCCCTTCCGAATGGACGACGCAGAATGGTGTGAACGGACGAAAGTTCACCGGACCTAACGGCGGTACCATCTTCCTTCCCGCCGCTGGCAACCGCTGGGACGGCGAGCTCGACAACGCTGGCTCGAACGGCTACTACTGGTCGTCGACGCTCTACGAGAGTCTCCCGAGCCTCGCGTACTACCTGCGCTTCTATTCCGAGAATGCGTACTGGAACAGCATCTACTGCCTCTACGGTCACACGGTGCGCCCCGTGCGTTAGAACTGAGTGCATCCGTTAGAACTGATAGCCCTTGGTGCCAATTTGACAATAGCCCTAAACACCACACCAAAAATGATGAAACGAAAACTCATCCTCTTTGCGCTTCTAATTATGGCCACGGGTCTCAGGGCGCAGACACTGGTGCTGCACCACACTGACGGCACCACCACCAACGTGGAACTTTCAAAGAATTTCGATCAGAAAAAGGGCGACGTGAACCACGATGGCGATGTGGGCATCGGCGACATCGTAGCCATCACCAACATCATGGCGGGCATCGACACAGATGACGAAGAGGAAGCCTATCTAACCTGCCCCGACGACCACCACCCGCACTGGATTGACCTTGGCATCGGCACACAGTGGCGCTGCTGCAACGAGGGGGCGAGCACACCAGAGCAGTATGGCGGCTGCTATACCTTCGACCAGGCTCAGGCCTACAACCCGCCGTCGCATGAACAGATAAAAGAGTTGTTGGATAAATGCCCTTCCGAATGGACGACGCAGAATGGCGTGAACGGACGAAAGTTCACCGGGCCTAACGGCGGTACCATATTCTTCCCCGCCGCTGGCTACAGCTGGGAAGGCGAGCTCTACGACGCTGGCTCGTACGGCGACTACTGGTCGTCGACGATCTACAAGAGTTTCCCGGACTTCGCGTACTACCTGAACTTCGGTTCCGGGAGTGCTGTCCGGGACGACTATAGCGGCCGCAACTTCGAACATTCCGTGCGCCCTGTGCGTTAGAACTGAGTGCATCCTTTCCCAACTCAAATCTCGCCTCTCAGCGCCGGAATAGTTTTGGGAATGATATACAAGTTGATCTGGACTAATTACTCCGCCCCCTACATGGGATTGCCTTCTACACATATTTGTAAATGAAGTGGTTGCCGTAGGCATCGGTTGCCCAGAAACGTGTAGAAGATTGTACAAATAGGTCAACTGCTATATCATTCCCAATATTTTTGGGATTGCGAAAATACGCGAAAGAGCGAAAAGATGCGAAAATTTTCGCGTTGTTCGCGTTTTTCGCGCACTTTCGCAATAAAAATTGGTTACGATATAGCTGTTGGCATAAGACGCTTTTAGCGTCTTAAGTCCTCCGCCATGTCACTTTCAGCGTCTTAAGTTCTCCGCCATGTCGCTCAAAAGAAATGCGGTGATACAGCAGCTGAAATAAAACAGGTCAGAAGTGGAAGCGTGAACCCACGACAAGCCATGCTCCGGGCTGCGGCACGTTGCCGAAGTCCACGTAGTCGCGGTTGTCCAGCACGTTGTTCAGTTCAGCATATACCGTATAGCGGGGCTTCGTCCACTGTAGACGGGCATCGAGTAGGGCATAGGGCCGGTAGTCGCAGACATCGCCACTGAAGGTGGTGTACTGTCCGGTTCTGTCCTGCCAGCGGAAGTTTAATCCTAACGACAGCTCCCGCCAGAGCGAGGTGTTCAGCCGTGCCACCAGCTTGTGGCGCAAATACTCCAAGGCATACTGAGACACAAGTCCCTGCTCAAGGTCTTTGTCCTGGGTGATGTAGCTGTAGGAGACGTTGAGCGTTGAGTGCTGTGTGTTGAGTGAAAGCAGTTGCTTCAGGTCAAGTCCCACAGAAGCCTCCAGACCCGTGGCGTTGATCTTCGTGTGATTGACACTCTGCCAGACGGCATCGTTGCCCAGACGAGTATCCATGATCCAGTCAATCATGTTCTGGCCGTGGTGATGCCACACAGAGGCCTTCATCTGCAGGGTGGGGGAGACGTACTGAGCGCCAGCCTCAATAGCTTGCATCTCCTCGGGTTTCAGGTGCGGGTCGGCGGCATAGCCCTGCAGTTTGTAGTACATCTCAGTGAACGATGGCAGACGCATGGAGGAGTTATAGCTGGCGAAAATCTTCCAGTTGTCCTTGAAGCGATAGCTGACATCAACGCCCGGGTAGAGCTTCCACCCGGCGGCGCTCCACGAGCTCTTCATGGCCACGAAGCCCGCCGAGAGCGTCAGGCGGTCGAGCAGCACGTTGTGCTCCAGGTGTGCCGACGTGTTGGTGCGGTTGATGCCCAGCGTGTAGTCGCGGTCGGTGCCGTGGATGTGCTGCGGCTTGAACAGCGGCTCACCGAGGTTGCCACTGACGAGGTCTTCGTTGCGAATCTCGGCGCCGAAGGCCGTGCGGCCTGCCGCCCAGTCGAAATAACTGTTCAGGTTGGCACCGTAGACGTTACACCTATTATAATTATACTTCATCACGTCGGGCTGCCCACGGTAGCCCTCGTAACGGTCGCGGTTCTGGTTCCAGTAGACCGACGGGCGGAGCCTGACGGCGCCCTGCTTCGTCTCAGCCTGTAAGGCGGTGAAGAGCTTCGTGGTGTGCTCGTACTGCTCGTCGGCCTGCCAGCGTGGCGTGGCGTAGAACGTGCCTGAGCCCCAGCCCTTGTCGGCGAGTCCTATGTGCCACGAGAGTCGCACGTGCTCGTCGTCGTAGCCACCCTGATAGAAGGCCTTCGAGCCACTGAAGTCGGTGTTCAGCCTGTCGGCCTTCGAGCGGCTGTAGCCGTCGCTGCGGGCGTAGCTGGCGCTCAGCTGGTTGTTCCATCGGGCGTTGCGCAGGTTGGCACGAACGCCAGCCTTGCCATAGCCGAACGAGCCGCCTTCGAGCGTGACGTCGGCTCCCGACTCACGGTCGGGACGGGTCACGATGTTGATGGCTCCCACGAGCGACGACGTGCCATAGGCACGGCCGGCGGGTCCTTCGAGCACCTCTACGCGGATAATCTCGCTAAGCTGGCAGGGCAGGTCGATCACGTTGTGCCCCGTCTGCGGGTCACAGATGTTGATGCCGTTGAGCAGGACGATGATTTGCTCCTGCGTGCCGCCGCGGATGGAGATGTCGGTCTGCGAGCCAAGTGGCCCGCGCTGGCGCACATCGGCGCCGACGGCATACTTCAGCAAATCGTTAACACTTTGTACTGGCGCCTGCGCAATGTCGTCGTGGCTCAGTACAGTAACCATTCTCGCCGCCTGACTCTGGGTCAGCGGAGCACGCGAGCCGGTGACGCCTACGTCGCCCAGCCAAATCTCCTTCGTCGTCTGGGCTGAGTCGGCACGCCACACCTCATCGCTGATGTTGGCGGCTTTCGTGGCCGACAGGGTGGCCACACTCAGCACTGAGATGACCACTTCGCGCCCCAGACAGGCAAAGAGCGACCATCCCTTCCGCTGAAACTGGCGGAAGACGATGACCTCGCGCTTCTGGAATTCAGGTTTGTACATGTTGTTAGTAACGTTGTGTTTTTGGAAAACGCCTGCAAAGATACGACTTTTCTGCGACTTAGCAGCAGAAAGCATCTACGGTTTTTGGGCGTTAACTACCTTTAACAGGTTAAAAGGCCCGGAAAGTTTGCAGGTTACAGAAAGTTTTCGTACCTTTGCACCCGATTCGGTTTTCCAAAACGGGAAACTTTTCGGAAGGGGAAAATGGGAAAGTTTTCCAAAACGGTAAAGTTTCGTTACAGGACCGACTAACCAGGATAGACAATAAGCCTCTAAGAACCAAACAAATAAATGGAAATCAAAAACTTTACCATCACAAAGCGGGATGGCTCAAAAGACCGCTTCTCACTAGACAAAATCATGAACGCCATCATGAAGGCGTTCGAAAGTGTTGAACAACCCATCGACCTTGGATCTATCTCCAAGATTCTCAGCCACTTGGATATGCACGACGACATCACCGTCGAGGACATCCAGAACCAGGTGGAGGAGGCGCTGATGCGCGAGGGTCACTTCAAGGCTGCCAAGTCGTTTATGCTCTATCGGCAGCAGCACACCGAGGACCGCGAGACGCTGCAGAAGATGCAGTTCCTTGCCGACTACATGGAGTCGGTGAACCCTGCCACGGGTTCGAAGTACGACGCCAACGCCAATGTTGAGCACAAGAACATCGCCACGCTCATCGGCGAGCTGCCCAAGTCGAACTTCATCCGCCTGAACCGCCGCCTGCTGACCGACCGCATCAAGAAGATGTACGACAAGCAGTTGGCCGACAAGTACATCGACCTGCTGACACACCACTTTATATATAAGAACGACGAGACGTCGCTGGCCAACTACTGCGCCTCGATCACGATGTACCCCTGGCTCATCGGCGGCACGCAGTCGATCGGTGGTAACTCGACGGCGCCCACCAACCTGAAGTCGTTCTGCGGTGGTTTCGCCAACATGGTCTTCATGGTCAGCTCGATGCTCAGCGGTGCCTGCGCCACGCCTGAGTTCCTGATGTACATGAACTATTTCCTCGGTCTCGAGTATGGTAAGGACTACTACCAGCGTGCCGACGAGGTGGTCGACCTGAGCCTGAAGCGGCGCAACATCGACAAGGTCATCACCGACTGCTTCGAGCAGATAGTCTACACGCTGAACCAGCCCACCGGTGCCCGTAACTATCAGGCCGTCTTCTGGAACGTGGCCTACTACGACCGCTACTACTTCGAGAGCATCTTCGGCGAGTTCTACTTCCCCAATGGCGAGAAGCCCGACTGGCCAGGACTCTCGTGGTTGCAGAAGCGCTTCATGAAGTGGTTCAACAACGAGCGCACGAAGACGATGCTCACCTTCCCCGTAGAGACGATGGCGCTGCTGACCGACAAGGACGGCCACTGCCTGGACAAGGAGTGGGGCGAGTTTACGGCCGAGATGTACGCCGAGGGGCACTCGTTCTTCACTTACATGAGCGACAACGCCGACTCGCTGTCGTCGTGCTGCCGCCTGCGCAACGAGATTACCGACAATGGTTTTTCTTATACCCTTGGCGCTGGTGGCGTCTCCACGGGTTCGAAGTCGGTGCTCACCATCAACCTGAACCGCTGCGTCCAGTATGCCGTCAACCACAAGATTCCCTATCTGGACTACCTCAGCGAAGTCATCGACCTCTGCCACAAGGTGCAACTCGCCTACAACGAGAACCTCAAGGAGCTGCAGGAGCACGGCATGCTGCCACTGTTCGATGCCGGCTACATCAACATCGGTCGCCAGTACCTCACTATCGGCATCAACGGCCTTGTGGAGGCTGCCGAGTTCATGGGTCTGAAGATTACGCCTAACGATGATTACATGCACTTCGTGCAGGGCATCCTCGGGCTTATCGAGAAGTACAACCGCCAGTACCGCTCGAAGGACGTGATGTTCAACTGCGAGATGATTCCCGCCGAGAACGTCGGTGTGAAGCACGCCAAGTGGGACCGCGAGGATGGCTACTTCGTGCCCCGCGACTGCTACAACTCCTACTTCTATGTCGTCGAGGACGACTCGCTGACCATTCTCGACAAGTTCAAGCTGCACGGCGCCCCCTACATCGAGCACCTCACCGGCGGCTCCGCCCTGCACATGAACCTGTCAGAGCACCTCTCGAAGGAGCAGTACATGAAGCTCCTCCAGGTAGCCGCAAAGGAGGGATGCAACTACTTCACGTTCAACATCCCCAACACCGTCTGCAACGACTGTGGACACATCGACAAGCGCTATCTCAAGGAGTGCCCGCACTGCCACTCGAAGAATATCGACTACATGACCCGCATCATCGGCTACCTCAAGCGCGTCTCTAACTTCTCGCAGGCACGTCAGGAAGAGGCAGCACGCCGCTACTACGCAACTGCCTAGTGAGGTAGGAGTTAGGAGTTAGGAGTTAGGAGTGAAATTCGTCAATACCGATATTGTCTTTCAGGAGATTCCTGACGAGGTCTCCCTGGCTATCAACATCTCGAGCTGCCCTTGCAGGTGCCCGGGATGTCATAGCCAGTATTTGTGGGAAGACATCGGTGAACCACTCGACACCACCGCCCTCGACAAGCTCATTGCAAAATACGAGGGCGAGGTGTCGTGTGTGGCATTCATGGGTGGCGATGCCGACCCTGAGGGCGTCAACAGTCTGGCTAAGTATGTCCACGCGAGCTATCCGAAGCTGCGCGTGGCCTGGTATAGCGGGCGCATACGCATCCCAGCAGGCATCAACCGTCAGGACTTTGACTACATTAAGATTGGGCCCTTCATTCGCCACCTCGGCCCCCTGAAGCAACCCACAACCAACCAGCGCCTCTATCGTCGGAATCCTGACGGGACGTTTGAGGACATCACCTATCGATTTTGGAAACACGCATGAAACGACTGCTTATCTACTTTCTGCTGACACTGTGCACAATGACGGCCATGGCCGACAGCGTCTACAACGTGAAGAACTTTGGCGCCAAGGGCGACGGACAGACGCTCGATTCGCCGGCCATCAACGCGGCCATTGAAGCGGCAGCAGAGGGTGGGGGAGGACAGGTGCTGCTGCCCGCAGGAACCTACCTCAGTGGCAGCATCCGCCTGAAGAGCAACATCGACCTCCATCTGTCAGCCGGCTGCACCATCCTCGCTGCCCCGGCATCGATGAAGGCCTATGATGAGAGTGAGTCGTTCGGCGGATTCCCTGAGTATCAGGACGGTGGGCATACCTACTTCCACAACTCACTGATCTGGGCCGAGGGGCAGACAAACGTCTCAATCACCGGCCACGGCATGATCGACGGCGAAGGTCTGACGCGCAAGGACACCGAGCATGCCGGCAACGTGCAGGGGGGCAGCATCGGCACGGGCGACAAGGCTGTCGCCCTGAAACTGTGTCGGCAGGTCACCATCCGCGATATCACCATCTATCGAGGTGGGCACTTCGCCATCATCATGACTGGCTGCGACCTGTCGACCATCGACAATGTCACCATCGACACCAACCGTGACGGCTTCGACATCGACTGCTGTAAGTATATGACCATCACGAACTGCCGCATCAACACGCCTCACGACGACGCGCTGGTGCTCAAGTCGTCGTACGCCCTGAAGCAGCCGGTGCTCTGCGAGCATATCGCCATCTCGAATTGTAACATCACGGGCTACAAGTGTGGCACACTGCTCGATGGCACTTACGTGCCTGAACCTGTCGGCTGGGTCTGCGGGCGCTTCAAGCTGGGGACGGAGTCAAACGGCGGCTACCGCAACATTGCCCTCACCAACTGTACATTCATGTACTCGTCGGGTCTCGCCTTTGAGGAGGTCGACCAGGGGCGTATGGAGAACATCGTCGTCTCGAACATCACGATGAGTCATGTCCACCACTATCCTATCTACATCACGACGGGCTGTCGTAATCGTGGACCGAAGGAGGTGACGCGACCATCGTCGGCACGCGACATACAGATCAGCAATGTCGTCGCCGACGACTGCGACTCGCTCTGCAGCATCATCGTTACCGGACTGCCCGAGGAGCCTGTCCGCAACGTATGGCTCTCCAATATCCGCCTGCAGTTCCGTGGCGGCGGCAGCGCCGACCTCGTGAACAAGGACTACCGCGAGCAGGGCACCAACTATCCCGAACCGAAGTTCGCCGGCCAGACGCCCGCCTATGGCCTCTATGCCCGTCATGTTGAGGGCCTCCATGTCAGCGACGTGTCCTTCAGCTACGAGCGTCCCGAGTTCCGTCCCGCCGTAGTCCTCGACGACGTTCACGGCGCCACCCTCCGTCACATCGATGCCCAGCTGGAGCCCGGCATCGACAAGGTCGTTACGTTCCGCTCAAGTGGCGTTACGGAAAACTAACTGTTTTGTATCTCATGTAACACGTCGTCCATACGAAGGCGTGGTTTTTCCTATCATGATGTGACAATGAAGTGTTCCACAGCCTCCAAATAGGTAATATCGTAGCTATAACTAATATTATGGCAGGTGTGGTAAGTGAATAATATCCTTCACTTTTGCTGTATGTCGCTGTGATGCAGCAGATTACAGTGAAGGGTTCTCCGTCACCCCGACTTGCCACAACATTTCACGTTTGCATGGCAGTGCCCCGTTGAGTTTTGCTCGGCGGGGCATTGTGTGTATTATATGGTAATGAAACGAATGCGAGCTTTTGTTGAATGATTATGGAATTGGTCATTAGCGAAAACACCCTCCCCTAACATGTAGATTTTTTATCCTTTATCAGGTAACAATAATCAAGTTCTGGGAGGTGTCTTGTGTGTAGTTCTATTGATCGAATTGAGGTAAAAAAAGATGGTTGTGTAATTGATTGATATAGAGATGTTTGATTTGCTGACCTTCGTCAGCAGATTTGCCGACCTTCGTCAGCAGATTTGCCGACCTTCGTCAGCAGATTTGCTGACCTTCGTCAGCAGATGATAAACTTGGGGCTTATGTCCTTGAATGGAGGAGTTGGCGTGGTTTTGCGGGCTGGGTGTAGGGCATACTGTTGGGGTAAGTAGTTGTAAACGGATTGATAACCAGTCGGTGGATTGATGGCCGCCAGTGTAGGGGCAGGCCTTGTGCCAGCCCGATGGCCCGTTAGGGCCAGTGTAAATTGAAATATGATGAAAATAGCTCCGCAAACAGCCTGACTCTACCATTGGAGGAACATCCGCGAAACACTGG
>JAFPZD010000238.1 GCA_017417465.1 Prevotella sp. | reverse complement strand
TTTCGGCACAGGGCTACACCATGAAGGAGATCAGCGACCACATCTGCCGCTCGTTCGACACGGTGAAGTTCTACCGCCGCCAACTTTTCGAGAAACTCGACGTCGCCAACATCACCGAGGCCATCGCCTTTGCCACCAATTACGGTCTTTTGTAAGCCCCACGACCCCACCATTCCCCCGATTTTAACATCTTTTGTTACCCAAATGGGTAATTTTTCATCCCCGCGATGCAGAATTACCCATTTGGGTAGTGGATGTTTCGGAAACTCTTGCAACCTTTGCGATGAAAAAGTTCGTCAAACGAGTAAAAAATGTCAAACGTAATAAAATCGCAAGGATTATGAAAAGGTTAGTATTATTTTCAGTGATGTGCCTTGTGGCGATAGCCTCGATTGCACAGGGTATCAGTGGACGGGTGATTGACGAGCAGTCCCAGCCGATGCCATTTGCCAACGTCGTGCTTGTCAACCGTTCTGATTCGGCTTTCGTCGCAGGAGCCATGACCAAGGACGACGGAACATTCAGCATCAGCACCTACATGCAAGACGGTCTGCTGAAAGTGTCAAGCGTGGGATATATAATAAGGTATATCGACGCATGGCAGGGCAGCGTGGGCGACATTCAGATGCAGCCCGACACGCAGATGCTGGGCGAGGTGGTGGTGAAAGGCTCACGGCCTTTGGTAAAAATGAAAGACGATGCACTGGTTACTACTGTGGAGGGCAGTTATCTCTCAAAGACAGGAACCGCGAGCGATGTTCTGGGCAAGATACCCGGCGTCATCAACAACCACGGCAGCGTTGAGGTACTTGGCCGTGGTGCTCCGCTCATCTATATCAACGGACGGCAGATGCGCAGCCAAAGTGAACTCGACCAACTGAGCAGCGACCAAATCAAGGACGTGGAAGTGGTGATGACGCCCGGTGCCAAGTACGATGCCACGGTTAAGGCCGTCATCCACATCAAGACCATCCGTCCCGTAGGCGAGGGTCTAAGCCTCAACAGCCGCACTATGGCTGGGCTGACTCACTATGTCTATGGTCTGGAGGAGTTGAACGTGAATTATCGCCACGGCGGGCTGGACATCTTCGGTATGGCCGAATACGAGAACCGACGGGAGAAGTACCGCAACAGCACCGTCCAGGACACTTGGCTGGACAGCCACTATGAGCAGCAAAGTGCCATCGGCTACCACACGAAGTATAAGCCATTGGAGGGTAAGGTCGGCTTCAACTATATGTTAGGCGACAACAGTTCCTTGGGTGTCACGTACACGCTGTCGTCGCAAAACACCCATGAGTGCAACGAGGGCGAGACCACGCTGAGCGTGGAGAGCGCTTTGGTGGAAAGAACGGTCAGCGAGGGCAGTGAGGACGTTGACGGCACACGCCATCTGGTGAACGCCTATTACTCGGGGAACCTTGGCAAATGGAGTATGGATGCCAATGCTGATATGCTGTTGCAGCGTCTGAACACCCATGCTGTGACCAGTGAGCAGGCTTCCACCGATGGCCACCGTGACGTGACCACGGACAATGGTGTGCGTAACCGCCTCTATGCCGTCAAGGTCGTGGCAGCGCATCCATTGTGGAAGGGGGAAGTGGAACTGGGTACAGAGGGCAGCTATGTTCGCCGAACTGATGTGTTCAACAACGTTGAGGGCATCATCTCCGCTGGTGACACGAAGATTGAAGAGAACAGCACGGCGGCTTTCGTCCAACTGATGCAGCGGCTGAACAAACTGACGCTCATTGCCGGACTGCGCTACGAATATCTCGACAGTCGTTACTACGAAAGCGGCGTGAAGATGGGCGACGAAAGCCATACCTACAGCGACCTCTTCCCCTCGTTGATGTTGATGTATCCCCTGAAGAATGTGCGGGCCCGACTCTCGTATTCGCGCAACATCAACCGCCCGGCATTCAGCCAACTCAGCGGCAACGTCAAGTACATCAACCGCTACACCTACGAGAGCGGCAACCCCTATCTGAAGCCGTCGTACCGCGACAACCTCTCGCTGGCACTCAATTACAAATGGCTGACGGGAATGATTGACTATGCCCGCGTTCACGA
>JAFPZD010000237.1 GCA_017417465.1 Prevotella sp. | reverse complement strand
ACACGGTTGGGGGTGATGGCCACGGTTCTACACAGTTGTTCACGGTTTTCGGAGTATTGGGATAAGTGCACGGGCGCAAATTTGCGCCCGTGCAGATTCGGATGGACGTTTTTCGTGGGAAAAGACGTGGCAAGGGCGCTGTGGTATAGCAACACCCGCAAGGCAATTCTTGACCATGTGGATAAGGAAGACAGAGAGGATGGGGTAACGATTCGTGTCACCATCGGCAGGAACCAGTCAGCAGTCTTCATCAACGCGAGCGGCCTCTATGCGCTGGTGCTCTCATCGAAGCTGTCGTAGGTGAGGGTTTTTCAGTCGGTGGGTGACGAGCGAGGAGGCTGATGTGCTGCGGATTTTCTGCGGAAGAACTATTCAGACTCCCCTCCCTTGGGGAGGGGCTGGGGGTGGGTTTCTGGGGGTGTTTTTTTGTTGCCTTGTTGTTGCCTTGTTGTTGCCTTGTTGTTGTGTTCTTGGTGGTTTCCCTGCCTTTTGCACAATATTCTTGCAATAAAAACTTACTTTTTTTGCAAAATTTTGGACGTTTGGCAAAAAAGTTATACCTTTGCACCCAAATATGAAATTTAGAAAAGTGGTTTTGAGCGTGCGCGCGTAAACTAGATTGTCAGTTTTTTAAAGCAACAACTATAAATATCAAACAATATGAGAAAGAAAACAGCTCATGGGCACGCTTCCACTCAGAGGAAGGCGAGCAGCACTATCGGCAGGTTCCCTTCCGCGGCAATTTCGAGGCCACCGAAGATGTTCCCGATACTGGCGAGCCTGCAGGGGCACGCATGGGCGCTCCCGCTGCTCCTGGCACCTACAGGACGCTGTTCCAGAACATCGACCAGCAGGGCACAGACACGGGCGAGGATGTCAACAACGCGCAATTCGAGGGTGTCATACCCTTCATCGAGGACGCTACCACTGGTATCCAGCCTACCATCCTCACGATCGATGCCGACGGCACTGTCCGCTACTTCGACCTGCAGGGACGTATGCTCAATGACAAGCCTGTAAAGGGTCTGTACATTGAGAATGGTAAGAAGATCTTAAAATAGTCCGCAATGAGACATTTCGTTTTAATGGTCGTAGCCGCCATGATGGCTACGGTGAGCGTTAAGGCACAGCAGCTGAAGACCGTCGACAAAGACGGTCAGCCTGTGCCTTACGCTTCGATTTCGAGTGAAGATGGCAACTTTATTGGTACCACCAACCTGGATGGTGTCCTCGCCGATGTGAAAGGTGCCGAGGTCGTGTCAATCACACATGTGGCCTATCAGCCCCAAAAGGTGAGAGTAGGGCAGGGAGGCGTCGTGACCCTCGATGATGCCGACTTCGATCTGCCAGAGATTACCGTCACACAGAAACCGCTGGTCTATGTGCAGACCTACTACCGCATATTCTATATCGACGACGACCCCGATATGCCCGTCTGCTACTATCGCGCGGGAGTGCTCAACAATTCCTACGAGCGCAAAACGATGAAGGCCTCTATCGACGAGGAGCATCTCTCAGCCTGCAACATGGGTATCTTTAAGACCGTGCTCAACACGGTCATAAACCCCTACATCAAGCGCATGACAGGCCTGAAGCTGGGCAAAGTGGAGAATCGCATGAAGCGGAACTATAAGGAAATAGGCCTTCAATTCACCCCCAACGGCCCTGGCAAGCAAATCATCACCGATAAGTTTGGCACCGTTGGCACCGTCAACGACTATCAAGGTGAGCGCCGCTACTCTTTTGATTCGCACAAGCTGAGGAATCACATGATTCAGGTAACTGGTACCGACAAGAAGAAGGCCAAGGCTGAGAAGCGAGATGAGAAAAAGAAGAACCGTGAGGATCACGACTTCATCGTTTACCGCATCGACGAGCAGGGTAACTACGCCCCTGAGGACTATGTCATGTCACAGGCAGCCACCAGCTACGAAAATGCTGGGGGTGGAAATGTGAACATGCTGATGCAGGTGTTCGTCACTGATCGTGCCTACGTCAACAAGGATGAACTGAAGCAGATTAAGAAGGACAACAAGATGAAGATGACCTACGGGAACCTTTCTGAGTTTGAGCGCACCCATAAGATTCCGGCCCTCTCAGAGACGTTCCTGAAGCGTATCAAGGAAATAGTGAAGTAATTCAACTTTCTCAAGTTGAGTAGTAAGATGTAGTAAAAGGTAGTTAGAAGTAGTTAAAAGTCGATAGACTTGACGCTACGATACACCTGAGAGGGCTGCACTAATGACTTCTAACTACTTCTAACTACCTCTAACTACTTCTAACTACCTCTAACTTAAATAAAGATATGATGAGCATTAGGAATATTGTAGCAGTGGCTATCGTGGGCACCATGTTCACAGGCTGTGGTCTATACAATAAGTATGATGGCTCCCTTTCACCTGAAGGGGGCACGAACGGCCTGTTTGGGGTAGATGTCCCCGCTGAGGCAGTAGGGGAGACTTCTCTTGCCACAATGTCGTGGCGCGAGTTCTTCGCCGACCCGGTGCTGCAGCAGCTCATCGAGCAGGTGCTGGCGAACAATACTGACTTGAATTCCGCCCGTGTTGCCGTGGAGAAGAGCGAGGCCTCGCTGAAGATGGCCCGGATGGCCTACCTGCCGTCGCTCTATTTCTCGCCTCAGGGCACGCTGTCTAAGTTCGACGACTATCCATGGTCGAAGACCTACAATCTGCCGCTGCAGCTCTCGATGGATGTCGACCTCTTTGGTAGCATCACCAACAAGAAGCGCGCCTCGCAGGCCGTGCTTCTGCAGGCACAGGTGCGTGAAGAGGCCGTCCGTGCCAACCTCGTCTCGACCACGGCCCAGCAGTACTACATGCTGCAGCTGCTCGACCAGCAGCTGGCCATTCTCACCCTGACCGACAGTCTGTGGAACGCCTCGTTAGAGACACAGAAGATTCTGTGGGAGAACGGCAAGGCATACTCTACCGCCGTCAACCAGATGGAGTCGTCGTACCTCAATGTGAAGACGCAGATCGTCGATACGCGTCGTAACATCCGCGCCACCGAGAACGCCCTCTGCCGGCTGCTGGCCATTCCGCCGCAGCACATCGACCGCAAGTCGTGGGGCAGCTCAGCCCTGCGACGCCCATGGGTGGGAATCATCGTGTCAGCCATCATCTTCGGACTCGTTCACATGAACCCCGTGCAAATGGTGTTCGGCTTCCTCTATGGGCTGCCACTCGGGTGGCTTGCGTGGCGCACGGGCAGTCTGCTGCCAAGCATTGTGGTTCATGTGGCCAACAATGCCTCCGTCATGCTGATGCCTGCAGCAGTCGATAAAGCCATTGGCGGCATGAGCCTCACCACAGAGGGCATACTCGTAGCCGTCAGTCTGATAGTGCTCTTCCTAGGCCTCCGCTGGTTTGCACAACGGTATGCAGCTTCGTGACGTCCTCAACTCCTCAACTCCTAACTCCTAACTCCTCATTGATGAAGAAGATGCTTCTGTTGGCCATAGTTGCCATGGCGTGTTTTACGGCAGGTGCAACACCAGCCGACAGCACTTATCTCGGACGAAAGCGGGTGGCCGTTGTCCTAAGCGGTGGTGGTGCGAAGGGTATGGCGCACATCGGCGCTCTGAAGGTGCTGGAGCAGGCAGGCATCCCTATCGACATCATCACTGGCACGTCGATGGGTAGCATTATTGGTGGCCTCTATGCCATTGGTTACAACGCCCGCGCACTCGACTCGATGGTTCGTGTGCAGGACTGGAGCTATGTCATCACCGACCGTGAGGACATGCGACGCCAGAGCATTGAGGATCGCCGGAAGCAGAATACCTACGCCTTCAGTTCGGGACTGACCATCGGCAAGCGCGACATGCAGGCCGGGGGCATCATCAAGGGCAAGAATCTCGCCGAGCTGTTCCAACAGCTGTGCATCGGATTTGCCGACTCGCTCGACTTCACCCGCGACTTGCCCATCCCCTTCGCCTGTGTGGCCACCGACATTGTTGATAACAGCGAGGTGGACTTCCACAGTGGGCGGCTGCCACAGGCCATGCGGGCCTCGATGGCCATACCGGCGGCCTTCTCGCCAGTGAGAATCGGCGACAAGGTGCTGGTCGACGGTGGACTGAAGAACAACTATCCGGCTGACATCGCACGCGAGATGGGCGCCGAGATCATCATCGGCGTCACCGTGCAGGGCGCGCCGAAGGAGGCTGAGGACCTGGGCAACACGATGAGCATCCTCAGCCAGATCATCGACGTGAACTGTAAGAACAAGTACGACGAAAACCTGGCCATCACCGACCTGCACCTAAAGGTCGACACCAAGGGCTACGGCTCGGCAAGCTTCTCGGCAGCAGCCATCGATACGCTGATACGCCGAGGCGAGGAGGAGGCCATGCGCCACTGGGACGACATCATCGCCCTGAAGGAGCGTATTGGCATCGATGAGGATTTCCGTCCAGACACGCTCTATCCCGTGCGCCCCCAGGTGATGACCGAGCGGCATCGCATCATAGGCATCACATACGAGAACATGACACCACAGGACGAGCGCTTCCTGCAGCAGAAGTTCCACATCAAGAAGGGCGACTACATCGATGCCGCCCTGATGCAGCAGCTCACCACGTCAATGCGCGTGGATCTGTTCTACCAAACGGCTGAGTGTCGGCTGCTGCCCGTGAGGCTGCCCAGTGTGGCCGAACGGAAGGCACATGGCATCAGGGACGAGGTTGAAGAAGAATGGAAGAAGGCCGACGGCGTGAGCGTCATCCTCTCGGCGGGCGACCGCAAGACGGTGCAGCTGCATCTCGGCGCACGCTACGACACCGAGGAGTACGCCGCCGTACAGTTGGGCCTCGAGGCACCTCTGAAAGCGGCCATCCCCGTCAATACTGACATCACCCTGCGGCTGGGCAAACGGCTGATGGCACGTGGTGAGCTCACCGTTCACCCGCACAGCTTCACACGTCCTACACTGAGCTACACCTTCCGCCGTAACGACGTCGATGTCTATATCGAGGGTGACCTCGGCTATAACATTCGCTACAACCAGTTCCAGGCTGAGTTCACACCCGTCAACCTCGACCTGCGCCACTTCAACCTGCAGATGGGGCTGCGATGGGACTTCTTGCACTACCGCAACAAGCTCGGCTCGGAAACGGCAAAGCGGGTGACACTTAAGAACGAGCACTTCTACAGCTACCGAGCCCGCTTGAGCTACAACAGCGAGGACAACTGGTATTTCCCCACGCGCGGCGCCCGCTTCAATGCCGAATATGCCTTCCTGACCAGCAACTTCGTCAAGCTCAGCGACACCACTGCCCCTGCCGTGCCCGCCGCTTCTCCCGATGGCACTGCCGCCGTTCCCGCCGCTTCTCCGGCGGGCAAAAAAACCGGCATGAGCGAGGTTAGCGCCAACTGGCGCAAGTCGTTCACCATCGGCAGCCGCTTCACCCTCCAGCCCATGTTCTACGGCCGTCTGCTCTTCGGAAGCGTCGTTCCGCCCGTCTTTGGGAATACGGTGGGCGGCAACTGGTTCGGTCACTATGTCGAGCAGCAGTTGCCCTTCGCCGGCATCGGCAACATGGAGTACGCCGACCACTTCTTCGTCGCCGCACAGATGCAGGCCCAGCAGCGCATTGGTGGCAGCAGCTACGTGCTACTGCGTGTCGCCGGCGCCCAGCAGGCAGGTAAGATGAGGCGGCTTCTCGACCACCACACCATGCTCGGACTGCAGGCCGCCTACTACTACAACACTATGTTCGGTCCCATCGGAGCTACCTTAGGCTACAGCAACCACACCAAGGAGCCCTACTTTTTCCTGAACCTCGGCTATGAATTCTAATCTCAGACTGGCATTGGTCGCCATCTCACTGACGGCAGCCGTAGCTTTGCCTGCCCAGCCCCTCGATCAGCAACAACGCAGGGAACGGCTCGACAGCGCGCTCGCTGCCCGCTACTATCGCACGCCGTACGACTCGAACTACGTCGTTCGGCCAGAGGGCAGGCTCACGCTCAAAGCGAGGCTCAACCAGACTGGCAACTCCTTTCACGCAAAAGGGACCGTCAACGACATCTATTCCAAAGCCGACCTCAGAACAAGCCACAAGACCACACTCTCCATAGCTGCCATCTATCGCGGTATAGGCATCGGAATGGCCGTTAATCCCGGAAAGTGGAAAGGCATCTACAAGGACTACGAGTTCAACCTTAACTTCTACAGCAGCCGCCTCAGCCTCGATGGCAGCTACCAGCGATCGGAATCGCTCGCAGGCGACATTTGGCGCGACGATAACCACTCGCGGCTCGAATCGGCGGCGTCACCCTGAAAGTGGCTAACATCGCGGGCTACTACACCTTCAATCACCGGCGGTTCTCGTTCCCCGCGGCCTTCACGCAGAGCTATGTCCAGCGGCAGTCGGCTGGCTCATGGCTCGCCGGCATCAGCTATCAGGGGGGGAGCATCAAGACCACCAATAAGCTTAAAGCGCGGAATCCTAATGCCCCTGACGTGCGCATCTACGTCGGACACTTCGGCGTAGGCGGGGGCTACGGCTACAACTGGGTGCTCGGACGCCGGTGGCTGCTCCACTTCTCTATGCTCCCCACTTTCGTCGTCTACAACCGCAACAACTTCACCGTCAATGGCGACCGAAAGAGGGCAAAGCGCATACGCTTCAACATGATCTTCAATGAGCGGGCGGCCATCGTTCACAACTTCTCACCACGCTATTTCGCCGGCGCCACGCTCACCATGAACAACTCCATATTCGATGACGACGTAGTTGTCGTTAACCAGAACAAGTGGAGGGCACGCGCCTTTATCGGCATGAGACTATAGACAAGCCCGATCGTCATTACGAATAACAGTTATAACGAAAACCTTAACCCAACTTTGCCCCTACTTCTCAGTTCTTCTTGCTTTCACCGTCGGTTCGGCTGAGCTGTTTCCCTCATTGGGTACTACAAACTTTTACTTTTCTCCAGAATGGCATCTTCTTATATCCAAGCATCTCGTAGATTT
>JAFPZD010000236.1 GCA_017417465.1 Prevotella sp. | reverse complement strand
GGTGGCGAAGATGTCGACGAAGGCCTTGCCGTAGGCCACGCTCTTGGCATGCTCCTTGGCACCCACCAGTTGGAAGTTCTTGGCCCTCATGCGGAGGTTCACCATGATTTTGTCCATGTTGCTGAAGTCCACATTACCCTGGATGTTCAGCGGGTTCTCGTTGAGGGAATAGACGGTGAAGTTGTCGAACATCAGGTTGCTGTTGACGATACGCACAGGGTCATCGTCGAAGCGTAGCTTCGTGCCATAGGGAATGCTTTCGAGGTATGACGAATTGAGCAATATCTCACCATTCACCATTGGACGTGACAGGGCTCCCTTGATGGTCAGTGTGCCGTCGCCATAACCCTGCAGACCGCAGATCTGATCGGGCACGAAGCCGTTGACGATATTCAGCGGCAGCTGCTCCAGCTTGAGGGTGGCATCCAGCGAGCCTTCGCCTTTATTATAATAGGTACCCGTAAGCATGCCTATCTCCACGTCGTCTTTCATCAGTCGCGCCTCCACGGCATGAGCGTCGTCCTCTTTCTGCAGATACACCAGCTCGGTGCTCACATTGCCGATGGGACAGTGCTCGTAGGTCATGTCGTTGACGTTGAGGTCGCTGGCCAACGACAGCTGACCGTCGTGGTTCTGGATGACGTGGAAGTCGCCATTGAGCATTCCGGACATGCGCGGTGCATACGGGATGACCGAGGTAACTTCGGCCAGGTTGAAGCGATGCATACTGACGGTGAGGTCTTGCAGATTGGTGGGGTTGGTCTCTTCGGAGTAGACCTTCATACCCATGCCGTCGTCAGCCCTGAGGTCAATCTTGGCCCTGATTTTCTTGTCCTGGCCGAGAAAGATGTAGTTGTCGGGATTGAGGTTAAACTCCTTGTAGCCCAGCGTAGGCCGCTCGGGCACGAGGTGAATGTTGATGCCGTTCTGGGCCATCTCTGCCTGAGCTCCCAGACGGGCTCCCAGACGGTTGTCGGAGTCGAAGTAGCGCACGCCGATGGTGGCACCGCGCTGTTGCAGCACACCGTCGAACAGGGCATTGAAGACAAACTGCGGATTCTTCTTGTTATTGCGTATCTGTCCGCCGAACGACAGGCGCTCTTCACGCTGCGTCAGTCGGAAGTTGATGGTGTCCAGACGCACGTCGCTGACCGTCAGCGAATGGATGTAGCCGTTGCCGTTGACACCTTCAGCCACCGAGGTGGTCATGTCGAAGAGCATGTCCTTGAAGTCGATGCCCTGGGTGTTTTTCAGGATGACGGCAACAGGATTCTCGCGCTTGCTCTCCAGGTGCAGCTTCATGGTGGGCAGCAGCCGGCGCAGGGCCTGCTGGTCGATGATGCGCTTGTCCATCTGTGCAGCGACGGAATCGCTGAGCATGGTGAACTGGCGCAGCAGACGCTCATAGTCGCCGCTGGCATCCATCTTCACGATGAAGTCGCCACTCTGGATGCGTGCCAGCACGGTGTCGACGGAGGTCTTGCAATGTATGCCGATGAACTCCTCGCGGACGGACTTCACCGAATCGCTGATGATGATATCGCTGATGAGTCCCGTGACGGAGTGTGTCAGGTTCATGTCGGAGGTGACATCGAAATGACCGCAGAGTCCGAGGTACATCGGCCTGTCGGCCAACTGCAGCTGCATGAGGTTGATGCGGCTGATGTCTGTCGTCATGTTGGCATTGAGATTTTTGGTGTTCAGCAGGGCGTCGATGTTCATCCTGCCGTTCATCAGCTCGTTGTCACTCAAGATATCAGCCATGGCATGACCGTTGCCCACCAGGGCGCTGGCGGTGACGTTTGTGATATTCCACTGCTTGTAGCCCAACTGGTGCAGCTGGATATCGGCCTGCAGGGCGGTCTTGGGCGACAAGAAGTCAGTGCCATGGCCTTTGGCCTTCACGTCCGCCGATACGGTGTAGATGGAGTCGCGCGGCATGAAATGATGGATGTTCAGGTCGCGGATGCTCATGTCGGCCTGATAGCTCATGGCGGCGGCATTGAAGTTGCCCTTCACCTTCACGCTGCCCTTGCCTTCGTGGGCGGTGATATTGGCGGTGTACTGGTCGCCGCGGGCTGTCACTCTGCCTTGTGCCGACATAGGCGGCAGGCGGTAGTCGCGCTGCATGTCCTTGGGCAGCATCGCCATGACAAAGCCGAGATTGCGTGTCTGTGCCTTGAAGGTGACGTCGGCAGTCAGGTGCTTGGGGTCGTCGAGACTGGTGGCAAAACCTGTTGCCGTAGCATGGAAGGCGCCTGGCAGTGTGATGTCGAGGTCTTGGAAATTCATGCGCTGCAGGTTGCCGTTCAGTTGTCCCTTGACGCTCAGCGGCACGTCGGGCCAGCGGTTGCGGAAGTCCTTAGGCATATCGGCGAGGAACACCATGATGTCTTTCTTGCCCACCTGAGCGTTCATCTTCAGCTTCATCTTGCCCGGGTCTAT
>JAFPZD010000235.1 GCA_017417465.1 Prevotella sp. | reverse complement strand
GCAAATCTTTCGGTATCTGACAAAATACAAAAAGGTAAGGAGTAATGCTAACGGGAAATGGGAGTCTGCCACGATGCTGAAGTACATCTCCGAAATCTGTAGCGTTCTCGGTATATAGGGGATAGAATAGCGGATTCTTTACTTGAATTAATTAATGGCAATTCGTGTTCAATTAATGGTAATTCATGTTTTATGAAAACAAATAATAATTGGAATTCCACAAGTTTCCACGCTCTTTTTGCCTACGCGCAAGCAAAAAACAACCCTCACATCCCTCACATCTCGCACCTGAATTTAGGTGCGAGATGTGAGGGATGTGAGGGATAAATTTTAGTAATTCCGCTGTCCTTCCGACACTGCGCTGCCGCAGGACCCACTGCTTCAGCTGTTCAGCTAACCGGCACCGAGGCGTCTGCCTGCGCGGTCTTCATCTTCTTGTTGAGCCGTCGTATCATGTAGCCGGTGAAGAGGAGGAAAACCAGGAGTAGGAAGCACGCGACGGCCGCCATGCCGACTCCTTTATGCATCTCAGCTTCGGTTGTGGCCTTAAGCAGCATCTTTCCTGTAACGAGCATGTAGAAGATTCTTAGCAGGGCAAGGACGCTCAGAGTCAGTGCGCCCCACAGTGTCCACATCGCCGCTTTCTGCCTGCGGCGCTGCCTTCTTGTCGCGGCCTGCCGCTTGGAGAACACCACCCTGGCGACCCAAGTGAAGAGAGTGCCCAGAACAAAGAGGGCACCGAAAAAGAAGTAAGTCAAGGTGCTGTGCTCTTCAAAAAAGAGGGAGCCGAGGGCGAGCAACAATGTTATCTCCAACACCATCATCGGAACGAGGGTCGCCATGCGCCAGAGGGTGCCCCAGAGCGAGTAGCCGAAGACGTGGCGGTAGACCACCACCACCTGCACAATGGCGATGACCAAGAAGCCGGCTATCCCCAGGTCGTCGTTATCGCCGCCCAGCAATATAGCACGCCTGACGACGGCCCAAATGGCGAGCAGCATGAGGAAGAGTGTGCTGTTGAAAACCTGGATGAAGAAGCCCTGTGGCAGCGTGTGGCGCGTGTGGCGCGGCGAGTTCCGGAAGGCGATGCTGGTGGGAAGTATAAGCAGCGAGAACTGGAAAAGCATAGACCAGTCGTAGTGGTTCTCAAGCCAGTTGACGGCACGATCGATGAATGATTCGACAGCGGCGGTGGAAGGCTCGGAGTCGGCGCCGAACACATGCAGGTGCAGCAGATGGTCTAAGACAAAGACTATCATGGCCGTGAACACCAGCATCTTCACCGGCGGGAAGCTCACCTGCCGCCGTCCGCTGATGTATTCGTCTATCAGGTAGCCCGGTCGCCACAGCAGATTCCAGAGCGTGTAGGGCATCGACCGTGTTCCCACGCCCCACAGCTCCATGACGCTTTCGCGCACGCTACTCCATGTTACGGCACCTATGCCGCCCCGCTGTCCGCAGCAGGGGCAGTAGTTGCCCGTGAAGTCAAGGCCGCAGTTCTGGCAGTGGTGCCCGGTGTCGCTCATCTCGAAGCGTAGCGGCTCACGCCGCCACTGCCTGAACTTTCTGTATCGCTCGAGCAGTCCCACGGTCAATTTACTATTTACTATTTGACTGTTTACTCCCTCTCCTTGGCTGAGGAATCCCTACCCTTTCCGGCTTTTATCTACTCCCCTATCCTTGGGAGAGGGGCCCGGGGGTGAGGCCCTTACCTTATTCCCATTCGCGCCTCAACGACGTTGACAACGTAGTCGCCGAGCTTCTCGCACTCGTTGATGAGGTCCATGTAGACGGTACCCTCGGCGTAGGTGTAGGCGTGGTTGTTGATGTCGGCGATGTTCTGCGCCTTCAGCTGGTTACGGAAGTTGTTGATCTCGTTCTCAAGGTTGAAGGTGCGGTTGACGTCGTACGACTCCTTACGGCCCTGCATCAGCTGGTTCATCTGTGTGAGTGCCTGGTCGGCAAGCCCCATCATCTGGTGAAGGTGGCTGTACTGGCTCTCGTTGAAGTGATCCTGCTTCTGCAGGTACTTGCGGTTGATGGTGCGAGCCATGTTGAAGCAGGCGTCGCCGATGCTCTCGAGCTCGCTGATCTCACGGAGCATCGAGCGGATCTTACCCTTGGTGACGTCGCTGAGGTGGGCGTCGGAGACCTGTTCCAGATATTTGGCAATCTCGAGTTCCATGTTGTCGCTTATGCCCTCGTACTTCTCGATGCGGCTGTAGAGCTTGTTGAAGGCCTCGTCGTTCTTCTGCTTACCCGTGAGCGATGACGACTCGTTGAGTAGATCCTGCACCATGCCGAACATGCGCTGCATGCGCTCTGAGAATGACTGTATCTCCTTTTGTGCCTCAAGCACTGAGAGCTCTGGGGTTTTCATGAAGCCGGCAGTGATGAAGTGGAGGCGGAAGTCCTCCTCCTCCTCGGTCTTCTTCGACTTGATAACCCAGCAGACAAACTTCTCAATCTGCGGAATGAACCAGATGAGAATGCCAGCATTGATGACATTGAACGTGGTGTGGAAGGCAGCCAAAACGAACGACAGCTTGGCGGCATTGGCCATGAAGGCATCGGCTGAGACGGCCGTCTTCTCCATGGTCTCGTCGTAGCCGACCCATCCGCACACCATGTTGATGAAGGGGTGGAAGACAAAGAGAATCCAGATGACGCCGAAGACGTTGAAGAACATGTGGGCCAGTGCGGCACGGCGTGCCTGCGTGTTGGCCGACATGGCTGCGAGGTTCGACGTGATGGTGGTGCCGATGTTCTCGCCCAGCACAAGTGCGATACCTTGGTAGATGGGCAGCGCGCCACTACTACAGAGTATCATCGTGATGGCCATGACGGCTGCCGACGACTGTACGCAGAAGGTGAGCACGCCTCCAAGGACAAGGAAGATGAGGGTGGTCCAGAACGAGTGGGGATCGAACGACTGGAAGAAGGCGAGCACCGACGCGTTGTGGCCCAGGTCCATCTCGTTACCTGTCAGGCGCAGCGTGGTCAGGCCCAAAAGCAGCAGGCCCAGACCGAAGAGGAAGTCGCCAATGAAACGGTGACGCTTCATGTAGATGAGGATGATGCCCACGAAGAAGCCTATGTAGCTGACGATGCTGATGTCGAACGACATACCGGCCGACATGATCCAGGCCGTTAGCGTGGTACCGATGTTGGCACCCATGATGACAGAAATGGCCTGAGCAAGAGTGAGCAGGCCAGCATTGACGAACGAGACGGTCATCACGGTAGTAGCAGTTGACGACTGTACGCTGGCGGTGACGAGCGTACCGGTGAGCATGCCAGTGATGCGGTTAGTGGTCATGGCACCTAACACGTGGCGAAGCTGCGGGCCAGCCATTTTCTGAAGGGCATCACTCATCGACTTCATACCAAACATAAGAAGTGCGAGCGAGCCAAGAAGCTTGAATAGAACTAACATCTTTGCGGTTATGGTTTACGGATTTGTTGTTCGGTTCTGTTTGCGGTTGCAAAGGTACAAAAAAAAGAGCGAAACACAAAAGAAAAGCGCGCTTTTCTTTTGTGTCTCCTACTGCCCCGCCTCGCTGATGAGCCAGCATTCCTTCACATACGCCTTCTGGCGGGCCGTCTCGGCGTCGTCGGCCCTCGGTTCTAACAACTTACAACAAAATAAAAACCCATAATAATGGGGAAAGCCCAGGGCCTGCCACGAAGGGGGAGAGGCAGGCCCTGGCGGGGGAGAGTGTGGAAAAAAACTACTAACAAACTACTAATAAACCAACTACTAAAACTAACTACTTAACCCAACTTTGCCCCTACTTCTCAGTTCTTCTTGCTTTCACCGTCGGTTCGGCTGAGCTGTTTCCCTCATTGGGTACTACAAACTTTTACTTTTCTCCAGAATGGCATCTTCTTATATCCAAGCATCTCGTAGATTT
>JAFPZD010000234.1 GCA_017417465.1 Prevotella sp. | reverse complement strand
CGAAGAACCCCTCCTTAGGAGGGGTTCTTCGCAGAGCGAAGCGGCAAAGCCGAGCGAGGGGAGGTCTATTACGAATCTAACGAAGGGGAGGTCTCTTACGGATTATTGGTGTCCCGTAAAAACGGGCTGTTAAAGCAAAGTTAAAGAAAGGCCGTTTTTTTACCGGACATCAATTCTCCCGAATTGGCCTTTTTGCCCCAATACACAAAAAAAGAGCGCGAGAATGAGTGCGTTTCGTGGTTTTTTCTTATATTTGCATCGGATTTCAAAATGTGATGACGATTCATGGTTGATTTCGTTGTTAGCAAGAATAGAGAATAGGAACATCATTCATATTGAAGACAATGGAGAATAAGGATTATAGACTTGACCTTGTAAGAGGTTCGCTTATCGGCGGGGCCGCTGGCGATGCGCTGGGCTATCCTGTAGAGTTCGACCGCTACCAGCAGATTATCGCCAGATACGGTAAGCGGGGCATCACGCAGTATGAATTGCGAGGCGAAGTGGCAGAAATCAGCGATGACACCCAGATGACGCTCTTCACTGCCAACGGCATTCTGATAGGATTGACTGACGGAACTGGAGCCACGCCAGAGCACTCTGTAGCGTATGCCTACCAGGACTGGTATGATACGCAGACGAAGTCGTTTGAAAGTGCGAGGTCCTCATCCAATCGTCATACATGGCTCAGCACGATCCCGGCACTCTATTCTCGGCGTGCTCCTGGCAACACGTGCCTGACAGCGATTCATGAAATGATAAATGGCCGTACGCCACGAAACAACAGCAAGGGCTGTGGTGGCGTGATGCGTATTGCGCCTTGGCCCCTGTTCTGTGCCTGCCATGAGGTGCCGTATGCTATTGAAGAGATTGACGTGGCCGGAGGTGAGATAGCCCGCCTGACGCATAAGCATCCATTAGGCTGGATGCCTGCCATCCTGCTCACAGACATGCTCTATCAGCTGGTGAGGGAGGAGCCGCTGAAGGGACTTCATGGCCATGAAGCGCAACGGCGATTCAGCGAAATTGTGCGTCATTCGCTCGATGTCTTTGCAAAGCTGACTGCCACGAACATGCTGTCTGAGATTTCTTGGAACGAAGGCGAGCGTTTCGTAGATGTGTTCAATGATGATTGGACCATGCTGTCTAACCTTGTATCGAATGCGCTGTTGCTTGCCTTACAGCCAGAAGGCGATGACGAGGAAAGCATCCGCCGTCTTGGTGAGGGCTGGGTGGCAGAAGAGACGTTGGCCATTGCCATCTATGCCGTAGCCCGTCACATCGACAGTTTTGAGGATGCGCTCATCACAGCCGTCAACCACGATGGTGACAGCGATTCCACTGGAGCCGTTGCAGGCAACATCATGGGTGCCATTGTCGGCTACGATGCCATTCCTGAGAAGTTCAAAAAGAATCTGGAACTCCACAATGTCATTCTCACCATCGCCAACGACCTCCATCAGGGCGTATGTCGCACCTTGACAGCAGGACGTTAGGTGCGTGAGAGACCTACCCTAACCTGAAGATTTTTGTCCGCTTAAGGACTAAAATCGCCTGTAGGAGGGGGATATCTGGCCTATTAACGTCTGAATAGACCTCCCCTAACCCCTCCTGTAGGAGGGGGATAAGTTAGACCTGCAAAGGATAAGTTAGACCTGCAAAGGAAAAGGTAGACTTGCAGCTGAAGTGGTAACTTATCCCCCTCCTACAGGAGGGGTTAGGGGAGGTCTCTATAGTTCCCTTGGAGGATGTCGACATTTTCCTCGGACACCAATAGAATTAAATCCCGTTTCCTATTGCAACGAATAGCGGACGCCAAACTGGAGAGAGGGCAGCAGGGGTTTCTCCTTGAAAATGTTCTGCAGACGGCTGCCGTTATCGGGATAGTAGCTGAAGCCAGGCTGGAAGTAGAGACTCGAATGCGGCAGCAGCTCATACTCCACACCAGCCGACAGGTTGAAGGAGAACTGCATGCGGTCGCGGTCGAAGGCGCCCTTACCCGCCTGGGATTCCATCGTTGACTTCACACACACATCGCCCTGCACACCGCCACTGACATAGGTCTTCAACCGTCCTGCCTGCCACACATGGTAGCCCACGTTCACGGGAATGCCCACATAGTAGAGGCGCTGCTCATCGGTAGTGGTGATGGCGTTGAGACGATGGGTAAACGTTGAGGACACCACGGTGTAACTCAGTCCGCTCTCTACCCACAGCCTGGGCGTCAGCGGCAGACGCACACTAAGGCCAAGAGACAGTGGCAGACGATGGTCGGCCTCCTCCTCATAGTTTGCCAAATACATGGGAGCCATACGTGCGCCGTTGCTCATATACGAGGCAGCCGTTGAGCTGGCATAGGCCATGCTCATCAACATTGGCTGCACGGTATTACTACCCATCGCGTTTGTCTGCAAGAGATTGGAAGAGCGGAGGGAGAACGAAGGACGACGCGCAGCAGAGCGGGATGTCGGGACGCGGAACGCCGATGGCTCAAGCGTAGTGGCGGGAGGAGGGTTCAGATTATTCTGAGCCCCCTGAGGCGTCTGAGCCCCCTGAGGCGTCTGAGGCTCCTGAGTCGTCTGAGTGTCTTGAGCATTCGGAACACTTTGGTCATTTGGCGCATCCAGAGCCCCCGTCATAACCTGAGCTTCCTGGCTCTCTGAGTTCAGAGAAGTCACTGATGAAGCTGCAGGCACAGGGCTTTCCTTTCTTTTAAGATGCTTTGCCAATAAGTGACTGATGTCCCCCACCCCGTCGGATGGATTCTGCACTTCATCCTCCACGGCCGGACTCAGCAGTTCGCTCTCTTCAGCCATCGCAACCGTTGCTTCGTGCTGAGTAGCCTCACCAATGTGCTCCATCGCAAGCCATCCAACGACGAGCACAGCAATGCTTGCGGCCACACCAGCCACCCAACGACGCAGGGCGACAACACGTGCTGAGCGCCCTTCCCCTACCCTTTTCTCCGAAGGGCGAGCAGACAAAGTCCTACGCTCAATGTCGGCCCACAGGTCCTGTGGCACCTGCTCCTCATAGTTGGCCAGATGCTTTCGTATCTCATTTTCGAAGTCGTTTTTCATTGCTGTTGGCGTTGATAGTCGTTAATCATTCTTACTAATAGCCGCTTGGCACGCAGGAACTGTGAGGCAGAGCTGTTCTCCTTAATACCAAGCAGCTGTGCTATTTCCTTATGGCTTTTACGGTCGAAGACGAAGAGACAGAACACCGTACGATAGCCGTCGGGCAGCTGCTCGATCATGTGCTGTAGCACCTCCATCGGCAAGCCTTCCACGTCAGGGTCTTCGTCAGGCAGATTGTCGGGCACTGTGTCAGTGAACAGCATGCGGTGGTTGTGGCGCAGCCAGTCGACCGCCTCATGGGTGACGATGCTGAGCACCCAGCCACGCAGCGCCCCTTCGCCACGATACTGGAAATGACCGACGGCCGTCAGAATCTTTACGAACGACTCCTGCAGCACGTCGCAAGCCGTCTGGCGGTCGGCCACATAGCGCATTGCCTGCGCCATGGCCAACGGTGCGAAGCGATCGTACAACTCGCGCTGAGCCTTACGGTCGCCCTCCTGCAAACGCTGCAACAATTGCTGCTCGGTCGACTTGGGTTTCACGATGCGCTGTACTATTTCCGTTTTGCCAAGAGAGTGAAGCCCTTTTTCTGACCCGTATAGTCAGCATACAGGACGCCGTCGCGATACAACTTGGCGAACTCCAGCCAGACGGTAAGCTCGCCCGTATAGGTGTTATAGACGGCCTGCGACCCATAGCCGAACTCCAGGCGCACGGCATAGCCCTGAGCATCCGCCACCTCATATTCAAACGGTGGAACAGCCAGTCCAAAGACCACCATCTGATTGTCTGCTGAAGAGCCAACCAACTGATAGGGTATCACGAGGTCGTCATCCTTACCCTTATAGCCAGTCAGCATCTCAATGAGTTGCGTGTCGAATCTCATGTTCCCATCGGACATCACAACGTGAAAGATGCAATTTACAATCGCGTCATTGCCGTATGGAATACCTCCTTCAGGACCGGGAGGATAATGTACCTCAGGATAATAGGAATTACGCGTATAAGTGCCCTCAAACACAATGGAGTCAGACTGATTCGCGTTATTGAATATCTGCTGTTCAAGTGAAGCCCCTACATCTTCTTCGTCGGCTGTAGAACAGGCACCAAAGGTGGCTACCACGAGCAAGCAAATAATGTAAAAATACTGTTTCATGTCTTTTCTCGTTTTTTCTATAAAACGTGAAAAAGGCGGAATCTTGCATGAAGACCGCCACTTTTTTCAAAAAATAACGCAGAAATGAACTGAAAAACGCAAAGAGCCGTTACGTCTTCAACTTGAACGAGTGCTCGATGCTGCTGATCTCGTCAACGAAAGCCTTATCGACTTTCAGGCGCTTCTCAATGGTGGTGCAGCTGTGGATGACCGTCGAGTGGTCACGCCCGCCGATGAGCTGCCCGATACGGCTGTCGGGCATCTTAGTGTACTTCTTAGCCAGATACATCGACACCTGACGGGCTTCCACATAGTCACGCTTGCGACTCTTGCTGAAGACGTGCTGCTGTGCAACGCCAAAGTGCTGGCACACCTTCTCGAGGATATCGTCGATGGTCAGCGGATGGTTGTCGACCTTGACGGCACGCTTGATGACACGCTCGGCAAGCCGCATGTCGATGCTCGAGTTGTAGACGATGCTGTAGGCCATCAGCGAGTTGAGCACGCCCTCGAGGTCGCGGACGCTGCCATTGGCCGTCTGCGCGATGTACTGGATGACGTCGGCAGGAATCTTCAAGCCGTCGCGGCGGCACTTTGAATTCAGGATGTCAAGGCAGAGCTGCACGTTGGGCTTCTCGAGCTCGGCAATGAGTCCGCAGGAGAAGCGCGTCAGCAGACGGTCCTTCACACCGAGGAGGTCGACGGGCGGACGGTCGCTGGCCAGAATGATCTGCTTGCCAAGGCGGAACAGGTGGTCGAAGATATGGAAGAACGTGTCGAGCGTCTTCGGCGAGTTAGCCCACTCCTGGATGTCGTCAACAATCAGCACGTCGAGCGACTGGTAGAAGTTGATGAAGTCGTTCGTCGTATTACGGCGCACGGCATCGGTATACTGCACCTGGAACAGGCGTGCCGACACATAGAGCACCCGCTTCTGCGAATAGACGTGCTTACATCTGACGCCAATGGCGTTGATGAGGTGCGTCTTTCCACAGCCCGACGGCCCATAGATGAAGAAGGGGTTGAAGGTCGACTTGCCCGGATGGTCGGCAATCGAGAGTCCCACCGTGCGCGGCAGCTTGTTGGAGTCGCCTTCGATGAAGGTGTCGAACGACTTCTTGGGATCAAGCTGCGGATTAAGCACCTGCGGCACAGCGGCATCGAGCGTCGTGGGCGACTGGTTGGCACGTGTAGTGGGAGCAGGGCCGTCGATGTCTGTCGGGCGCTCGCCCTCAGCACACTGCGTCAGGTTGTGAGTCTTGTCAGTGACGATGCGGTAATTCAGGCGAGCGTTGTTCTTGAAGCTATTGGCGATGGCCCAGCCAAGGAGTCGCACGAAGTTCTGCTCCAAGTATTCGTAGAAGAACATACTCGGAACCTGTACCAAGATCGTCGCGTCCTGCTCGTTGTAGGACTCGAAGACGATGGGCTCGAACCACGTTGTATATATTTGCTCCGTGACGTTCTGCCTGATGAGATGTAGGCAGTTGTCCCAAAGCGCCTTATGACTCTTTTGCATCTAGGCGTACCTTATTTTTTATAGTTTCAAGATGAGCTGTATGCTTTTGGCTAATGCTTGATTTGGGTGCAAAGGTCGCACTTTTTTTTCAATCCTGCAAATTGTTCAAAAACACTGTCCGTGTTTACAAAGCTTGTAAGTTGCTAATGTAAGCGTGGTTAAGGTGTTTCACGGAAATCCGACAAAAAAGGCATTTTCGCAATTCAACCAAGTTGATTTACAGAACCTTGTAGTCACCGCAATAGGTGTTTAGCGTTTATCTTTAATTTAGACAAAATAAAAATTACTTCTCTTTTCGTCCGAAAACGGAGACATTGATGTAGCGTCGCGGATGCAGTTTGAAGTCGACGAGCAGTGAGTCCACATCGCGCATCGTCGAGGTGATGTCGTTGTAGAGTGAAGCGTCGTGCATGAGCAGTCCCAACGTTCCTTCACGGCTGCTAAGCTGGGTTGTCAGGCGCTCCACTGAGGCCAGTGTGGCATCCACGCGCTGCATGGTTTGCGACAGGTCGAGGCTATTGAGTTTCTGGGTCAGTTGCTCGGTGTTCGACAGTGTGCCGTCAGCATGCTGCAACATCTGGGGCACTTCACGGTTCAGCGATGTCGTCAGCCGGTTCAGCTGTTGGGTGGTGGTGGTCAGCGAGGCCGTGATGCGGTCGACATTATGCAACGATCCACTCAGGGCGGGGTCGGCCATCAAGGCATTGACACTGGCCAAGATCGAGTCGAGCTTCGGCAGCATCTGCTCTATCTGGGGCAGCATGGCGGCAGCCTTCGTCATCACTCCCATGCGCATGGTGCCTTCGATGGTGTCGCCAGGGGCGAGGCAGCGGGAGAAGTCAGAGCCAAAAAGGAGCTGCAGCTGTACATTGCCCAGCATGTCGCTGCTGATTTCTGCCCTTGTGCCTTTCGGCAGTTTCAGCTGCTTGTCGAGACCAATGGTGGCCACCACCTCTTCCGGGTTATTGTAGTCGAAGTGGATACGCTCCACCACGCCCACCTTATAACCATTGGCGAAGATGGGACTTGCCGATGCCAAGCCGCTGATATCGTTGAAACGTACATTGTAGCTGACATTGCTCGAGAACAACTTCTGTCCTTTCAGAAACTCCATGCCAAAGAATAGGATGACAATACTCGCAATGGCTGCCAACGCTATCTTAACCTCTTTAGAGAAGAACTTTGTACTATTCATAGTTTTCGACTAATACTATTTACTTTTTTACCCTTTTACTTTTCTTAAACTCCTGAATGGCAGCTTGCACATCCGTCTTCTCACCGTTCTTAAAGGCGATGATGAAAGCCTGCGGGAACCGGGCCACCACTTCCTTGCGCAGACGATAAATCTCATTATAGTCGGTCGAAGCACCGACGGTGTATTTCCACAGCTTCCCTTCGTGGTAGCTGTCGACGTCCTTCAAGCCCTTGAGGCGAGCATCACTGGTCTTCAGCTTACGGTCGCTGGTCAGAATCTGTACCTTGAAGACGGGTGCGCCATCGTCAGCCTGAGGGGCAGACAGGAGTGGCGTGGGTGCAGATGCCACCGGCTCCTGCTTCTGAGGCGCAGTCTCCTGCTTCTGTGGAGCCGCTTCCTCTTTCGCTTTCTGGGGAGCCACTTCCTGCTTTTGCTGACTGCTGTCGGCGGGTTCGTCCTGCTCTTTAGCGGCAGGCTTTTTCTCCGGCTTCAGTGCTGGTGACGGGCCACCGCCATGCTTGCTCTTATACGCCACGAAAGCCTGATAGATGCCACGGGCCATGAGGTCGACATTCTTGCTGTTGGTCATATAAGCTTCTTCCGATGGCGTCGTGATATAGCCCAACTCAATCAGACAGGCAGGCATAGACGTCTCACGAAGCACGAGGAAGGCGTCCTGCTTCACACCTTTGTTGGGACGCCCCGCCGTGGCGCACACATTCTTCTGGATGAGCTGAGCCAGCTCAACGCTCTCGGCCATGTTCTTCTCATTCATCACTTCGAAGATGATGTAGCTCTCAGGCGAGCGGGGGTCGAAGCCAGCATAGCGTTGCTGGTAGCCATCCTCGATGAGCACCACCTCGTTCTCGCGCATGGCCGCACTGAGTTTCTCGTCCGAGCGGCGCATACCCATGGTGTACGTCTCCAATCCGCTGACGGGCTTCTTGCTCGCCACAGAATTCACATGGATTGAGATGAACACGTCGGCCTTGTTACGGTTGGCGATGGCGGCACGCTCGCCCAAGGGGATAAACACATCGGTCTTGCGGGTATAAATGACCCGCACGTCAGGGCAGTTCTGCTCCACGTAGCGTCCGAAGGCCAGTGCCACCTTCAGGGCGATGGTCTTCTCCATGCTTGTTTTCGTTCGCGTGCCCGGGTCCTTGCCACCATGTCCGGCATCGACCACCAGCGTGAACTTCTTCTTCTCAGCTCCAGTGACCGTAAAAGTCAGACCGGCCAATAGTATAATCAGGAAACAAATACGTCTCATTACATTTTCTTCATCATTCTACACTTTACACTCTTCCCTCGACAAGTTTAGTTCCACCCCGGCACCATCGGTAAGCATGCCGAAAGGCGGGTTCAGCTTTGTCAGCTCTACACGGACAGACGTCACCAGTGGGAAGCGCCTGAAGACGCTTCTGACGATGCGCCCTGCCACATGCTCCAGCAGTTGCGATGGCAACGCCATCTCTTGTCTGACGACATCGAGCAGCGCGGCATAGTTCACCGTGTCGGCCACATGGTCGCTATCCATCGCACGACTGAAATCGCAAGCCACGCGGAGGCTCACTTCATAGTCGCCCCCCACGGTGCGCTCCTGTGGCAACACGCCGTGGAAGGCCCTCACGCGTACCTTATTTATATATATAAAGCTTTCCATAGCTGTCCGCGCTCGTTGTGCTCACGGCTGTTCGTCGGCAGTGGCAGGCTCCTCGGCATCGCTACTGCCGGGCAGGTATTTCTTCAAAGCGCGCTCCACGCCGTTCTTCCAGGTGTTGATGCTCTCGTCGTGCAACTGCAGCGAGCCCACCAGCTTAATAACGTTCTCGATGGGCATGCGATAGCGCAGCACACCGCTGATGAGCTTCGCATAGTTCCAGTACTCGGGGTTGAACTTCTCGCTAAGGCCTTCCACCGTAATCTTGTAACCACGCGTATTGGTGAACTGGAAGTCGTAGCGCTTCGTGCCGTCGCTGTTCACCTGCTTCACAATCTTGCCGCGGGTCACCGATTTGGGCAGCATGATGCCCTCATCGTCGTCCTGCAAGCCAGTGAAAATCTCGTAGGGATAGCCATCGAGCAGGCCTACCAGCGCCACCCACTTCTCCTTGTTGTTCTGGAAACGCACCACATCGCACTCCAGCACCTGAGGGCGCACCTCGGTAACCGGCATCAGCAAGCCCGGCAGCGACACCGAGGCTGGCAGAAGGTTGGCGACATGGCCCAGAATGCGGCGCACCTGCTGCTCACTGAGTGCATCGGGCTGCTGAGCCTCACGCTTGAGAATCTCGTCGATGAACTGCTGCTCACCGCCGAAGACTTGCTGCATGAATCGGCTCATAATGGTTGTCGTTTGCTGTTCCATTATTCTTTGTCTTACTTTGGTGGTGCAAAGTTAATGAAAATAAGCCAATTTGCAAAAAAAGAGCGCAAAAAAGTTCGCGTTTCACCATTTTTTTGTATCTTTGCAACCCAGAAAGCAGTTCACAAAACGATGACTAAACCTTTTTTCTCCCTTTTGGCCTTCCTCGTGTGGGCCACTAATAGTTTTGCAGTGCCCGCTATCAGCGGACTATGGCAGACACTGACACTGACCGACGGCAAGCAGCTTCAAGCACAACTGATGGGCGACGAGCACCTACACTTCTGGCAGTCGGCATCGGGCGATTACTACGTGGCCGACGGCGATTTCTACCGAAAGGCAGACGCTGCCCAGCTCATAGCCACCTCCATGGCTCGCCGCACCAAGGCAAACCTTCGGCGGCAAGCCTCACACCGGCGCAAAGCCATCGGTGACTTTACAACTTACAAAGGGGAAAAGCGCGGGTTGGTCATCCTCGTCGATTTCAATAAATGCACGTTTCAGGAAGGCCACGACAAGGCCCTCTACAAGCGCATCCTCAACGAGGAGGGCTTCAAGTCCGACGAAGGCTTCCAAGGGTCTGTCTACGACTATTTCAAAGCGCAGTCGTACGGACAGTTCGAACTGACCTTCGACGTCGTAGGCCCCGTCCACCTCAACAACACTTACGCCTATTATGGGCAGAACGGCGATGATGGCAACGACATGCGTGCCGGCCAACTGGTGGCCGAGGTGTGCCGCAGCGTCAACAGGGAGGTGAACTTCGCCAACTACGACTGGGACGGCAACGGCTACGTCGACCAAGTGCTCATCATCTATGCTGGGCGCGGCGAGAACGAGGGCGGCGGTTCCAACGCCATCTGGCCCCACGAATGGGAGCTTACCGAGAGCGATTATGGCTCCACACTGAGTCTCGACGGCGTTCTCATCGACACCTATGCCGTTGTCAACGAGTGTTCAAACAAGGGCATTGCCGGCATCGGCACCATCTGCCACGAGTTCTCCCACTGCCTCGGACTGCCCGACATGTATGACATCTACAGCACTGGCAACTACGGCATGGGGTCATGGTCGGTCATGGCCAACGGCAACTACAACAGTGCAGGCTTCGTGCCGGCAGCCTACACCAGCTTCGAGCGTTACACCTGCGGATGGGTGACGCCCATCGAGCTCAACGGCATCGCCGAGGTGAAAGACATGTTGCCACTTGTCGACGCCCCTGAGGCCTACATCATTCGCAACGACAAACACCCCAACGAATACCTTCTCCTTGAGAATCGCCAGCAGAAAGGATGGGACGCCAAACTGCCCGGCAGCGGCCTGCTCATCCTGCATGTGGACTACGACCGCACCATTTGGGAGAACAACATCGTCAACACCAACATCTCTGATTATTACTCAAAGGCTTTCGACCTGCCGACCAACGACCACCAGCACTGCACCATCTACCGTGCCGGCAACCGCTACGACAGGTCAAGCTTCGCCTCCGATGCCTACCCTTACGGTGACAACACCACACTGTGCAACACGTCGAGGCCTGCCGCCAAGCTCTTCCATCCCAACAGCGACGGTTCGCTGCTGCTCAACAAGGGCATCAGCAACATCACTCGCAATGCCGACGGCACCATTGCCTTCCGCTTCTACGACTCGCCCAACGACCCTGGCACCATCGTGGGTATCGAGGAAATCACTTCGTCCGACGGTTTACCCGCCGACAACTCCCACCGACTCGTCATCAGCAAGGGCCGCATCACCATCGACGGTCGCTACGACCTACAAGGGCGTGCACTTAAGTAACAGACAATTATGCATGATGTATCCTAAATTACAAATCACAAATTTATGCAATCTCTTCTAACCCGCCGCACCATCAGACGCTATACTGACCAACCCGTCGAAGACACACTGCTTAACCGCCTGCTCACCGAGGCTGCACGCACACAGACCATGGGCAACCTGCAGCTTTACAGCGTTGTCGTCACACGCTCCGACGAGCAGAAAGCACGCTTGGCACCCGCCCATTTCAATCAGCCAATGGTCACCGAGGCACCTGTCGTACTGACCATCTGTGCCGACTTCAATCGTACCACGCAGTGGGCACGCTGCCGACAAGCATCACCAGGTTACGACAACCTGCTCTCGTTCATGAATGCTGCCATCGACGCACTGCTCTATACGCAGACGCTCTGCAACCTCCTCGACGAAGAGGGACTCGGCTACTGCTATCTCGGCACCACCGTCTACCAGCCACAAACCATCATCGACGTGCTGCAACTGCCACGACTCGTCATGCCCGTCGCCACCCTCACCGTAGGATGGCCACACCCCGACGAGCTGAAGTCACCACTCACCGACAGGCTCAGCGTCGACGCTTTCGTACATCAGGAGACCTATCACGACTACGCACCAGCCGACATCGACCGTCTCTACGCCTATAAAGAGCAGCTTCAGGAGAACCGTCACTTCGTAGAAATTAATCATAAGGAGACGCTCGCACAGGTGTTTACCGACATCCGCTACACCCGCCGCGACAACGAGGCGCTCTCCACCACCCTACTCGACACCCTTCGTCAACAAGGCTTCCTTCAGTAAATTGTAAATCAAGAGTATATGGAAATCGTTATTTTAGACGCCTTCTCGGCTAACCCTGGCGACCTCTCATGGGAACCGCTACGACAACTCGGCAACCTCACCATCTACGACCGCACGGCCGCCACCGAGACGGTCAGCCGTGCCAAGGATGCCGACATCATCCTAACTAACAAAGTGGTGCTGCGCAAGCCCGAGCTCGACCAACTGCCACGCCTGCGCTACATCGGCGTGCTCGCCACCGGCTACAACGTCGTCGACACCGCCGAATGTCATCGCCGCGGCATCGTCGTCACCAATGTGCCTGCTTACAGCACTGACAGCGTGGCTCAGATGGTTTTCGCCCACCTGCTCACCGTCACCAACCACGTGGAGCACTATGCCAAGCAGAACCGCGAGCGGCGATGGAGCGAGAACCCTGACTTCTGCTACTGGGACACACCCCTCACTGAGATTGCCGGCAAGACGTTCGGCATCGTTGGCCTTGGCAACATCGGCCGCAAGGTGGCAGCCATCGCCCAGACCTTCGGCCTAAGTGTCCTCGCCGTGACAAGCAAGGCCGCCAACCAGCTGCCCGCAGGTGTCACGAAAGCCACACTGTCCGACATGCTGTCGCAGAGCGATATCGTCAGCCTCCACTGTCCGCTGACGCCCGACACCCAGCAGATGATCAATGCCGATACACTGCGGCTAATGAAGCCGTCGGCCATTCTTATCAACACGGGAAGGGGACCGCTTATCGACGAGCAAGCCGTAGCCGACGCCCTTCACAACGGACAGCTCTACGCCTATTGTGCCGATGTCACCGCTCAGGAGCCGCCAGCAGCCGACTGCCCCCTACTCGACTGCGACAATGCCTACCTCACGCCACACGTCGCATGGGCCACTCGCGAGGCACGCATCCGTCTCCTCGACATTGCCATCGGCAACGTCGCTGCCTTTGTCGGTGGCACACCCCGCAACATGGTGTAGGGAAAGCACAGTAGCACATTGAGAGTCTGCTCCGAGCAGAACGAGAGTCCGCTCCGAGCAGAACGAGAGTCTGCTCCGAGCAGAACGAGAGTCTGCTCCGAGCAGGGTGAGAGTCTGCTCGGAGCAGAGTTAACCTTTTCAAGTTTCGCAAGTTCTGCGCAGCCGATGCCGTAGGCATCAGACAGTGGTAGCCAGCCATTTCAATGGCTGGTAATAGGGGTGGTGTGGCGGGCGTGCCGTAGGTACGCGACAAGGATTGGATGCTGTCGCGTACCTAAAGGCACGCTTTTCTACCGTCCCTTTATACCAGCCATTGAAATGGCTGGCTACCATTGTCACGCCCCTACGGGGCTGGCTGCGCATAGTTTCCATAGCTTGCGGAACTTGAATTAACCTTTTATTTGTAGTGTCTGATAGCCGTCTCGATTAGTTCCCTGTTAGCCATCAGCGACTTGTAAGCAGTGGTTACGAGACTCCAGTTTCTGGTAAGGAGCCACACACCAAGACACTTTCTGACGGTGGGCACGAAAGCATAGCGGTTGGTTCGCAGATAGTCACGGACGATATCCTCGTCGCTGACGCCATACGACTTCAGCAGGGCCATGCTGACGATGCCCGTCCTGTCCTTGCCCGCCGTGCAGTGGAAGAGCGTGCATCTGCCCTTCGCCGCATTGTCGCGCAGCGTGGCAACAACCTTTTCTAACTGTCCACGACAAAAGTCGTTGGTTACCACGTCCGTGTAAAGTGCCTTGAAATCAGGAACCATCGCCTTCAGCTTCTCGGGATGCTTGCGTAGCTGGCGGAGAATGGTCATCGGGTCGGAGCCCGTCTCGTGGGTGATGCCTACGGCGGCATCGTTCAAAAGTGGAATCTGCAGGTATTCGATGCCGTCGGGCAGCGGGTCGGGATATTCAGCCGACTCAATGGGTGTGCGCAGGTCGATGACACACGCAATGCGATAGCGCCGACATAGTGCGGCACACGTCTCAGCAGTGAGCACACTGAGTTTGCCACTACGCAGGTAGAGGCCGTGAGGGACGAAGCCTCCGGCAGCAGGGATGCCTCCGAGGTCACGCAAGTTCAGCTCACAGCGTTTCATACAAAGCATGCAAAAGGGCAACTTCTACATCGCGGCAACGACGATGTAGACGGTAAGCTCAACCAAAAGGCAGACGGCACCACAGCAGTCGCCTGTATAGCCACGCAGACGGCGCCAGATCATCAGATAGAGGAAGTACATGACGAGGGCTGGGATAAACAGCACCATGTCCCAAGCGACGGGCGTAAGACCCGTGGTGGTGTTCGTCAGCCACAGGTAGGCAGCCATGGGCAGCAGGCCCTGAATGGCCAGGCCAACGCCGGCACGTGTGGACATGCGACGGTAGACAACGCCCGACTTGGCCTCCTCTTCGCGCCGTGCGTAGGGCATCATCATCACCAGCTGGCTGGCCACCATCTTCGAGAACGGGTCGGCAGCGAGTACAGTGAGCGCCGCCATCGTGGGCGTCAGCGAATAGAGGGCGAGAAAGAGCAGCAACTCGTAGAGCACCAGGGTGAGCACGCCGTAAGTGCCGATGTGCGAGTCCTTCATAATCGCGAGGATGCGCTGGCGGTTGGTGCCACCTCCCCCGAAGCCATCAACGAAGTCGGCAAGGCCGTCCTCATGGAGGGCACCCGTCAGCAGCAGGCGCACGACCACGGCTGCCACGACAGCGATGGTGTAAGGAAGCACCATGCTACCGAAAAAGATGACGGCAGCAGTCACGCCACCTGTCAGCCATCCCACCAAGGGCCACCACTCTACAACGGAACGGTAGCTCTCACGCGGTGGCTGGCGGAGCCTCCAGAACGGCAGGCGTGTAAAGAAGATAAACGCCGCACAAAGATTGTCGAGCACGGAGGGCTGGCGTCCTTCGCGGCCACCGTCCGAAGAGGTATCGCTCGTTGACGAGGTGTTCGGGTTGAGTGAAGACATGTCAGAAGTATTTGGTAATATGGGCGTTATCGAAGTTGTTCATCTCGTTCATCATACGCACGGCAGAGTCGACCAGCGGATAGGCGCAGAGGGCGCCTGTCCCCTCCCCTAACCGAAGCCCCAGCGACAGCAGGGCCTTGGCGCCAAGCAGGTCAAGCATGCGGCGATGGCCACTCTCGTCGCCACAGTGGGTGAACACCATGTAGTCCTTGGCGGCGAGATGCAACTGCACGGCAGCAAGTGCGCAGGCAGTCATAATGAAACCGTCGACTAATATAATAAGGTGTAGCTCTGCAACACGCAGCATGGCACCAATGGCGGTCACCATCTCGAAGCCTCCAAAGTAACGGATTATTTCGGGAATGGTGGGGGAAGGATGTTGAAGGGTGAAACGGGCTACCGCCGTACTCAGGACTTCCCGCTTATGACGGACACCTTCGGAGTCAAGCCCCGAACCGGCACCGATGCAGTCAGCCAGAGGGATGTTGCCAAAGAGATACATCCAGATGCTGGAGGGTGACGTGTTGCCGATGCCCATCTCGCCAATGCTCAGAATGTTACAGCCATCAGCCACACAGGCATCGACCAGCTCAGCGCCTACCGTCAACGCCTGTTCGTACGCAGCCTCGCTCATCGCTGCTTCATGCAGGAAGTTACGGGTGCCGTAGGCCATCTTACGGTCGATGATATGTCCGCATGCCGTCTCACTGTCGAGCGATGTCGTGGTGACATCGGCAGGAAAGTCGTGATCGACGCCCACGTCGACAATACGCATGTCGAACCCATGCTGGCGGCAAAACATGTTACAGCCGCCACCACCACGGGTGAAGTTCAACATCTGTTGCCAGGTAACTTCACGCGGCGACAGGCTTACACCCTCGCGCTCGATGCCGTGGTCACCACCAAGCAGCAAGTGACAGGGGTGCGACAGGCAAGGCGTCAGCGTCTGCTGCACAAGGCACACCTGCATGGCAAGCTCCTCCAAGCGCCCCAGCGAGCCCTTTGGCTTGTTCAGGTTGTCAATTTTCTGTTGGACAACGCCCTGCATCGACAGGTCTACAGGTCGTATATCGAATGTCCTCATCCCTTATTGAACTTTTTTACTTTCCTACCCTTTTATCTTTACCGCAATGCCGCTAACCATCAGCACCACCTCATCGGCATGATGGGCGACATACTGGTTCATCCAGCCCTGAAGGTCAGTGAAACGGCGCTGCACGGCATTCTCGCTCACGCCTCCGCTGCCAATCTCGTTGGTAACAAAGATAAACGTTGCATCCTGCGACGTCAACCGGTCGAACTCAGCCTTGGCATCGGCAAGGGCAAGGTTGATGTCAATGTTGTTGTCGTTCTGGAGAAAGAAGAAATTTGAGAGCCACAGCGTGATGCAGTCGACCACCACCACGCGGCCCCGCAAATCGTGCTCGCTCAGATAGATAGGCTCTTCGATGTTCGTCCACTGAGGCCCACGACGCTCCTGATGACGCTTCACACGCTCCAGGAACTCCTCGTCCCACACACGTGCCGTAGCCATATAAACAGGATTCTCCGACAGCGACAACGCCATCTCTTCGGCATAGCTGCTCTTTCCAGAGCGCTGTCCGCCAGTAATCAAAATCACTTTACGCATCTTATTTATTTTATTATTTAACCATTTCACTATTTGACTATTTCTTGGTTTGGTGGCCGCGATATTTCGCGGCTTCACTCTTCACTTCAATAATCCCTCCATATTCAACCTGATGTTCCCAGATATGCTCCGCATCGAACAACCCTCCATAGATGCCTGCACATGCGAGCACCCCACCATGGGCGAAGATTGCAACGCGGCGGTAGTCTTTCTGCCGCAACTCATCGAGGAATGCCGCCACCCGCTGATAGAGCATCTGGAAACTCTCGCCGCCAGGCGTCGGCATCGTCATATAGTTCTCGAACCATTCCCTCGAGTAGTCGTCGGTAAGCTCATCGTAGGAGCGCAGCTCCCACTCGCCCATCGACATCTCCATCAGGCGGTCGTCGACCACGGGATGCTCATAACCACAGTAGGCAGCCAACAAACGGGCACGCTTCAGCGGTGACGAGAAAACGGCATCGAAAGGCTCGTATGCCGTCAGCCGCACCTTCGTCGCAGCAGCCTCCTCAGCGAAGGTGTTAGCCACCTCCACATCCGCCTGGCCATAACACGTCCCTTTAGCCACCGCCACGCTGGTATGCCTTATCAGTACGATTTCCATTGTGCTCGAATTAGCGGGTGCAAAGATAATCAAAAATATTCATTTCCAACACGTAAAAGGCGAATAAGTTAGCCTACATGAAGATTTTTTCAAAAAAGTTACCGAAAAGTTTGGCAGTTCGGGAAAAAAGTCGTACCTTTGCACCCGCATTCAAGAAGTAACGGGCCGGCGGGCTTCGGAAAACTATTGAGAAAGCACAGAAATTTTGTCGGCATAGCTCAGTTGGTTAGAGTATCACCTTGACATGGTGGGGGTCCTTGGTCCGAATCCAAGTGTCGACACAAAGCAACAGCGAGCGATGAGCAGAGTCATCGCTTTTTTTATGAGCCCATGCGCCTGTGGCGGAATTGGTAGACGCGCCAGACTTAGGATCTGGTTTCTCACGAAGTGCAGGTTCGAGTCCTGTCAGGCGCACATTTTCAAACAGCTAACTATCTAACAAGCAGATAACTAGCAAAATCCCTTTTCAAAAACTGTCAATCAATTGTCGACCAAGACAATCACCTTTTCTATTTTAGGAGGCTTAGATCTTTCATTTACTTTCCAAATTGGTTCTCAGCAGTTTCTTAGCCAGAGGCACATACCAGTCACGGACTTCATCCGCTGTCGGCGTGTGACCTCCTGGGAAATGGAACGACTTGTTGTAATACTTCAAGAAGGTTGGCTCAAAGTGTGCCAACGTATCCTTTTCGCCGAACAGTCCCCAAATTCGGTCTTTGAAATAGGTATTGACTTCGTCTTCCTCTGTCACGACTCGGCCATTCAAGCGAGCTTGATGGCCCTCGCTGCTCCATCGGTTACAGTTGTTGAATTGAATAGCCTCCATTTCTGCAAACTCTTCAATCAAGGATTCATCAATGACAAAGTTCTGCTTGCCGTCTTTTCGAGGTGACTTGTATTGATGCTCGCCAATACGCTGTTTCAGAAACTCCGTCATCTGGAAGTGAGGATTGCCGAGTAAAGCAGGAACCCCCACAACAGGAGCCACCATCTGAGCATAGAAGGAGCCACAACTATTGCCAATCAAGAGGTCCGGCTTCTCACTGTCAATCAGTCCACGAATAAAACTGACAGCCTCTTTCGGGTGCATCGGCAAGTCTGGCGTGATAACATCTGCTTCACCCTCGAAAGCCTCTTTCAATGCAACAGCTGGTACGCACTGACCACTGGCATAGAAACCATGAAGGAACAGAATCTTCTTCATCCTAATTCATCTTTGTCATGTGATAGCCCATCCGCCCCAACTGCATAGCGGCTCCAAACAAGTAGAGTTGATGCAGGCAGGAAACGTAGGCATTGAAAGCCTCTTTTGTTCCCGGCTCTATGTTCTGATGACGAAGGGCATTGTAGACACGGGAAGCACATTCACCAACAAGTTTCTCCAACACAGTATAGTCAACGCCACTCAGCAACAGCACATCTTCACGGATATATTCATCCATACTGTCATAACCCCTCTTGTCTCTCATGTAGGCATAGAGGTCTTCAATCTTTGAATAAATTTGACCTTCGGTCGAGTTCTGTCGCGACTCGGCAGAGTCGGAGCAAGCTCCACGCTGCTCTCGCTGCTCCATCACTTCCCACTCAGCATCCCAGAACTTGGCAACGGCCATCCCAATATACATCATCCATCCAAGGGAAGCGGACGGGAAGTCACCGAACTCCCTGATACCGTCGGGAATGTAGGCTTTGGCTATCTCCTCCCACTTTCCCTCGACATCGGGACACTCAGGCAGACGTTCATCAATCTCCTTCATAGACAGGAGGAACTGGTGCAAGTCCTGGTGCAGCTGGTTCTCAAAATTTTCCATATGTTACTCTTTATCAGGCTGTTGTCCATCGTGAGCCTTCCAGGCACACTCTGTTATCTTCATGTCAGAGAACACTGCTGTGAAGGATGATTCCTCAGGAGAACAAGCATATATACCGAAACTGATTTCTTCTCCACCTTTGTATATGTGACAAATTCGCATCTGGCTAAAGTCTGTTCCGTTTGCAGAACATTCGATGCAATAGTCGTCTTCTCTCCTGGAGAATCGATACCACATTGTCTTAACATCAGCAGGAATGGCAGTCGTTGCCCAATCGGAATAGCCGTTGTTGGTGACTACACTGCCAAGATGCTGGAACTCCTCATTCTCATATTCCACAGAGCCTTTCAGCCAGTTCTCCGAGTCAAGGTACATCACGACACCACACTGGTCGAAGCGATGGTGACTACCGGTGAAATCTGTCTTGACAACAAAGCTGAAGAACTTCTCGCGGGTCTTCATCTGAAGCACGGGCGCATTGTCGTTTTGGAAGTGATAGTACGTCCGCTGCCAGAGGTCGGTCTTCGGAGCGGTGGTGATGCGAATTGTATCACCTTTCACTTCAAACCCTGCAGGCTCCCTTGTCCATTGGAGGGTATTAGGGTCTATCCGCCCGCCGTCTGCAAGAGCTTCCTTTACATTGTCGACGAAATCCGTTGTCTGGGTTTCGCTGTTGCAACCAGACAGGACTGTTGTTGCAACTGCAGTCATAAGCAAAATGTTCTTTGTCTTCATCAATTATAGCATCTTTTCTAATCGTTCTACTGCCTTTGTTATATCCTCCTGAAACCTTTTATGGTCTCTCCGAAAGTCTTTACAGCCATCGGAAATGATGTCGTCTTTATGCTGTCGCGTGTTATCATGCGTCATAGCCGATGGGCCTGAATTGTTTCTGATGTTCACTCCAGACGAAGCCTTTCCCAAACAGATAGTCCTTTATCTCCAATGGCTCTCTGCTGAAAGCATAGCACAGTGATTCAAGGCTGTCAAACTCTTCGTCTCTCAGAAGCATGTTGACGCTCGAAACGAGGATAGCAGGATCTTTGGGTAGGTAGTCCATCAGTCGTTATGATATCTAATCGGCTGCAAAATTAGTCATTTTTCATTAGAAAATTGCAAAAATAACACATCTTCACTCCAGAATTGAATGTTTTTCCCTGTTTTTGTGTAATTTTGTAGCCAAAAACGAAGAATAGTATGGCACATCATTGTGAAAACCGCAAATTCAGGGCGCACTACGACGAGAAGCCCAATTCATGCTTAGGTAAGTTCTGGCGTTGGCATATCAATTTCTGCCCAGGCTGGAAAGGTTATTTCACCAGCCAGAGTGAGGAGAAGAAAGCCGAACTGAGGGCAAAGTATAACTTCCAGAAGTATTAGTCGGTAGGCAGCACATCGAAGCAGAGCTGCGGCCTACGATTGGTGGGGCTATCGGTAGATAGTCTGACCCTGAGACTGGTACGGGATTCTGCGTATTTAAGGACTGAATGATATGATACAGAACTATACGATTGTAACTCTATGCGGCAGCACCCGTTTCAAGGAGCAGTTCTTGGAAGTTCAGAAACGGTTGACGCTTGAAGGCTGCATTGTCATTAGTGTTGGCCTGTTCGGCCATTCAGGCGATGAAGATGTCTGGAAGCCCGGAGTAAAGGAGATGCTCGATGATATGCACCTGAGAAAGATAGACCTGGCAGACGAAATCTTTGTCATCAACGTAGGTGGCTATATCGGAGAGAGTACAAGGCGTGAGATTGCCTACGCTGAGAAAAATGGAAAGAAAGTGAACTATCTAGAGCCGTTTCGTTCAGATGACGGACACGATGAAAGACTGTCTCCTGTTTGATTCACATGCTTGGCAAAAGGTAAAAGCAAGATTGGAAGAATAGCGGCATGCAACACCTGATTGTGGAGTCTGTAATGTGACAAAAGACTTTAGCAAATGAAAGACAATCAACAAGAGATATTCCCAATAGTCGATGAAGATGGAGTAGTGATAGGCTCAGCAACACGCGCCGAGTGTCATGGCGGCTCAAAATGGCTTCACCCCGTCGTGCATCTTCATCTATTTAACCACAAAGGTGACATCTATCTACAGAGAAGGCCTGACTGGAAAGACATACAGCCAGGGAAGTGGGACACGGCCGTAGGTGGGCATGTCGACTATGGTGAAAGTCCTGAAGAGGCTCTCCATCGTGAGGTTCGCGAAGAACTGGGTATCACTGACTTCCTACCAGAAGCCATCGGCAAGTATGTTTTTGAAAGCAAGCGGGAAAAGGAGTTGGTGTACGTAAACCGAACCATATACGACGGCGAGATACATCCATCGGCAGAAGAGCTGGATGGTGGCCGCTATTGGACGATGCAAGAGATAAGAGAAGCAATGGGGAAAGACATCCTTACTCCTAACTTCGAGAGTGAATTCAGAAGGTTCTTCAGCAAGGAGCTGGGCATCAAGTACGCCTTGTTCTTCGACATAGATGGTACACTGGTAAGCTTCAAGACACACGAAATCCCTGCATCCACGATATTCGCCCTCACACAAGCCAAGGCTAACGGCCACAAAGTGTTTATCTCGACAGGCCGTCCTCCGCTGATTATCACTAATCTTGGAGCTATCGAGCATCTGATTGACGGCTATGTGACAATCAACGGTGCGCTGTGTTTTGTGGGCAACGAGGTGGTCAGATGTAAGGACATTCCGAAAGAAGCCGTAGAAATGGTAGTTCAGGATGCCCAGGAAAAAAGCTACGGGCTGATTGTCGTAGGTGAGAAAGATGTGGCTGTGCTTGACCCTAATGGCGAGGTTGACCGTATCTTCCGAAGTGAGATCGCCGTTGAGAACCTTGACCAGGCGAAACCGCTGGACGTGGTTCTTGGGCAGCGCGTATTCCAGTTGACACCTTTCTTTCCAGCAGACTATGAGCAAGAATTGATGGCACGTATTCCAAGTTGTACCTCTGGACGATGGCATCCGGCTTTTACCGACATTACGGCAAAGGGTGCTGATAAAGGAGAAGGCATCTTAGCCCTGGCAGCACACTTAGGGCTGAATCCCAACTATACGATGTCGTTTGGTGATGGTGGCAATGACAGCACCATGATCAAGGCTGCTGGTATTGGCGTTGCCATGGGGAATGCGCTTCAGTCACTGAAGGATGAGGCTGACTACACAACAACTTCCGTTGACGAGGATGGCGTACTGAACGCTTTACGACATTTCAGTTTGATATAGACCATGAAAGAGATACTGATGGCAGGAACATTCACCTTGCAGGATTGAATTAATGGGGGATTGATGATGATAGAGCTACGAGAAGCGACCAGGAGCCAGGCAGCAGAGATTGCAAGCCTGATTATGATGGCAATGACTGATGATTGCTGTCTCTATTTCTGTGGCGACGGTTATGGACTGGAAGACTTTCATAAGATGATGACCTCGCTGGTGCAGCGGGAAGACTCGCAATACAGCTACAGGAACACTTTGGTAGCCATGGACGGCGGTGAGGTCGTTGGCATAGCCGTTAGCTATGATGGAGGCAGATTGCATGAATTACGCCAGGCATTCATAGCGTCCGCAAAAGCGTATATTGGCAAGGACCATTCTGGAATAGACGATGAGACACAGGCCGGGGAACTGTACCTCGACTCGGTGGCCGTGCTGCCTGAGTATCGTCGCCAAGGAATTGCCAGACAATTGATAAAGGTCACCAAAGAACGGGCAACAGCCATGGGACTGCCATGTGTCGGCCTCTTGGTTGACAGAGGGAACCCCTCCGGCGAGGCGTTGTATGCTTCCATGGGCTTTCGATATGCAAACGACAGCATGTGGGGAGGACACCCCATGAAGCACTTGATATTATAACGGCTTTGATTCATTTCACCAAAATTACGGTTGAAAAAAATGATCGGAAGCACTCAAGCCCTGCTCGAGCGCCCGAGCTGCGCTCGCCTACCCGTAGCCTTTGTGCCAGTCCGGTGGCCTGTCAGGGCCAGTGTCAGGTGCTAGACAATGCCGCCGGTGGCGGGGCTGTCTGGACGGTGAACCGCCGATGGGTTGTTGCGGATGGGCACTTGCGCCCAGGATGTTGTCTTTGTTCATTCGGTGGTTGGATAAGTTGTTCAGGTTGTGTGGGTTGTCTTAAAATAATAGGCACACTAGCCCTGACGGGCCAACGGGCTGGCATGGGGCCTGCCCCTACATTGGCGGCCAACATTGGCACCTGAAACCGGCCCGTGTTTAACCGTGTCGAACCGATGCCACAAAATAAACCGTGTCGAACCGATGCCACAAAAAACCGTGTAAAAACCGTGTAGAACCGATGCCACACAAAAAACCGTGTAAAAACCGTGTAGAACCGTGGCGACATCGCCTGGCACCTGACAACGGCCGAGCCGGGGGGAGGTCTTTTCCGGATATTGTTCCTAACCCAACTTTGCCCCTACTTCTCAGTTCTTCTTGCTTTCACCGTCGGTTCGGCTGAGCTGTTTCCCTCATTGGGTACTACAAACTTTTACTTTTCTCCAGAATGGCATCTTCTTATATCCAAGCATCTCGTAGATTT
>JAFPZD010000029.1 GCA_017417465.1 Prevotella sp. | reverse complement strand
GACGCACCTCATCCCAGTACGCAGGTTGGCGCAACGCACACCAGTGCCACCGCCTGCAGTACGGTCAGCACCAGGCGTTGGCTTTTGTCGATGTAAAGAAACTCTCTAGTGTGCATGTCTGGGTCAGTGTCGTTTTTTTTTAGACGATTCGTCGGTTTGCCTCTGCAAAGATACAACATTTTTTCCACGGAAAGCAAGAAAATCGGAAAATACTTCTACTCAACACCCCACACGGGGCCATACATTACTTGATGACGATCTTCCTGCCTCCCTGAATATAGATGCCGCGAGCCTGCGTCCTGCCGACGCGCTGACCGTTGAGGTTGTAGACGGCGTCGTCACTCTGCCGGCGCTGCGGCTGCGTGAGAGTTTCCACTCCAGCTGCGGTGTTGCCCATGAACTGTCCGACGAAGAAGATGGCCCCAGTGCTCTGTTCGCTGATGATGTAGAGGAACGGGCGCGTGGCGTGGAACGTGGCATGTGGCGGCATGCCGGTGGGCTCACTTCCGATGACGGTCACGGCAGCAGCCTCCGTCCCTTGCTCGTCGACCTTGATTCGTGCCACCTGCTTCATCAGTCCGATGTAGGTGTTGCGATTGCAGAAGTCGGGGAACTCGGCCTGCTGCCAGTCGAAGGCGCGCGGCATGCCCAGTTCGCACATCACCGGCTTCAGGTCTACGCTGACCTCGGTCTCGAAGCGCGGCAGCTTCAGGTCGGTCTGGTGCATTCGGCTTCGGAACTGCCAGTTCTTGCCGTCGAGCACGCCGAGCACGTCGCCTACGGTCTTTCCCTCGCGAGGCAGCAGCACGGTCATCACGTAGGCACCGTTGCCATAAGGCAGTTTCAGAGCCTGATAGGTGTCGTTGTCCATGTACTCAAACTCTCCGAACGGCATCCACATGACGGGCATCTTGTCGCCACCGCCGAACACCTCGTCGGCCGTGTTCGCTGCCAGGAAGGGATACGCCCATGCGCCCTTGAAGTAGAGCGCATTCAGCAGATAGCTCACGGCTTCAGGCTTGAAGTCGTCCTCGCTGAGCACTTCGCGAATCATTCCTTCGGTGTGGTCGCTGGCCCACTGGTTGATGACGTCCCTCGTCAGCCCGTCGCTGAAGTCGCGCGTCTCGGGCGTGGCGTCGTAGTACTGCTGAGCCAGCTCCACGAAGTGCGGCCGCAGCACATAGTCCTTGTTCAGGAAAATGTTGTTGGCCATGTCCACGCGCGTCTGCCCGTCGAGCTCGCCACTCTCAATCATCATCTTGTGGCAGAACTGGTTGATGGCCTCTGCCCCGGCATCGCCGAAGCCCAGTACCTGACAGATTTCCTGCTGCGTCAGTCCGGCGGCACCGTTGTTCAGCATGCCCAGTGCACAGGTGATGCTCAGCGGCGAGAGCAGCAGGTTCTCCTCCTTGCGGGCCTGGCGGAACAGGCGCAGGGCAAAGTCGTTGTTCTGAGCCACCAGCCCGCGTTGCGCTTCGCTCAGCTGGATTTGCTTCGGTGCCATGAAGTCCTGGTTGGAGAAGAAATTACCATCGTTCAACACATAGTCGAACGACTCGTAGTCGCAGATGCAGTTGGGGTCGGGAGCGAGCAGATGGCGCACCAGTCCGTAGTCCTTGAACCCCACGCCTTCAACTCCCAGATATCCCAGCATGTAGGGCGACCCGTCGGGGCGCACGTCGCGATAGCGGTAGCGGGTGTACTGCTGCCCGTTCACCTTGATGGTCTCTTCCACAGGCTCAGCATCCTCGAATCCCTCACCGCCATACTGCAGCGAGAAGTCTATCTGCAGGTGCTCGCTAGTGCCGTCTTCCTTGTTGATGGCATACACCTTGCCGTCGTCCTCGCGGTAGGCAGCGCAGTAAGCATGGCTCTTGGTCTGGCCATGCTCATCATATTCCGAACGATACATCTTCATGTACTGGCGCTCATTGATGACGGTGTCGCCAATCAGCGTGTAGGTCACGGTCCACATGGTCTCCTCCGGGTCGCTTTCACCCGTTTCCTCAAAGTGGTGGTAGATGTAGTACCACGTCTTGTGCTGTTGCAGCATCGGGCGGTGTGTGTCGGCGGCCCATGCTCCTGCCGACGTGAGCAGCAGGCTGGTCAGTAGTAGGTAAAACTTTTTCATAACAGTATCTTTTATTAAAGTGAATCAATAAATTCATCCCATTGCGCGGCTCTGCCTTTCTGGCCGAAGGCTTTCTGGTAGAGACGGGCGCGTGTGTTCGAAATGCTCTGCCGCGTGTGAGCGGTCAGGAAGCCGATGCTCTGAGGCGGAATGCCCAACTTCTGCAACAGGCACACGTGGTACTCGTGGCTGCTCAGCCGGCAGAACGAGAACAGCCGTTGCGTG
>JAFPZD010000233.1 GCA_017417465.1 Prevotella sp. | reverse complement strand
GCGGAGAGAACTATGTGAACGGAAGTATCGTGAACCTGAAACTGGGTAACACGGAGGTTGTGGCTGGTAAGATCAAGGCCCTGCTGCCCGATGCCGACGTGTTCCAGATTGACACCACCTACGAGTATTCAAAGGACTACATGACCTGCATCGAGGAAGCCAAGCAGGAACTGCACGACCAGGTGCGCCCGGAGGTGAAGAACCCATTGGAAAGTATTGATGAATACGACACCATCATCCTTGGCTATCCCAACTGGTGGGGCACGATGCCGATGGTGGTCTACACGTTCCTCGAATCGTATGACTTCACGGGCAAGACCATCATCCCCTTCTGTACCAACGAGGGCAGCGGTATGGGTTCGAGCGTCCGCTTCATCAAGAAACTCTGTCCTGGTGCCAACGTCGGTGACGGTACACCCATCCATGGGGCCGAAGCACAGAACGCCGACCGTCAGGCAAGAGAAATTGCAGATTTAGCAAAGTAAAAATACATAATACAATATAGCAATGAGAGATTTCGTATTTGAGAATAAGACCAAAATATATTTTGGCAAGGAGCAGATGTGTCACCTGCATGAGGAAGTGGCACGGTTTGGAAAGCGGGTGCTGATGGTCTATGGTGGCGGCAGCATCAAGAAGATTGGCTTGTACGACAAGATTATGGCAGAACTCCAGAAGGGCGGTGCCACCGTTTTCGAACTGCCAGGCGTGGAGCCAAATCCCCGTCATACCACAGTAAACCGCGGTGCTGCCATCTGCAAGCAGGAGGGCATCGACGTGCTGCTGGCTGTTGGCGGCGGCTCTACGATTGACGCTACGAAGGGTATTGCCGCAGCGGCAAAGTATGAGGGCGATGACGTATGGGACCTGGTGACCTACAAAGCCACGGTCACAGAGACGCTTCCCATCATCACCGTGCTGACACTGGCCGCTACCGGTTCCGAGATGGACGGTGGCTGCGTCATCAGCAACGTCGAGACCAACGAGAAGTACGGCTATTTCGCCCCAGACAACAATCCCGACGTGTCGTTCCTCGACCCCACCAACACCTTCACGGTGAGTCCTTATCAGACGGCCAGCGGCAGCGCAGACATCATGTCGCACATCTTCGACGTGGCCTATTTCAGCAAGTCGCAGTCGATGGACATGCTGCTGCGCATTCAGGAGGAGGTGCTGCGCACGGTGGTCAAGTATGCTCCTGTCGCCGTTGAGAAGGGCGACGACTACGAGGCACGTGCCAACCTAATGTGGGCTTCGTCGTGGGCACTCAACGGATTCCTCTACGACGGCTACGTGCAGGCCACCGTCTGCCATTCGATGGAGCACGAACTGTCGGCCTTCTACGACATCACCCACGGCCACGGTCTGGCCATCCTAACCCCGCGCTGGCTGCGCTACATACTCAACGAGGAGACAGCCCCCTATATCCACCGCTTCGGCATCAACGTCATGGGCGTTGACCTCGGACTCACCATGATGGAGGGAGCCAATGCCGCCATCGATGCCCTCGAAACCTTCTTCTTTGAGACCCTTGGCTTGAAGAGCCGCCTCTCCGACCTCGGCATCGATGACAAGAACTTTGAGCTGATGGCCAAGAAGGCCTGCGGACCGGAGGGTGTGCTGCACGGTTTCACCAACCTGACCCCTGCAGATGTAGAGAAGATTTATAGAATGTGTCTGTAAAATCATGAGACTATGGCTAAGAAAGTAACAGTATTGGTAGGTGCTGGCAGCATAGGCCAGGCCATTATCCGCAGAGTGTCAGCAGGTAAGCATGTGGTGCTGGCTGACTATAGTTTGGAGAACGCTGAGCGGGCAGCTAAGACGCTGGAGGATGCGGGCTTTGAGTGTTCGACCATCAAGTGCGACCTTGGAAGCAAGGAGGATATTCTGAAACTGGTGGAATTTGCCACCAGCAAGGGCGAAGTGACGAACGTGGTGAATGCCGCTGGCGTGTCACCCTCGCAGGCTCCCGTGGCAGAGATTCTGCGTGTTGATCTCTATGGTACAAGCGTGCTGCTGGAGGAGTTCGGCAAGGTCATCGCCGACGGCGTTCGGGCGTCGTTATCTCGTCACAGTCGGGGCATCGTCTCCACGCGCTTACCGAGGAGGAAAACACGGCGCTGGCCATCGCACCGACCGAGGAGCTGTTGAAGCTGCCGTTCATCACCGTCATCACCGACACACTCAAGGCATATCAGTACTCGAAGCGCTGCAATGTCTTGCGCGTCATGGGTGAGGCTCAGAAATGGGCCAGGCGCGGGGCGACCGTCAACTCCATCAGCCCCGGCATCATTATCACGCCACTGGCCAACGACGAACTCAAGGGGCCACGTGGCGAAGGCTACCGTAAGATGCTTTCGCTCTGCCCTTGCGGACGCGCCGGCACGCCGGATGAAGTTGGCGACCTCGCGGAGTTCCTCATGTCGTCGCGTGGACGGTGGATCACGGGCTCCGACTTTCTCATTGACGGTGGTACAACCGCCTCCTACTTCTACGGGGATCTTCAATATTTGAAGGCGACACACTAATGTTTTCAGGAGAATAGCCATGCTTCATGCATGAAAAATCACCGTCGGGGCTTTAAGTTTGTCCTCT
>JAFPZD010000232.1 GCA_017417465.1 Prevotella sp. | reverse complement strand
CCCACACACTGGTTGTTCTTGTCGTAGATGGGCAGACAGAAGGTGGTCAGCGCCTCGCCTTCGTATTCGCCTTGCTGCATCAGGTCCACCCAGCACTCCTTGCCCAACTTCATGGGCTCGGTGTACCATTTCTGTTCGGTATAGGGACGGTCGGTGAAGGTCTCTTGCCTCACCAGTTCGGTGCTCTCTTCGGCAGTGCCTCCGCTGGTCTTGCGGTGCACGTAGGCCATCATCAGCTCGCGGTCCTTATAGTAATAAGGCTTGAAGACGATGGCACACCCCACGATGTGGTGATTGCTCTCCACAATCTTGCGGCAGTAGGTGTACATGCGCTCGGGCTGGTCGAGGTGGCTCTTCAGGTCTTGATAGATGTAGCGCGTCGTCAGCTCAATGTTGTGCTGGATGTTTTGCGTCTCCTGCTGATGCGCCATCTGCCGCTGCTGCACATCACGCTTGGCGCCGTCCACCAGTGCCTGGCGCGAGAAATACAGCATCACCGCCAGCGACAGCAATAGCAGCAATACCATTTCGCCGACCACCAGGAGGTTGAGCCTGAGCGACGTGTAGGGGATGGCTTTCTTTAGTAGTTTTATCATTGACTATTTAACATTGACCATTTAACATTGACCATTGAACATTGACCATTGACCATTAACCTTTGACCTTTCTAATGGCAAACCAGATGAGCAGGATGCCAATCACGGCCACCAGCAGCAGGATGCCTGACAGCCTGAGCAGCACGCCCCACATGCTCTGCTTGGCGACTACGATGGCCACCGACCAGTTGACACGCTCGATGGGACAATAGTAGATGGTGGATGGCACACCGTCGATGTCGATGTCGATAGTGCCGCTCTTCTTCTCGGACAGACTGAGCACCATCTGCTCCTGCGTCAGCGTCACCTTCTTGCCCTCGGGACTGACGATGCAGCTGCCGTCGTCGTCCAGCACTGCCGTAAAGAAGTCGCCGTCGCTGTCCAGCTTGTATTGGTTCAGCAGCTCGTTGTTACGGAAGTCTTCGTCGATGCGCTGCAGCTCCTTGCCCAGCCACTCGAAAGTCATATCGGCGCCGCAGACACACGCCAGACGGCCCTGTGCGTCGAAGACGGGTTTGACAAACGTGGTGTAGTGGCCGCTGATGTTCGAGCCGTCATAATAGTAATAGGGGTCTGACCAGAAGCTGTCGCTCGACTGCTTGGCACGGATGTACCAGTCGGACTTGTGATAGTTGTGACGTGCCGAGCCCACCATGCGCAACTCAAAGTCGTCGGAGTCGATATGTACCACATAGGGTTCGAACCACGTGCCCTTGGCAGGGAAATAGTTGGGCTCGAAGGCGGCAAAATAGCCTCGCACCTCGGGGTTGAGGCTCGTCTTGCTATACAGGGCTTCAATCACTGCGTCGGGCGAGTCGAGGTGTTTCTCCACCTCGTCAAACACGTTCATGGCGTTCATCTCCATGCCCCTGATGGTCTTGCCCAGCTTCTCCGAGGCGATGTTCATCATGCCGGCATAGCGCACATGGACCTCGGTCGTCACTGCCTGATAGCATGCCCCCAGGGCAATGGCGGCAAAGATGACGAATACCGTTATGGTTGTCAGCAACACGTATAACTTACAATGTTTTGTCATGGTTGGTGTTGTCTTTTGTCTTCTGTTTTTAAGTGGTATTGTAGTAGTTGATGACACAAAAGTAAGCAATTCTGATGTATTTTCATACATCTGCCGTCATAATTTATAAGATTTTAACCATTATTTCAAATATTCTTTGTACCTTTGCAACCGAAAACTTACTTTTCGGTAATTAATAGGTATGCAGGATATAAGGAATATAGCGATTATCGCACACGTAGACCACGGCAAGACGACGCTCGTGGACAAGATGATGCTGGCAGGAAACCTCTTCCGCGAGGGTCAGAACCTGTCGAGCCAAGTATTGGATGCCAACGACCTCGAGCGCGAGCGAGGCATCACCATACTGTCGAAGAATGTAAGCATCAACTGGAAAGGCACCAAAATCAATATCATCGACACTCCGGGACACTCCGACTTCGGTGGCGAGGTAGAGCGCGTGCTCAACATGGCCGACGGCTGTCTGCTGCTGGTAGACGCCTTCGAGGGCCCCATGCCACAGACACGCTTCGTGCTGCAGAAAGCCCTTGAGATAGGACTCAAGCCCATCGTGGTTGTCAACAAAGTCGACAAGCCCAACTGTCGTCCCGAGGAGGTCTACGAGATGGTGTTCGACCTCATGTTCTCGCTGAACGCCACCGAGGACCAGCTCGACTTCCCTGTAGTCTATGGCTCTGCGAAGAACGGCTGGATGGGTGAGGACTACAACAAGCCCACCACCGACATCACCTATCTCCTCGACAAGATTGTCGAGGTCATCCCCGCCCCGCAGCAGCTCGACGGCACCCCACAGATGCTCATCACCTCGCTGGACTATTCTAGCTATACGGGACGCATCGCCGTGGGTCGTGTGCACCGCGGCACGCTGAAGGACGGCCAGCAGGTCACCATCGCCCATCGCGACGGCACCATGGAGAAGACCAAAATCAAGGAGCTGCACACCTTCGACGGCATGGGCCACCAGCGCATAGACCAGGTAGAGTGCGGCGACATCTGCGCCGTCATCGGACTGGAGAAATTCGAGATTGGCGACACCATCTGCGACGCGGAGAATCCTGAAGCCCTGCCGCCTATCGCCATCGACGAGCCGACGATGTCGATGCTCTTTACCATCAACGACTCCCCCTTCTTCGGCAAGGAGGGTAAGTTCGTCACCTCCCGACATATCAACGACCGCCTGGAGAAAGAACTCGAGAAGAACCTCGCCCTGCGCGTGGAGCCCTTCGAGGACACCACCGACAAGTGGGTCGTCTCCGGTCGTGGCGTGCTCCACCTCAGCGTACTCATCGAGACCATGCGCCGCGAAGGCTACGAGCTGCAGGTCGGCCAGCCACAGGTGATATACAAGGAGGTCGACGGTCAGAAGTGCGAGCCCATCGAGGAGCTTACCATCAACGTCCCCGAGGAGTTTGCCTCCAAGATGATTGATATGGTCACCCGTCGCAAGGGCGAGATGACCAGCATGGAAAGCCAGGGCGAGCGCACCAACATCGAGTTCAACATCCCCTCGCGTGGCATCATCGGCCTGCGCACCAACGTGCTCACCGCCAGTCAGGGCGAGGCCATCATGGCCCACCGCTTCAAGGAGTACCAGCCCTACAAGGGCGACATCGAGCGCCGTGTCAACGGTTCCATGATAGCCCTCGAGACCGGCAACGCCTTTGCCTATGCCATCGACAAGCTGCAGGACCGCGGCAAGTTCTTCATCGACCCGGGCGAAGACGTCTATATGGGTCAGGTCGTCGGCGAGCACGTGCACGACAACGACCTCGTCATCAATGTCTGCAAGGCCAAGCAGCTCACCAATGTCCGCGCGAGCGGTACCGACGAGAAAGCACGCATCATTCCGAAGGTCGTCATGTCCTTGGAGGAGTGCCTCGAGTACATCAAGGAAGACGAGCTCGTGGAGGTCACCCCCAAGTCCATGCGTATGCGCAAGGTCATCCTCGACCACGACCAACGTAAGAAGGCCAATAAGCAGTGATGCTTGCATCAGCTCGGTCAGGGGGACGGTTCTCTGATCCGCACACGGTGACAGACACTCTGTGCGATAGATAATGCAATAATAAGGTGGGAATCGAAAGATTTCCGCCTTTTTTCTTGGTCGTTTCGGAAATAATGCTTATCTTTGCGCATTGAGTAAAAGTACTCACTTCACTGAGTAAATTGTAAAACCATGTACAAAAGAGCTGAATACCAACAAATTACAGACCGTCTAAAAGAGCCAAGGAAGTTCATTCAGGT
>JAFPZD010000231.1 GCA_017417465.1 Prevotella sp. | reverse complement strand
GACAGTGTGATGTCATCACCACCACGTGCCCATGTTTGACATTTATCGAGTTTGGTGCTGATATGGTCGGGTGCAAAAAGGCTGTTTACGATGGTTGCTTTGCTCTTTGACTGGCAATAGCCCACGAAGCCGCCGTTGTGGTGACTTTCAGCACCCTCGAAAGCGCCATCGAACTTGCTGTTACTTATCACGACTGTGGCATTGTCGCCTAAACGGGAAATGAAGCCACCATTGGTAAAGTTCGTACTTTTGATGGTCATTGACGAGCGACAGTTCTCTATAGTGACATTGTTGTCATTGAGTATATAGGCTATCAGTCCACCCGCGTATTGCCCGGTAGTATTTACAGTTCCTGCCACATGCAGGTTCTTGATGGTGGCGTTGCCAACATAGCGGAAGGGAGCCATGTATTGGTCCGTCCAGCCTGTTTTGGTGAAGGTCACCGTGTGGCCGTTACCGTCGAACACACCACGATAGTAGGCACCAGGGTCAACTCCCACGTGCTCGCCGGTCTCGATGTCGGCGTAGAGGCGGGCGTTGATGTCCTTCGTGTTGAGAGCCTCATTAATCATCACGGCAAATTTGTGCCAGTCGCCAGCATTGCGGATGGGGAAGAAATAATCCTCCGTCTGTTCCAAGAAGTTGATGGGCGACTCGCCTCGCTCCACATACATATCTACATCATAGTACACGCACGAGCGCGTGAGGTTCACAATCTTGTAGCGCTTGGCGCGATCGGCATCCTCCAGATTGTAGATCAGGCTGTCCACCATCACGCCGTCACGGTTCTTCGAGATGACGCGCAGCACCATCTTGGCGCGCTCGTCCCACACGGCACCATGCTCGTCCTCATAGTTCCACGACACACGCACAGTGTAGGCCTTCTCGTCCTCCCACTTGGCCGAGTAGTCGGCTATGCGCAACAGGTGCAGACGGTCCACCACGCACTTGGTGCTGGTGGCGCAGTTGTGATCCCATCCCCAGTCCTGGGCGACGGTGCGGCGCACGCGGTAGGTCAGGTTGTCCAGCGTGCCGCCGTTCTTCAGCATGGCGGTAGTGACGTCGTCCACCAGCGTGCTGTCGATAAAGGAATAAGTGCCTTTCTTTTCGGTCTTGGCGAAGAACACCTGATTGATGGTGACGAAGTCCTCCTCCTTGCCAGTCAGCGAGCGCTGAACCTCGAAGAAGTCTGTCGGCGTCAGGTCGTCATCCTCCAGATAGGGCACGCTCCACGTCACCTCCACCTTCGCCTTCCTGTCGCCCAAGGGACGGGCGGTCAGACCGACGGGGGCGTGAATCAGCGGCATATCCTGCGTCGCAGTCGATACACCCTCAATCAGATATTCGCCCTTGTCGCCAGTCTCCTTGTAACTGCAGACAAGACGGAAGTTGTGGTGAGGCACGTTGGCATCCAGTTCGATGATGCCGCCGCTGATGTTATTGATGTTCTCCTTATGGTGCTTGCCCCAAACATCGTCGTACTCGTAGTAGGCGCTGACGATTTTGTCCGAAGCCAAAACCCAGGGCACTTCCAGCTTGCCCGGGGCCGTGGCGGAGATCATGGGTGACGAAAGGAACGGCTTCAGCTTCGCGCTAGCCTCCGGTATCTTCAGGGTTTCTTCCTTGAGGCCTTTCACCTCAATATTATCGTAACCGTTGCCGTCGCGCTTCACATACCAGCTGAACTTCACCTCCTTGCCCAGCAGGTTGTAGGGCACCACCCACTCGGCCTCGAAATAGAATTGGTCGCCACTGCTGTTCACGGAAATGGTTTTGGAACTGCTCTTGGACACCCTTGACGGAGTGCTAGTACCATACGACGAGATGTCGAAGAATCCGTCGGCGGTGGTGCTGAACTTGCAACTCACCCATGTGCGGGAGTCGCTGATGTCCGTTTCAGCCACTTCCCAGTGGAAGACGGTGTTTGTCGTGCCGTCCACCGTCACCTTCAGGTTACCGTCGGTAATCCACTGGTCCAGACCTTTCTTGTCATAGACCGGTGCCGAGAAACGCACAATGTTAGAGCCGCCCAACATCACAGTGTAGTTGTCCGCATCCTCCAAATACGCGGTCGCCGCCGCCCGCTGGGGCAGCAGCCAAACAAAGAGCACCGTAAGAATCATCCACGGCCACACTCGCAAGTTGTAGTCACATTGTTTCATACTGTTAAGTTTTAAGTTTATAATGAATATTTTAAGTTTCGAGTTACAAAGCTGCGGTTAAGCGAGTGCAATGATGCTCGCATCAATTGCCGAGCGCAAGCAGCTTCGCAAGCTTGCTTGCAAAGATAGCAAATCTTTTCCAAACCACCAAGCAAAAACCACCCCCTACTGCACTTTTTGCTGATTTTGAAACAATTATTGCTAATTTTGAAACTCCCCCACCCCCTATGTTACAAATAATAAAGTCCCTT
>JAFPZD010000230.1 GCA_017417465.1 Prevotella sp. | reverse complement strand
GGCATCGGTTCGACACGGTTTTTGTGTGGCATCGGTTGGACACGGTTTTTACACGGTTTGTTTGTGGCATCGGTTCAACACGGTTTTTACACGGTTTTTGTGGCATCGGTTCTACACGGTTTGTGCACGGTTTTTGTGGCATCGGTTCTACACGGTTTTTTACATGGACTGATGTCAGGTGCCAAGCGATGCCGCCAATGTCCGCCGCCAATGTATGCCGCCAATGTATGCCGCCAATGTATGCCGCCAATGTATGCCGCCAATGTAGGGGCAGGCCTTGTGCCAGCCCGATGGCCCCTTAGGGCCACTGGTCGCGGAAATGCCCGCCGCCAACGTGGCTCGCCAATGTGGGCCGCCAGTGTAGGGGCAGGCCCCGTGCCAGCCCGTTGGCCCGTCAGGGCCAGTATGCCTTCTATTTTAAGACAACACAAACAACCTGAACAACTTCTTAGGAAGAGATAAAACCGGGACAACATCCTGGGCGCAAGCGCCTATCCGCAACAACGCGGCGAAGGGGAAGGGTATGCCTGGCGGCGGACATTGGCCCGTGTAGAACCAATGCCACAAAATAACCGTGCTGAACCGTGGTGGCATCGGCGGGTGGAGGATACTGGCCCTGACGGGCCATCGGGCTGGCACAAAGGCCATCGTCCCGACGGCAATTCTTAGGTATACCTAAGGTGTATTTTGGGGGGTAAATTGCTGAAAACCCCGTTTACATTGGAAAGCGGAAAGGTCGCAAAAGTCGCATTTATTTTTGTCATTTTTCAAAGCCACGCGCTCGGAGTGCCGGACACATCGAATCGAAAGGTTAGACACATCAATTCGAAAAGTCGGACACATCAATTCGGGCATCGGTTCGACACGGTTTGTTTGTGGCATCGGTTCGACACGGTTTTTTTATGTGGCATCGGTTGGACACGGTTTTTACACGGTTTTTTGTTTTGGCATCGGTTCGACACGGTTTGTTTGTGGCATCGGTTCGACACGGTTTATTTTTGGCATCGGTTCGACACGGTTTAAGACGGTGAAGGGTAAAGCATCGGTTCGACACGGTTTTAAACGGTGACATCCCCGGTGCTAAAAAAGCGTGCATCGCTCAAGGAGCGGTGCACGCTTTTTATGTAAATACTCAAAGGATGTTAGCGGTCGAAGACCTTCTTGTTATCCTTGATATAAAGTCCCTTGACGGGCTTGTCGTTAAGCAGTCGGCCCTGCAGGTCGAAGTAGCGGGTGGCGCCGTCGGCATCGATGGTCTGGATGGAATAGCTTTCGATGCCGGTGGTGGTCGTCATAGGAATGTCGCCGTGGAACACGACGCTCTCGAGGGCATCCACACTGGTGGAGTTTGAGGGCTGGAAGATGGTCTTGAACACATCCTCGCCGGGCACCCGCGGGGCCTGACTGCGTGCACCGGTCTCTGATGCTGTGACGAGGAAGTAGCCACGGAAGGCATCGAGGTTGCTCGGCGTCTCTTCGGAACCGCTCTGGAAGCAGGCCCATGTGCCGTCCTCACGCACGCAATACATCTGCTGATTGTCAGCCTCGGTGCTGGGAATGCTACGGAACGTGCCGAGCCACTCGCCCACCTTCGTCTGCAGCTCGTTGAAGTACATGTCTTCATAGTCGTAGACGGCGGTGCGCGCATCGGTGCCGTCTGCGGGCTCGGCCAGCATCTCAACGTTGTAGGCATTGAGGCTGACGCTGTCACGCTCTACGACGGCGAGATAAGGCAGGCCTGCCTCGGCCACGTCGGCCACATCGGTGAAGATGAACTGACGGTAGTACTGGTCGATGTAAGAGAGCTGGTAAAGCTTGACGGTGCCGGGGGCCACGAGGCTGCTGACACGGAACTCGTAGGGCAGGCAGATGGTGTAGGCCATGGGCGTCCATGAGCCGTAGCCCTGGCTCTGGGCAGAGAGCACGCGGTCGTAGGTGACGTTCACACGCTTGCCCTTGTTCTCCTCAAACACCTTGGCGTTGTCGTCGTCACGGCCCTCGTAAAGTGCGACATCAGGGGCAGGCAGACGGAAGCCGATGAAGTCGTCGACTGACACGGAGCTACCCGTGAACCGGAACTGGTAGATGCCGGTATAGGGAGCGATGAAGAAGAGGGAGTCGGCAACGATATAGGTATTGTCGTAGGTCCACGCGGCATCGGTGCTACGGCGATACTCCACGTTCAGGTAGCCACTGCTGATGTCGGCATAGAAGCGCAGCACGTCGCTCTGCTGAGCCTGCAGCGCCGGTGTGACGAGCTCGTAGGCATCGCTGTCGGTGTGGGGAGCCCAGGTCTTAGAAGCACCGCCCATGCCCATCATGGCCATCAGGTCCATGCCACCGCCTTGCAGCACTTCCCAGCCAGTGGTCGTCCACGTCTCGGGCAGCGGGCACTCCTCGCCCTCCTCGATCTCGAACTCGGGCTCGAAGTCTTCGGTCCAAGCATCCTCATAGGTGGTATAGGCGGCCAGATAGACCATCTGTGTGGCGATCTGACAGTTGGTCGGTGTGAAGACAAGGGCTGCCTGATGGGCGCCCAGTGCCTCGTCACCAGCAGGTCGGGAGCCTCGCTGTCGATGTGGAAGCCCTTCACCGACGTGACGTCGGCATTGACATACGACTTGATGCGGAAGCGATACACACCCTCAGGGGTTCCTGTAATAGTAAAGTCCTGAAAGTCGTCGCTCAGCGTGCTCGTCAGGTCGGCCACGCGCAGCCACTGGTTCTTGCCATACACCGACCGCTCAACGACGACGATGGTGTCGGTCATACCCATGATGGCCTTCATGTCGAAGCTAAAGCCACCCTCGGTCTGTGTCTTTCTGGCTCTAATCACCAGTTCCTCGCTGCTCTTCACGTTCACTGGCGGAGTGAGCAGATAGGTCATGTAGCGAGGACCACCGAACATGCCGTCCATGCCGAAACCGCCGTCCTGCTGAGTGGGATCCATTGAGGGCGTCTGACCGGGATTCTGACCGGGATTCATACCCATACTGCCAAAGTCGAAGCCTTTGTTCTCGGTGGCCTCCGACTGCACGACGCCGTCATCGTCAACCTTTGCCATCTTCCAGCCTTCACCGAACCAGCCGTAAGGCAGTTCGGAGCCGTCACTAAACTGCTCGTCCATCTGCTCACTAGCGACAGACTGAGCCTGCATGCTCACTCCCCCGAAGAGGAGCAGCATCGAAAATAGTAACTTTTTTTTCATAAACGCTAGTTTTAGTTTGACATCATTTTGATTAGCGTTGCATAATTACAACATTATTTATAGTTCCACACTAAAGAGTATTGATTTTTAAGGAACTTTCACTACCCCGTGCGTTAATCTTCCAAAATAGCGCAATTATTAAAAGGTTTTTTCGTACCTTTGCAGCCGCTATGCTCAAAGAGATCATCAACGACGCGCAGCAACAGCTGCTCAAACAACTCATAACGGAGAGCGACACCATCGTCTGCACATGCCACCAAAACGCCGATGGCGATGCGCTCGGCGCATGCCTGGCATGGGCCGAGATGCTCAGGACGTGCTTCGGCAAGCAGCCGCAGGTGTTCGTCCCCGACCAGTACCCTGACTTCCTGCAGTGGCTGCCTAACACCGAGAAGGTCATACGCTACGACAAGCACCGCGAAGGCTGCGACTGGGTGCTACAGCATGCCGACCTGGTCTTCTGCCTCGACTTCAACAGCGCAGCGCGCACAGCCGACATGGAGCAACCGCTGCTGCAGTCGCCCGCCCACAAGGTGCTCATCGACCACCACCTCGACCCCAACATCCCCTGCGACCTTGTCATCTCCCACCCCACGGCATCGTCGACATGCGAGCTGGTGTTCCGCATCGTCTGGCAAATGGGATGCTTCGATGCCCTCGGCAAGCACTTCGCCGTGCCCCTCTACTGCGGTATGATGACCGACACCGGCGCCTTCACCTACAACAGCGACAACCCCGACATCTACTTCATCATCGCAGAGCTGCTGACAAAGCGCATCAACAAGGACCGCATCTACCGCAACGTCTACCACAACTTCTCGGAGAGCCGGCTGCGGCTGACAGGCTACGTCCTGAACGAGAAGCTCGTCGTCGACGCCAAGAACCACGCCAGCTACTTCACCATCACACGCGACGAGATGCGGCGGTTCCACTTCATCAAGGGCGATGCCGAGGGACTCGTCAACATGCCACTGCAGATTAAAGGGCACAAGCTGAGCATCTCGCTCCGCGAGGACACCGAGCGCGACAACCTCGTGTGGGTCAGCCTTCGCAGCGTCGACCAGTTCCCCTGCAACCAGATGGCAGCCCGCTTCTTCAACGGCGGTGGGCACCTCAACGCGTCAGGCGGGCGCCTCAACTGCTCGATGGACGAAGCGGTGCAAGTGGCCAAGAGTGCCATCGCCGCCTTCACAGACGAGCTACACGCCTAACTCCTAACTATCGTCCCTTAACTCCCCTTTAACTCCCCTTTAACTCCCCCTAACTCCCATCTATCGTCCCTTAACTCCCCTTTAACTCCCCCTAACTCCCCCGATAAAAACTCCTAACTCCTAACTCCTGACTCCTAACTCCCCCAAAATGAAACACTTCATAGCAATCCTCGCAACCCTCATCACCGCCCTCGCCTTCGTGGCATGCAACGACTACGAGACTTACGGCGACAAGAAAGAGAAAGAGCGGAAGGCCATCAATAAGTTCATCGCCGACTCCGCCTTCGTCGTCATCAGTGAGAGCCAGTTCCACGCACAGGGCGACGTCACCGATGTGAACAAGAAGGAGTTCGTCTACCTCGACAACAGTGGCGTCTACATGCAAATCGTCAGCAAGGGCTGCGGCACGCCGATGCAGAACGGCGAGACGGCCGACCTGCTCATCCGGTTCATGGAGATGTGCCTACTTGACTCCACGGTGCTCTACAACGACACGTCGCCCTACGACGTCGACATCATGAATGTGAACCGACAAGGCACCACCTACTCCGCATCGTTCACGCAGGGGCTCATGCTCGCCTCCTACAGCAACGCCACCGTCGCTGCAGGACTGCTCATCCCCCTCAACTATGTCAACGTCGGACGTCCACGCGCTGCCGAAGACCGGATCTCGAAGGTGCGCCTCATCGTGCCCCACTCACAGGGCCACCAGATAGCCACCAGCTATGTCTATCCCTACTACTACGAAATCAGTTACGAACGGAAGATCGACCTATAAAACCTCCTCCCTCCTAACTCCTAACTCCTAACTATCGTCCCTTAACTCCCCTTTAACTCCCCCTAACTCCCCTTAACTCCCCAAAAAACACTATGGTCCCTTAACTCCCCTTTAACTCCCCCTAACTCCCCTTAACTCCCCTAAAAATACTATCGTCCCTTAACTCCCCTTAACTCCCCTTTAACTCCCCTTAACTCCCCTAGAAAAAACTCCCATGACCCTCATCAAATCTATTTCAGGTATACGCGGGACCATCGGCGGCCACACTGGCGACACGCTCAACCCGCTTGACATCGTAAAGTTCACAACAGCCTACGCCACATTCATCAAGAGAGCCAACAGCGGCGCCCGTAAGATCGTCGTTGGACGCGACGGACGCATCAGCGGACCCATGGTGCGCGACATTGTCTGTGGGACACTCGTCGGCATGGGCTACGACGTTGTCGACATCGGCCTCGCCACGACGCCCACCACCGAGCTCGCCGTAAGATGGCACGAAGCCGACGGCGGCATCATCATCACCGCCTCACATAACCCCACGCAGTGGAACGCCCTGAAGCTGCTCAACAGCGATGGCGAGTTCCTCACGGCTGCCGATGGTGCCGAGGTGCTCCGCATCGCCGATGCCGAGGACTTCGACTATGCGCCCGTGGAGCAGCTGGGCCACGTCGTCCACGACGACACGATGAACCAGCGCCATGTGCAGTCGGTACTCGACCTACGACTGGTCGACGCAGAGGCCATCCGCAACCGCCACTTCCGCGTATGTGCCGACACCATCAACTCAGTAGGCGGCATCATCCTGCCCGACCTGTTCCGAGCACTCGGCGTCGACTTCGAGATACTCAATGGTGAATGCACCGGACAGTTCGCCCATAACCCCGAGCCTTTGGAGAAGAACCTCCAGGGCATCATGGAGCGCATGCGGCAGGGCGGCTTCGACCTCGGTGTCGTCGTCGATCCCGATGTCGACCGACTCGCCTTCATCTGCGAGGACGGCATCATGTTCGGCGAGGAATACACGCTGGTCAGCGTCGCCGACTATGTGCTAAGTAAAGAGGTCAAGGCTCGCGCTTCACTCTCCACCGTCTCCAACCTCTCGTCCACCCGTGCACTGCGTGACGTCACCGAACGTCATGGCGGTCGCTATGCCGCTGCCGCAGTCGGCGAGGTGAACGTCACAACGAAGATGAAGGAGGTGGGGGCCGTCATCGGCGGCGAAGGCAATGGCGGCGTCATCTACCCCGAGAGCCACTATGGCCGCGACGCCCTCGTGGGCATCGGCCTGTTCCTCTCGTCGCTTGCACAGAAAGGCTGCACCACCAGCGAACTGCGCCGCACATTCCCCGACTACCAGATAGCCAAGAACCGCATCGACCTGACACCCGACACCGACGTCGACGCTATCCTCGTCAAGGTCAAGGAGCTGTTTGCCAGCGACCCACAGGCCACCGTCAACGACATCGACGGCGTGAAGATCGACTTCCCACAGGCGTGGGTACACCTCCGCAAGTCGAACACCGAGCCCATCATCCGCGTCTATAGCGAGGCGCAGACCATGGACGAGGCCGACACGCTCGGCAAGCGCCTCATGCAGGTGGTCTACGACATGCAAAAGTAAGAACATAAACATGCTATAAACGAGGCGCAACCGATATCACATCGGCTGCGCCTTTTCCAAAACTAAAAGCAAACAATAACCTAAAAAACAAATCTATGGAACTAACTAACTTGTTAGGGGAACAACCGGCGGACGCTTCCGCCTTTTTTTGTTCCTCTGGTGCAAAGGTACGCCTTTTTCGGGACCTGCAAAAGTATTTTTCCCTAAACTGAAGGGGGATTTTCCCTAAACATTCGGGGAGTTTCCCTACCAAGGCACATTTCCGTGGTATAGTGAATAGTTTATAGTGAATAGTGAATAGTTATGGTTAGTTATAGTGAAGAGTTTATAGTGAAGAGTGAAGAGTTATGGTTAGTTATAGTGAATAGTTTATAGTGAAGAGTGAATAGTTATGGTTACCTTGTGAGCGGCATAAACAATGAAAGTTGCCGTAGCAAAACTAACCATAACTATTCACTAATCACTTTTCACTATAAACTAACCATAACCATAACTATTCACTTTTCACTATAAACTATTAACTGTCAACAGCTCAAGCGACGGAACGACGATACGACCGCGGTGAAGGGTCAACAGGCCCTCGTCCTGCATCGCGTTAAGTGAACGTGAAACGTCGAGGCGGCTGTCGCCAACCTCGTCGGCCAAACGGGTCATCAGGATGCGAAACTCCTTATGGCCAGCAGGATAGGTAGAATGGTCGTACAGGAAACGGACAATGCGCCCGCGGAGCGTCAGCGGCGGACGACGCCACTGCTGTAGCTGGCGGCGCTGCGACAACGTGGCCAAAAGGTTGAGAAGGTTCAGACGGACAATCAGGAAGCTGTCGAGCAGGCGGAGCACCTCGTGCTTCGACAGCGTGATGAAGTGCGACTCACTGACGGTGCGTGCTGAGCATGTAAAGCGTGGCGACGCTCCGAAGAGCACGTCGGGCTGAATAATCCAAGGCGCTGAAAGCTCCTCAACGACGACATAGCTACCGTCCACACTACGCGTTGTCAGGCTAAGGCACCCACTGATTAGGAAAAAGAGCTGCTCGCAAGGCGATCCGGCGGTAAGGACCTGCGTGTCGGCAGGCAGCTTCAGGAAGCCAAACTTCGTGTTGCCTGCCATCTGGAGCAGCTCCGTGCGGCTCAGCCCTTGGAACAGCTGAAACTTCAGCAGATGGTCGTAGAGCTGGAACTGAGTGTTGGCAGAGGGTAAAGCGAGTGTGGCCATAGCAGTGGGCAAACAAACTATTTTTCTATTTCCAATGTCAGCGACGGCGAGTACCAGACAGCCAGTTCGCCCTGCTCGTCGGTGTAGATCAGATAAGCCATCAGTTCGGGGTGACGCTCCAGCACGCTGCGCGTACCGTCTAAGCCAAGTACCATGAACGATGTGGCGTAGGCATCGGCCACGGCACACTGGTCGGCAAGCACCGTCGCCGAAAGGATGTTGTGCTGTACGGGATAGCCCGTCCGCGGGTCGATGGTATGGGCATACTTGCGCCCGCCCTGATAGTAGAAGTTACGGTAGTTGCCGCTGGTGGCCATGGCACGGTCGGTGACGTTGAGCACCGTCTGCAGCTCACCGCCATCGAGGGTGAGCGTGTCGTCGGTGGGCTTCGTGACGCCAATACGCCAGGGCAGCCGCTTGGGGCTGATGCCCTTGGTGATGACCTCGCCACCGATCTCGACCATGTAGTTGCTGACATTAAGACTGTCGAACATGCGTGCTACCACATCGCAGCCGTAACCCTTGGCAATGGCACTGAAGTCCAGCTGCGAACGTATTTTCAGCAGGCTGTCGACCTGCTGCGGCGTGGGCATCTGCTCGTGCTTGAAGCCGAAGCCCCAGGCGTTGACAAGGGGTGCAACGGTGATGTCGAAAGCGCCGTCGGTCTCGCTATTCACTTGCTGCGCCAGCTCGTACACCTCGTTGAACATATCGCTACGCGGTGGCTGCTCACCACGGTTGATGGCCGAGACCGTCGACTCACTGTTGAACATCGAGAACTCACCGTCGACACGGGCGAGGGCCGCCTCAATGGCTGTCTGAAGGTTGTCACGGTACTGATAGGTGATGTTATAGACCGTGCCGAACACCATGCCCGAATCCTTCTGATAAGGCACCAAACGCTGCTCGCGGGCAATAAAGATAGTGCCCACGATGAGCAGCACCAGCAAAGGCACTTGCCAATAAAGTGACTTCTTTTTCACCATGCTTCTAATATCTATTCTACTTTACCTCCACATCTCCACAACTCCTCAACTCCTCACCTCCACATCTCCTCAACTCCCCAACTCCTCAAATATCAATCGTCACATTGAACGTGGCACCGATGCGCGTACTCTCCTGAATGCCGTAGCCCGGCACGTACCACGTCTTGCCGATGATGCCGTCGTTATGGGCCAGGCGCCGCTTGTAGCGTACGCTCCACCCCAAGTGCAAAGGTCCGAGAACGGAGGCGTCGATGCCCACGAGCACTTCAGCCCAATGCTGGTTACACGACTCGCCGTTGACACCGAACTGCGTCTCCCACTGCCATACGGGATCGGGGAATGGCTGCCGTGACAGGTCGACCTTATACGATGTAAACGCGTAGCGCAGACCGGCATAAATGCGGTTGGCGGCATGCTTCTTCTTGGCAATATTCACATCGGCACCGATACGGAAATAGGGAGCCGACGTCTTGTAGGTGAGGCCCGTCACCTCGTCATCGACATGACTGGCACGCCCATAGCCCACCTCGACGACGGGGAAATACTGGTCGTGCAGGTTCAGGCGGAAAGAGCCTTCATACTGACCATAGTCACTCAGCTGGAGCTGGGCCAAGCCGACAAGGTCGACACCGACAGCAAAGCCTTGAAATAGAGGCACTGTGTCGCGCTCCCACTTCAGGAACCCCTGCGCACTGGCTGCCATGCAGCCCCAAAGCAGCAGAAGACTACTTAAAAGAAATCTGGAAATGCGCATGCTCATGGTCATAGGTTACATGGGGGTTGACAATGATGATGCTGTCGATGGCATGATGGGTGCTACGCACACCACGCAACTCATGGAAGAAGATGGCACTGCAGTCGACCGACTCGAAGTGCGGTTGGTCCTCCTTGTTCACCCAAACGGTGTCGGTCACCGTCGTACTGTCGTTTACGGCAAGGCGGAACATCAGCGTGTCCTCCGGACACTGGTAGCTGATGGGCAGCGTCAGCTGTGTCAGGTCAGAGCCTTGATTATAGATCAAGGTGTCGCGGTCCATACGAACAGTCCGGACGCTGAGCGTAGCTTTCAGCGTGTCGGCTTCGCCTTCGCGCGTACATATTTCATATATAGTATAGACGGTGTTGTCTACCGGACAGTTGATGCTAGAACAGGAAAAGAGAATGCACACCCCCAACGTCCCCCAAAGTGAGGGGCGATTGTACAGTTTAGGCCTCAGTGTTTTGCAGACGAGGCAGAAACCTTGTTTAATATCTTTAATGGTGGCTGACATGCTGGCTTTTATCTATATAGACTCCCCTCCCTTGGGGGAGGGGCTGGGGGTGGGTTTCTATATTGTTTCAGCTATCTGATAGTCGTTGCGCACCTGCGACGAACGGCTGATGAGATCACCAAGGAAACCTGTGAGGAAGAGCTGGGTGCCCAAAAGCATCATCGTCAGGGAGATGTAGAAATAGGGTGAGTCGGTGACCAGCCGCTGAGGGATGCCCTTGGCCAGGCAGTACACCTTGCCAGCGCCGATAATAAAGGCGGCCACGAAACCGATGACGAACATCAGGGTGCCAAGGAATCCGAACACATGCATGGGCTTCTTGCCGAAGGTAGAGAGGAACCAAAGTGTCAGCAAGTCCAGATAGCCATTGACGAAGCGGTTCCACCCCATGAACTTCGACGTGCCATACTTACGGGCCTGATGGTGGACCACCTTCTCGCCAATCTTTGTGAAACCGGCGTTCTTCGCAAGGTAAGGAATATAACGGTGCATCTCGCCATAAACCTCAATATTCTTCACCACCTCCTGACGATAGGCCTTCAGGCCACAGTTGAAGTCGTGCAGATTCTTGATACCACTCACACGGCGCGCCGTAGCATTGAAGAGCTTCGTTGGCAGCGTCTTCGAGAGTGGGTCGTAGCGCTTCTGCTTATAGCCGCTGACCAGGTCGTAGCCCTCCTCCTTCACCATGCGGCAGAGCTCGGGGATCTCATCAGGCGAGTCCTGCAGGTCGGCGTCCATCGTTATCACCACGTCGCCTTTAGCCTCAGCAAAGCCACAGTAGAGGGCTGGGCTCTTGCCATAATTGCGACGGAAGCGTATGCCGTGAACGGTGGTGTTTGTACGCTGCAGCTCACGAATGATGTCCCATGAGCGGTCGGTGGAGCCGTCGCTGATGAACAGCACTTCGAAGCTGTAGTGGTGGGCGTCCATCACTCGCTTAATCCACGCGAAGAGTTCGCCGATCGACTCTTCTTCGTTGTACAAAGGTATAATGACTGAAATATCCACGATTCGATTTACTATTTGACGATTTACTATTTATTTACTATTTGACAATTTACAATTTACAATTTATTGACGATTTACTATTTACGATTTGACGATTGACTATTTACGATTTATTGACGATTATCTTACGGCCTATTTACTTCTTTACCCTTTGAAGCAGTGCGGCGATTGGGAGTGCCACCAGCATGCAAATCATCAGGCAGCTCATCATCATGTTGAGTGCCAAGTCGATGGGACGCATGTTGCGCATCTGCTGCAAACTGTCGTTGAGCATCGTGCCCAGATTGCCCTCCTCAAGCATGGGGGCCATCTCTGAGGAGCTAAGCATCGTGCCAAGCGTCGTAAACAGATAGCCATGGTCAAGATAGGCGAAATAGGCAAAGACCGACAGGCCAAAGAGCAGGCTGCCATAAAAGCACGTCAGCACCGAATAGCCCCACCCTCGCCCAAACGAGATGACGCCATCGAGCACGTCATTACGAAACTTCTTCAGCAAGAGGCCTAACACAAAAGGGGTCGACAACGCCAACACCATGGCCACAAAGCCGTAGGTAGGCCTGCTCAAGCCTAAAAGGTAAAACAGGAAACTGGAAATCCACAGCACGGCGACCCATAAGCCGTCGATGCGGGCAAAAGCTTTCAATTGAATGTATTCGGTGGCAGTCAAAACTTCTCGTTTTTGGGGTTATACTTCAGGGAACTTGGCGAGCAATGCCGCTAAGACGATGCAAAATTACGCATTTTCCGCCACATTTTCCACACAAACTTACAAAAATAAGTTAAAAGCGGGAACTTTTCACTTTTTACTTTTCACTTTTCACTTTTTTGTTGTAACTTTGCACCCGCTTAAGCGAAAGCCATCAACCTTCGGGCATGATGAATAGCAAAAAACATTTAGAAACATGGGCAAGTCCTGTACGGCCAGCTCCCTCGGAATCCCCCAGGGCTTGACCGCAGCAAGGGTACTTGGTTGTAGCGGCGCGATACAGACCGCTTGCCCACCTGCCTCTTTAGCTCAGTTGGCCAGAGCACGTGATTTGTAATCTCGGGGTCGTTGGTTCGAATCCGACAAGAGGCTCAAAGAACAGTAAAAAGGCTGTGCATCGATACCGATGCGCAGCCTTTTTGCTTTTGTTACCTTTTTACTTTTTAGAAAAGCTTCTCGGGATAGACGCCCTCGTCGACGAGCTTCTTAATACGCTCGACAGTGGCCTCACGGTCGGCAGCATACGTGACACCGAACCAGACGCTGGTCGTGTCGAGCACCTCGCAGGTGGCCGTTCCCTCGGTGATGAGCTTGTTGACCATCAGCGGGATGAAGAACTCGGCCTTCAGGTTCGTCATGTTCTTCGGATCACTGAGGAACTCCTTGAAGTAAGCCTCGGAGTGCTCGAAGTAGTCAGGCGTGAAGCCCCACATGTTCATCGAGACGGGTACGTTTTCCTCCAGAGGGAACCACTCGTCGCCGTCCTTATAGCAGATGGCATTGCCCTTGTCGGCGATGCGCATAATCTCGGTGCGCTCCACAACGTCGGTCAGGTGGCGCTTCTCGTTGTAGGCACAGACGCCGCGTGCCACACTGCCGTTCTCCGACAGGGTGTTACAGCAGCGGAAGCCCACCATGGCATACTGATTCGTCGAGCCCTCGGGCAGGTTGGCCAGCCAATGACCTATCTGCATAAAGGCATCGCGACCGTAGAAGTCGTCACAGTTGATGACGCAGAACGGCTCCTTGATAACGTCCTTGCCCATCAGCACGGCGTGGTTCGTGCCCCAAGGCTTGACGCGGCCCTCGGGGACACTGAAGCCTTCGGGCAGGGCATCAAGGGCCTGGAAGCACAGCTCGCAGGGCACCTGTCCCTCGTACTTCGCGAGGATCTGTGTGCGGAACTGCTCTTCAAAGTCCTTGCGGATAACCCACACAATGCGGCCGAAGCCAGCCTGTATGGCGTCATAAATACTATAGTCCATAATGGTCTCGCCGTTGGGGCCCAGACCGTCGAGCTGCTTCAGGCCACCATAGCGGCTACCCATGCCTGCAGCAAGCAGGAAAAGCGTTGGTTTCATTTGCGTTTTCTTTTGATAGGTTTAAATATGACGGTGCAAAAGTAATAAAAAAAACTGTAAACACCAAACAAAACGCCACTTATTCCGTTCTCCGCTCTGTCGTTTTTACCATTTTTACCAAATTGGGCGCCAGCCATCCATGGCGCCAGTTGTTTCAATTCGTGGAAAAGCAACGTTTATCCCAAACCCATATAAAGCGTTTCCTTTACGCCGATAGAACATTTTCTATCTACTCAGGGCCCATTCACCCCCATCGGCGGCCACCGCTGTAGCAGGGCAGAGGCAATTGGAAATCCTCAATGTGCTGAATCTCCGGGTTGCTGTTGCCGGGTTTGCCAACAATGGTGATGACGTCAAAGCGGAAGGGAGCGTTGATGTGCTTGTACTGGATGTAATTATTGATGGCCTTCAGAAGGTTGAACTGCTTCTGGCGGTCAACGGCTGTGACGGGGTCGACGAAGTCACGACTTTTGCGGGTCTTCACCTCTACGAAGACGATAGTGTCGTTTTGCTGGGCTATGATGTCAATGTCACGATGACCGGAATGCCAGTCACGTTCCAGTATGACATAGCCTTTCTCCCGCAGGTAGGCAGCAGCGAGTCCTTCTCCCCAGACACCAGTCTGCAGGTGCTCGGGGCCTTCCTCTTGCAGTCTGTCCCGAGTTTCACCTCTTGACAGCAGTTCTTGGCATTTCTCGAAAGCCTTCGCAACCCACCCTTCCTTGTCGGGTACGTTGGGCAGCATACGTTCAAGGGCAGCAAAAATCTTTTCCGCCTCGTCTGTTTGGCCTTCATCCAACCGTTTCTTCAGAATGTCAGTGGCCGTCCAGAACATGGCCAACGACGTGTAAGGCCCCTTGTCGATAGCATAAAGCGGACGGATGGCATTGTAGGCTTCCTCGATGCGTCCCTGCTTTCTCAATTCAAAAACGTCCTTTACAGTCATAGCGTGCTATATATTGGATGGCGATTTGGCTTTTTCGATTGAGATGTTAATCATTGAACTTTGATTGTGAACAGGGCTCGGAGAAGTCTATGGGTTTGCTCGGAGAAGTCTAAGGGTTTGCTCGGAGAAGTCTGCCGCCTGCCTTTAGAAGGGATAGCCGATGGCGATATGGAGGGCGTGCATGTCCTTGAAACGGGGAATGTTGAAGTAGCCCGAACGGCCCGTGTCGTAAGGCAGGTGGAGGCCGAAGCCCCAGTCGACGCGTAAGACGAGGAAGTCGAGGTCGTAGCGCAGGCCGACGCCAGTGCCGGTAGCAATCTCACGGAAGAAGCGGCTCATACGGAGGTCCATATTCGAGAAGTAGCTGTTCCATGCGTCAGCGAATTCAACGATGAGTGGGTCGTCATCGTCGTCAACAGTCATTTTCCAGTCGGCAGAGCTCCAGACATTGCCGGCATCGAGGAACACGGCACCATAAAGACTACCGAAGAGGCGGCGGCGCAGCTCCAGGTTGAGCACCAGCTTCGAGTCGCCATTCTGCATGAGGTAGGAGAATTGGCGGTCGCCGGGAATGCCCTCGAAGGCACCAGGTCCGATGGAGCGCACGGTGAACGCACGTATGCTGTTGGCGCCGCCGACGTAGAAGTTCTCGCTGAAAGGTGCCTCGGTGGCGTTGCCGTAGCTGCGGATGATGCCAGCGTTGACGTGCCCCACCAGCTGCGTCTTCTCATCGAGGGTCCACGTCTTCGTCAGGTCGGTCTCCACACGGATGAACTGCGAGTAGGGATTCTTAAAGAGCGTCTTGTTTCTCTGCTTCCAACCATTGCCCTGAATGAGCACGTCGTAGAGCGCCGTCAGGTTGCCAGCCTCCTCGATGGTAGTCTCCCAGCGAATGGGGTTACGCTTGTTAGATGGCGAGGCATAGGTGTAGGTATAGCGCATCTTCGGTATGAAATAGTCCTCCATAGTGGTCGACAGGTAGGGGTTCTCCAGCATCAGTGAGTCGAACAGTTCGGTGTGACTATTCATGAACTGATACTTCAGCGTCAGCGGCGACAGCTCATGACGGCTGGTTGCCGAGGGCTGCCAGCGGTAGGTCCACTCGCCGGTGACGATGTGCATCTTATAATAGTTGGGACGACGGACAACGTCGCTTGACACTTTGGCAATGGTCCACGGCGTAGAGAAGTAGCGGCGACGACGGGGAGGAGAAGTCGGCCCTGAAGAACCTGATGGCCCCGTCACCCCTGAAGCTATCGTGTCCCCCTCGGGGGACGAAGGGGGGGGCTTGGGGGATTCAGGAACTCTTTGTGTTTTCTTCCTGAACTTTGGGAAAAGGATGCGTGGGAACTCGATGGACGCATCGGCACCGTACTGGTAGGAGTTCATGTTGTCGCCCTTCCCACTGGTCTGCCATTCGTAAGCGCCGTGCAAGTTGATGTCGAGCTTCTCGCCGCCTCGGAACAGGTTGCGACGGGTGAGTCCTAAGCGCAGCTCAGGTCCAAGCCGTCCGATGGTGCGGTTGATAAAGTTGGTCTCGACATAGAAATCGTAGGGCTGGTCGAGGATGCAGCTGAGTGTCAGGTCGAGAGTGTCGGAGGATTGAGAATTGAGAGTTGAGAATTCTTGCGTCCCGTTGGTAGCAAGCGTCCTTCGGCCGAGCGGAGAATTGCGCGGTGTGAACTGGAAGTCGACGGACGAGAAGACACCCGTGGCGTTAATCTTCTGCATCGATTCCAGATAGCCGTCGTAGCTGAAAGGCTGGCGTGGGCGCAACTTCATGTTGCTCAAGATGATGCGGGGACGCAGTGGTGGGCGCTTGCCGCTGTAGAACACTTTCAGGAAGCGACGTCCAACAGTGTCGGTGAACTGCTCGCGGAAGGAGCGGCGCATCTGCACGTTGACGGTGCCAATGTACCAAGGGCGGAGGGATTCAGGCGGCAACGAGTCGGCCATCTGGAGGCGCAGGCGGGCGCGGTTGCTGATGTCGAAGGTGTCAGCAAGATAGCTGGCGTAGTTAGGCTGATAGTAGTAGTAGCCATTGTTACGGAACAGCTGACTGAGGCGCCGGCGCTCAGCGTCGAGGTTAGCCACGGTGAACGGCGAGCCCGCATCGATGTATGCCTCGCTGCGGGTGGAATCGATGAAGGCCTTCATCTGCGGTGGGAAGTTCTCGTAGGACATGGTGTCGACGGTGAACAGCGAGTCGAGGGTGACGGTGTAGCCAATCTTCATCTTCTTAGGATTGCGCTGGGGTACCTCCTCATAGCTCACCGAACCATGCAGATAGCCATTCTTACGAAGCACTGAGCTGGCAACGGAGGCCCGCAGGGCGGGGTTCACCTGGCTCATCAGCACGGGTGGCTTGCCAAACGACTTCTTCATCCACTTCTTGAAAACACCGTGAGAGCCGTCGGCCCAGTTCCATATCCACAGACCGTAGGGGAAGGGCGTGCGGTAGTAGCTCGACCCAAAGAGGGCACCGTTGGGGGCGGTAGCCAAAGCGGCCTCCACCTCCTCCTGCGTAGTGATAAGGTTATCACGGCTGGCATCGCTGAGGTCTCTAAGCTTCGGGCTGTCGCTGTAGTCAATCTTCGTCAGGCCGATGAAGAGCTGGTCGCCGTCAGGGATGTTATTGGTGGTTGAGCAAGCGGCAAAGAGCAGCAAAAAGCCCACCCCCGCCCAAAGGGAAGGGAGCCTATAGAGCCTTGCTGCAGATGGGAGGCAGTGGCTTATCTTATTTATGAGTCTGTGTACTGTCATTGCCATGAATGGAGTCTGGGTTTGAGGTCGTCGTTACTATCCTGTTCGAATCGGACGGAAGAGTCGTTGCTGGTCTGTTCGGGTTCACAGCTCTTGGGGAAGGAATGGTGGTAGGCTTTTGAGTAAAGCGGAACATCTCCCACCAGTGGTCGAGCTTGCGCTTCCAGACGAAGCCGCCACCATACTCGCCGGTGTAGCCCTCGAGCCAGTCATAGGCGTTCTGGTTATAAAAGAGCTTGACGTACTGGTTAGAGGTTGGCGACAGGCGATACTCCATAGTGACGTTATCGAAGAACGACTGGTTCTGTCCCTGCACCTCGGCGCCAGTCGACACTTTTCCGCCTATCTGCACTTTCAGGCGGTTGTTCCAGAAGCGCTTGGCGAAATTGAACGAGTAGTCGGTGTGCATGACACCTGAAGCGTCGGTGGTGTTGTCGAGGCCAATGCTGAGGTCGAGAGTCTTCAGGGCGTTGCCGGTGATGTTGTTGATCTCGCTCTGGAGGAAAGAGCTGAGCGCCGAGTTCATCGAGAAGCCACTGGTGTTGCCGTCGGCCAGATACATGCCCGTGGTAAGCATGGTGACGGCAAGCTTGCCACGTTGCTCCACCGACATAGCATTGAGCTCGCTGCTGACGGCCATGTCCTCAGGGGCGGAGATGATGAACTGGAGGCCCATGTCGTTGAGGGTCTTGGTAACTACCACGCCGCAGTCGAAGGCTACCGAGCGACTATTCCCGCCGTCTTGGCCGACAGTGGCGCGGTTGCGCTCAGTGGCCGTAATGTTGAGTGTCGGGTTCATGGGGTCGCCAGTAAACTCTACGTAACTGCCATCCTGAATGGTGAAGGTCTTCAGCGGAATGACGGGCAGCGAGTACTTCATCTCGCCACTGGTCAGGGTGTAGCGCCCCGTAAGGCTAATGCCGTCGCTGTTGTAGCGCATGCGCAGGTCGCCGCCGCCAAAGATGTCGACATAGTTGGTCTGGTCGACGTTGAGGTTGCATTTCACGTGTGCACCCTGGTCGATGGCGATGGTCATGTTCATGTCGAGGCCGTCGGGTTCGGGACGCTGGACAACGACCTCTATGGAGTCGGTGAAGTCAGTAAACTTCACCAGTTCGTCCAGCTGATTATCGGTAGAGAGCGGTGAGTCGAGGAGCATATAGGTGAGGTCGGTGGTGCCCAGCACATCGAGTCGGCCACGCATCTGCAAATGGTCGGTGGGGCCTTTCAGCGTGGCGAAGAAGTTGACATAGCCTTTGCCGAAAGCCACAGAGTGAGCCGTCTGCTTCGAGTTGATGAGCAGGAAGTCACGGGCACGCATTCGCAGGTTCATCGACATGTTGTCGAGGTCGCTGAAGTCCACGTCGCCCATGATGTTCAGTGGGTTGTCGTTATAGGCATACATGGTGAAGTTCTCGAGGAGCAGCTTCGACTGGGAGATGCGCACAGGGTCATTGTCGAAGCGCAGGCGCACGCCGTAGGGCTGGCTGACAAGGTAGGCGGAGTCGAGGTAGACCTCGCCATCGACAAGGGGCTTCGACAATGGACCCTTGATGGCGATGGAGCCTTCGCCAAAGCCCTCGAAACCAAAGAGATTGTCGGGGATGAAGCCATTGAGAATGCGCAACGGTGTGCGCAGCAGGTCGACAGTGGCACTAAGGAAGCCCTCGCCCTCACTGCGGTACTCGCCATTGATGGCGCCTATCTCCTGCTCATCGCTGAGCAGGGTGCCCACGATGGCGTGGGTGTCGTCCTCACGCTGCAGGTAGACCAGCTCGGCGCCGAGGTTGCCGATGGGACTGCCTTCATAGATGAGGTAGTCGACGGCCATATCTGTAGCTACAGAGATTTGCTTCTCTTGATCCATCATCAGGTGGAAGTCGCCATCGAGCATGCCCTGCACATGTGGCAGGTAGGGCAGGATGGCCGTCAAATGGCCTAAGTCGAAGTGGTTTACGCTGACAGTGAGATCCTGAAGGAACGATGAGGGTTCAGAGGTGAGTGGCGAGTTGCTGCCGGATTCACCGGAAAGACCGGAATCGCCAGGAAGCCCGGTAAGTTCTGGCATTTCAGCCGAATAGATTTTCACGCCCGTGCCGTCGTCGGCAATGAGGTCGACCTTCGCAAACAGGCGTTGATCATTACGCAGGAACACGAAATTGTCGTCGTTCAGCTTAAACTCCTGATAGCCAATAGTGGGGCGCTCAGGCACCAAGTGGAAGCGCAGGCCATTCTCCTCCATGGCTGCCGAGGCGCCAAGGCGCAAGCCCAGCTTGCCATCTTTGTCGAAGAGCCGCAGGCCAGTACGGGCACCATGCTCGTAGAGGTGGCCGTCGAGCAGGGCGTTGAAGACGAACTGCGGATTGCGGCGGTTGTTGGTGACTTGTGCCTGGTAGGTCAGGCCGTGGTCGCTGTCCTTTAGGCTCAGGCGGATGGTGTCGAGGCGCATGCTACCGGTATTGAGGACATCGACATAGGCCTTGCCGTTAAGGCCGGTGGTAGCAGATGACGTCAGGTTGATGTCAACGCTTTGGAAGGTGGTTCCCATCGAGGCACGCAGAATGTTGGCAATGGGGTTCTCCTGACCGCTGGTGACGTAGAGGCGCATGGTGGGCAGCATCGACTTGAGCAGCGCCTGGTCGATGGTGCGGTTGTGCATCTGCTGGCGCACGGTGTCACTCAGGGCGGTGAGCTTCTTTAGCAGGGGTTCGTAACCGCCGGTGGCATCGGCCTTGACAATGAGGTCGCCGCTCTGCATGCGGAGATAGGTGGTGTCGTTGTTGGTGTTCAGCAGCACGCCGACATTCTCTGGACGATAGGTCTCGACGGTGTCGCGGATGTAGATGTCGCCCAGCAGTGCCGACACTTTGTGGCTCTGCTTGAAGTCGGTGTGCAACTCGATGTCGCCACAAAGGCCCACCGTCAGCGGGTGGTCGACTAACCCAAAGTCGTAGAGGTCGAGGGCATGGACATCAGCGGTAATAGCGAAGGTGTTTGGCTTTTGAAACGTAGAAGCGTGGACGCCAGAGGGCGAAGACGACAGGAGGGCATCGACGTTGAGTGTGCCCTTGAAGGGGTTGCTGTGACTGTTGACGGAGGCGATGGCATGCCCCTTGTCGAGCATGGCTTTCGCCTGCAGGTCGTTGAAATTGAAACGACCGTACTGGAAAGAGTGGATGGTTGCATCAGCATTCAGCCGAGTGCTGCTATGCATGAAGTCGGTGCCTTGACCACTAACGGTGATATCGGCCGACAGGAGTCCGAGGGAGTCGTTATCGACAAACTGTCGCAGGTTGAGCTGGCGCACGCTGACGACGGCATCGTAGCTGGTGCGCTGCACGTCGTACCAGCCTTTTACTTTCGCGAAGCTCTGGCCCTGACGTGCCGTCAGGTCGGCATGATAGCGGGAGCCGTTGGCCTGAACGTCCCCGGCAATGCTGACGGGCCGAAGGTTGAATGGCAGCAGGTCGGCAGGCAAAAAGTCGAGGCTCTGCATCTGCGTCTCGATATTGAGCTGAGCCAGCAGCCGGTCAGTGTCCATGAGGTTGCTCACCTCGCCCCTGGCAGAGGCATGCAGCTTCGTAGGCAGGTCAATGTCGAACTGGCTGATGGTGGCCTGTTGCAGGTTACCGCTGAGCTGGGTCTTGACAGACAGTGGCCAGTCGGGCCACGATGCCGGCAGGGCGTCGGCAAGCACTTGTCGCAGGTCTTCACGGCCCAATGAGGCGTCGAGGTCGAGCTGGAGGGTGCCGGGGGCGACGGAGTCCATCACATTGAGGTCGACATCGGCCTTGGCCGACAGCTGGGAGTAAGGTGTCTTCAGCGACAGGTGGGGCACGCTGAGGTGGCTGTCGGTCATCGTCAGCTCTGTCGTCTTCAGCTCGCTGATGTCGAAGTGCTTCGACTGCCAACCATCCTGTCCTTCGGCGCGGCTCTGCATGTCGATGGTGCCATCGGCTATCGACAGGCGTCCCACCTGATAGTGTGGTGCCCCCAGGTCGATGTTGCCCCTGCTGGCCATGGCATTGCCAAGATAAGCCTCGAAGCGCAGCGAGTCGCCGGGCATCTGGACTCTTGCGCGCGTTCCTTTTATATATATTTGGTCGAAGGCTATACGCCAGTTGTTTTCCGATGTCGTCGTATCGACGGCAGCAGTGTCGCTGAGCACGACGAGCAGGTCGGCATCACTAAGTTCGGCATCGTTGAGCTCCACGGTCTCACGTTTCATGTCGATACCGTCGGAGCGAAGACTCAGCGTCCCCACCCTACCCTTCACCTGCAAGTCGGAGATAAGGTCCAGCGTATTGACCTGTGCATCGTTGATTTCCAACTGGTCAACGACGACGAGTCCTTTGAACAATGGGCGCAGCCTGACATCGACCACGGCATGTCCAATGACGGCCAGTGTGTCGCCCTGTTCTTGCGGATTTGCGTGCTGCTCTTGCGGATCTGCAATCCCCAAACTCTCTTTTCGTTTCACCACCGTCACGTCGTCGACGCTCAAGTCCAAAGGGAACTTCAGACGGACGTGGCCGACGCTGATGTCCATGCCCGTCCGCTCTGAGGCCACGGCAGCCACTCGCTGCACCGCCCAGTTCTGAACTGCCGGCACATAGAGCAGGGCGGCAGCTAAGAGAAACAGGACGATGGGCGTGAGCAACAGCAGCCCTATCCATTTCAGGACTTTCTTCATGGGCGTTTATTCTCTCTCGGCTCCGTTCGTCTCGGCAAAGCGACGCATGGCGTGCTTCCAGGTGATGTGATCGTAGTCGGTGGTGTTGTTCCAGTTAGAAGTCATCTCGTCAATGTACCAGTCGCCACGCTCGTAGGTCATGTTCAGCAACATGGGCAAGCGCATGCCACCATTGCAGAGCACGAACGACACGGTGGCCGTGTCGCCGGTCTGGTCGATGACCTCAACGCCGGTGTAGCTCAGCGTGTCGAAGCTGGTGCCGCCCAACCAGTAGCTCAGGTCGTAGAAGTAGGTCCCTTCGTTCTGCTCCTCAACGGCACTCATGGCGTCCAACTGGCGGTTCCAGTCCTCGCTGCAATAGAGACGGTCGAACTGCGGCCACTCCATATCGTCGGGATAGCTTACGCCGGCACGATCCATGGAGTCGAGCTTGTTGTAGAAGCCGAACACACTGTCGTAGATCTGCTCCACGCGTTGCTTCAGATATGTATCCGAATGTTTGCTATTGGGCTTCCGCGCCTGGCGGCAGCTCTGAAGGATAAGCGGCATGTAGAGCATCAGAGCCAGCGCCAGGCAGTATTTCAGGAATTGTGAAGTCATAACGATAAATAACTTAAAATACGCTTGCAAAGGTACAACAAAAAAACAAAACCGCCAAGAATTTGGCGATTTTGTTTGTCAGAGCATGTCGTTTTCCGTTTTTCGGGTGTTTTTGAAGCCTTACAGCTCGGAGATTTTGCCAATGCCGTTGCGGTTAAGCTGCTTCTTCTCGGGCTGACCGCCATACTTCAGCGAACCGACACCATTGACATCGGCCTTCAGACGCTCCGTGGCATAACAGCTGACATTGCCCACACCGTTTGATTCGGCCTTGACGGCGACGGCCTTCAACTCGCTGGCATTGATATTGCCAACGCCATCGCACTCCAGTGTGACGCGCTCAGCAACGCCCTGCAACTCAATATTTCCGACGCCACTGCTCTCCACATTAAGTGTCTGCAGGCGCAAGCCTTTCAACTGAAGGTTGCCCACGCCTTCATTGTCCACCTCAAGCTGGCCGGTGGTGAGGCTGTCGATCCTGACATTAGCCACGCCGTTGTTCTCTAACTTCTCCAGCGTAGGTGCATAGACGACGATGCCCACTTGGCGGGTGTCAATGCGGACATTCTCTCTGGCAAAACTGATTTCCAGCTCGCCGTCCTCGACCTTATACTCAAACAGGTCCAAATAATTGTCGGGAGCCTGCAGCACAACGCGGTAGTCGTCGGCAGCGCCCTGCACGAACTTCACTTTCGACACTACGTCGAGCTCAAGTTTCGTGAATGGCGACTGACGGTACTCCTTCTTCACAATGTTGTCGCTGGGCTTCAGTTTCTTACTGAACTTACCGATGTTAACATCTGAGCAAGCCGAGCAAATCATCAGCACGGCGGCCATCATCAAAAGTGCATTCTTTTTCATCTTTTCTAATGTTTTTGAGGTTCTTTCTGGCTGTTTGACGATGACGATGCACAAAAAGTTGCAAAGGGCCTCACTTTTTTTACGATGCTCTTTGCACTTTAACCATAAACTACGAACAAAGCACGCCCCACAACGGATCAGCAGGCAACGGTGCCTCCAAGCAGATGGGAGCTTTCGAGACTGGGTGCGTAAACTCAATACGGCGCGACAACAGCGAGATGCTTCCGTCGGGATTCGAGCGGCGAGCACCATACTTTAGGTCGCCCTTGATAGGACAGCCGATAGCTGCCAATTGGCAGCGTATCTGGTGGTGGCGCCCCGTCAGCAGCAGCACCTCCAACAATGCATAGCGCTCACCTTGGCCAATGACGCGGTAACGCAACATGGCTTTCTTCGAACCTGCCACCTCATGGTCGTGGGCATACGACTTGTTCTGCTGCTCGTTGCGTGTAAGCCAGTGGGTAAGAAGTGAAGAGTGATGAGTGAAGGGTGAAGAATTTGCTGCCGCCATTCCTTCGTCTGACGGGACGGCGTCAGCCAACTTATCACTTTTCAATGTTAACTTTTCACTTTCAACGATTGCCCAGTAAGTCTTATGCACCTCGCCCTCAGCGAACATCTTGTTCAGCCGCGCAAGGGCTTTCGACGTACGGGCAAACACCACCAAACCACTCACTGGACGGTCCAGGCGATGCGTCACACCAAGGAACACGGCACCAGGCTTCCGGTACTTCTCCTTGATGTAGTCCTTCACAAGCTCAGAGAGCGGCGTATCGCCAGTCTTGTCGCCCTGGACGATCTCGCCGCTCCGCTTATTCACTACTATAATATGGTTGTCCTCGTAGACGACTTCCATAGTTTCGTATTCGCTTAACTTCTGTAGTTAGAGGTAGTTCTTGCGTACCTTTGTCAGCAAGCGAGCAGAGCTCGAGCGAGAAGTTATTAGTATAGCCCTCTCAGGTATGTAGTAGCGTCAAGACTATCGACTTTTAACTACTTCTTACTACTTTTTACTACTTCTAACTACTTCTTACTACTTCTAACTACTTCTTACTACTCAACTTGAGAAAGTTGAATTACTTACATATTCATGCCACCATCCACTTGGATGACCTGACCACTGATGTAGCTCGACATGTCACTGGCCAAGAACACAGCACAGTTGGCAATATCATCGACGGTGCCACCACGGCGGAGGGGAATCTTCTGGCACCACTCCTTACGCACCTCCTCAGAGAGGGCCTGCGTCATGGCGGTGTCGATGAAGCCGGGAGCAATGGCGTTTGCGCGGATACCCTTCGGGCCCATTTCCTGACCGATACTCTTGGCAAGAGCTATCAAGCCAGCCTTCGAAGCGGCATAGTTAGCCTGTCCGGCATTGCCATGGACACCCACGACCGAGGCCATATTGATAATCGAGCCCTGACGCTGACGCATCATCACCGGCACACAGGCGTGGATGAAATTAAAGGCCGACTTCAGGTTCACGGCAATCACGGCATCCCATTGCTGCTCGCTCATGCGGAGCATCAGCCCATCTTTCGTAATACCGGCATTGTTCACCAAGATGTCAATGCTTCCAAACTCCTCCTTGACCTTTCCTACTACCTCTTCCGTCTGCTGGAAGTCAGCGGCATTCGACGCATAACTCTTGGCCTTCACGCCAAGGGCAGCAATCTCCTGCTCAGTTTCAAGATTCACCTCAAGATCGGTGAAAGCAATGTTAGCACCCTCAGAGGCGAACTTCAGTGCGATAGCTTTTCCGATGCCACGTGCTGCACCAGTAATCAGCGCAGTCTTTCCTTCTAATAATCCCATTTTTAATTCCCAATTTAAAATATTTAATCTTTAATTCTTCATCTTTCATCTTTCATCTTTCATCTTTCATCTTCATCACCTGCTCTTCCCCAAAGCGCCGTACACAAACTTAGCCACCTGAGGCTTCGTGTCCTCCTCCTTCAGGCCGTGGGCAATACGACCATAAATATACGGCACCTCCAGACCCTTAATGCAATAGTGGCAGATGTCGGCCACCAGATTCACGTTGTCAATGTCAAACTCGCCATCCTCCTTGCCCTCGGCAAACACCTTGCGGAATAGCTCTACCTCAGCCAAGTCAAAATGCTTCCGCACTTTCTCCACCATCCAAATGTTACGGAAGAACTCGGCACGCAAGTTACCATTGCGAACCACCGTCTCACGAATCATGTTCAGATGGGTGTAAATCAGCTCAATCACCTTCTCATGAGGACTGATCCTGCGAGCGGCCACCTCGTCGAGCTTGTCACTGAGACGCTCCAACTCGGTCTCAATGACCGCATAGTAGATTTCTTCCTTCGACTTAAAATAAGTATAAAGCGTACGACGACCCTTGCCCGAAGCTTGGGCAATGTCGTTCATCGTCGTGTTCTCCATGCCATTCTTGGCAAACATTTGACGGGCAACATCTACCAGCAATTGTCTCGTTTTCGATATTGACATGTTATCTAGCTTATTATTCTATACTTTCACTATTCTAAGCAGTTGGCGTTCAACAACACCACATAAATTGCACACACAATACAACGTGTGCAAAGGTACGAATTAAATTCCGAACAGCCAAGCATTTTCATCAAAAATAATGTAAAACAGAAAAAAGATGGCCAAAAATTTGCATAATTCACAAAAAAGTCGTACCTTTGCACCCGCTAAAGAGGAATATCCGTTTTTGGACACCTCAAAACAACATCGCGGAGTGGAGCAGTTGGTAGCTCGCCAGGCTCATAACCTGGAGGTCGCACGTTCGAATCCTGCCTCCGCAACTACAGAAGCCCGACAACCAGTCGGGCTTTTTTCATCTTTTGATTAATTCTGAGATTGACGGATTAAATACCATACTGATGTTGTATAGAAATTGCGCAGATATGGTATACTGGCAAACACGATCCACTGACTGCGGGGCTTAAGATGGAATTTCTGCTTGTAGTGAGGGTTGACAAGCCAAAGGACACGTTGGCAGATGGTGTAACCTGTTTCTGAAGTCAATCGTTCGAAATTCTCGATAGTCATACGTGAGGCTCGGATGTCCATCAGTTCAGCGATGTTATCGCTTGTGGCTCCGCTTAACTTCAACACGCTTTGATAGATTGGCTGGGGCAACAGATGGATGAAGGGAAGTTTGGAGGCAAGGCCAACACTGATTTGCTGATGACCACCGAAAGGGTTTTGCCATGCAGGAAAGCCAAAGAACACGATGCCTCCTTTTTTGAGGAAGTGTGTTATGTGAAAAAGGAAATCTTTCTTACGACAGGGAGCGATGTGCTCTATTACATCGTGAACAAGTATGAGGTCGTAACGTTCGGCCTCACCTTTTGGCTCATTTGTGAAAAGGAAATCTATGCAGATGAAAGTGCCTTGTTGATGGCATTCTGCGAAGAAAGTTTGTGCTTCGTTGATCCGGGCCTGACAGATGTCTATTCCTGTTACATTACAACCCATTTCAGCAAATGGAAGCAGATTGCCTCCTTCGCCACAACCTATTTCCATGACACGTGTATCTGTTGACAAGGTAATGTGTGGTAGCAGAAAGTTCAAGTAGAACTCGCGAGCAGTATTTGCAAGCTCAAAAAAATATTGTTTGCGGTTCAGGTGTCGATTTTGCATTGTCTTTTCTTGCTTTATTTCTCTATAGCATAGATACCATTACCCCAAAAAGACTGCACAGAATAACATTTTTTAATGACAATGAGCGAGTGTACCCTTCAAAGCACTTAACATACTTCTCACCGCCGCTTTTGCGGCTGACACTTTCGAGTGGTGACAGCCCTAATTTTTTGTCTGATAACTCAACGTTTAGCGGACAGTAATAAAAACTATTCATCCGTACGGGTCGAAAAAACATCCTGCGCATCCTGCGCATCCTGCGCCTAAATCTGGGCGCAGGATGCGCAGGATAATTTTCTGTTAATCTCTGTATTCGCGAAATGAATTCTGAATCTCGAGAGTTGCGAGCTAATTCTCGAGAATTGCGAGCTGATTCTCGGGAGTTGCAAACTAATTCTCGGGTTTTGCAAACTGATTCTCGAGAGTTGCGAGCTGATTCTCGAGAGTTGCGAGCTGATTCTCGAGAGTTGTAAATGAAATAAAGTGGTTATTGAAAGCCAAAAGTATTGGAATTAACAGAAAAACATCCTGTATGCCCTGCATATCCTGCACGTGCAGGATATGCAGGGCATGCAGGATAATTATGGCAACGATATAGTACAAATAGGTCAACTGCTATATCATTGCCAACATTTTTACGAATTATTTGTTCTGCTTACTGAACACTTAACATTTATAAGGTATCTTAAGCACCGATTTTGTCTTTCTCAATGAACAAAATAGGAAAAGAAATATGAGAAATCCATTTCTGACGTCTTAATTAGCGTTTTAGGGTTAATCGACAGGCTAAAAGAAGTTTGAATTATTGAGACTGAAGATGAGGTCTATGATAGTGCAAGCTGTGCCTCAGAAGAAGATGTGGCCTATTTTTCAATAACATCAAAGCTGTCGGCCAATGATTCGCTCATAATGTTGGAAAAGGAAACGAACTACTCGAGAAGCCGTCTTTCAAAACTGCACGCTATCAACCAACACAAAAAAACAATTTAAAAAAGTGCCTACACTGCTTACATTAAAGCATAACCAATTAAGCAACTATAGGTTATTCGGTGTAGGCAAATTCGTTTAGTGTAGGAAATATATAAAAACAAGTGAAAACGGGTGTTTATTTATAAAAAAGACGTCCAACATTGTAGAACAGCCAACAGGAAACGAAAGGCAAGGATACAGCAATTGACATGCCTTTATCCCTGTAAATTCTGATTCTCACACAGAGACTCAGAGAACACCGAGTTCACACACGGCAGTTGCCCAGCAGGAAGTCGTTGTCGGCACAAGGCAAAAGAATACAGAGCTCACAGCCTCACCCTTCCAAGGACGGCGATAAGTGGGCAGGCTATTACGCCATTCTGAATCAACAACTACAGGTAGCAAATTGTAGCAAGACTACAAAAAAAATCGGGGAAATGTTGTGCGCATACAAAATAATGCGTAACTTTGCATCCGAATCAACGTGAATTATGACTAACGTAGAGACGAGTCAACGAGAATTAAAAATTAAGTTTAACCGGGAACCCTTATCGTGAGTAAGGCTCCAAGTAGTCAACTAAAATCGTTAAACTACATCATTTCCAAACGAAAAGGGACGATCTATAGATGCTCCCACGGTCTGGGGATTTTTGTCCCACGGCTTGGGACATTTGTCCCACGGTCTGGAACAGTCCCAAAGGGAGTGTCTTCCACTCTATTTTAGATATAAAAAAATATAGGTAATGAAGATATATTTTGATTTAATGGTGTCCGGCAAACTTACAGTCGGTACCACTTCATGCCCGTCTGCATAGGTCTCATCGTTGATTACGGCTAAAGGAGACTTAAAGAACGGCCTGAAAGGCCGTTTTTACCAGACACCAATAATTTAAATTGTGCTTCAACCTGATGAAATCAATCAACTGAGACTACACCAAATCAAAATTACCTACACTAAGCTAAATTAGCCTACACTAAGTTAGCTCCTGATTTACAGGTTATTACGTCTTAGTGTAGGCAGTGTAGGCAAAAACATAAAAATTTTTTGTAAGAGCGAGGTAATAGCTAATCTAATGCCAATGCCACTACCAAGAACGCAGAAGTTATCACAAAGGATAACAGTTGCCGAACGCATGAACCCAAACACATATAAAGCATTTCCTTTACACCAGTAGAATAAAAAGTTGCTATTTATAGAGGAAATCGGTCATTAGAAACAATATCCGTAAGAGACCTCCCCTAACTTGAAGATTTTTGTCCGCTTAAGGCCTAACCCAACTTTGCCCCTACTTCTCAGTTCTTCTTGCTTTCACCGTCGGTTCGGCTGAGCTGTTTCCCTCATTGGGTACTACAAACTTTTACTTTTCTCCAGAATGGCATCTTCTTATATCCAAGCATCTCGTAGATTT
>JAFPZD010000229.1 GCA_017417465.1 Prevotella sp. | reverse complement strand
TAACTCCCCCTAACTCCCCTTAACTCCCCCAAGCCCCTCCTAACTATCGTCCCTTAACTCCCCTTTAACTCCCCCTAACTCCCCTTAACTCCCCTCCTCTGGTACGCCAATCTTTCATCCCCAGAGGCGAGGTGGATGATTCCACAATAGGTAAACCCATGTTTCTCGATGTTGTGCTGCATGATATGGTTGTCCCTATGAGTGTCGATGCGGATATTAGTCTCCCGGGCAAAGCAAAATTCCATGATGCTACTGAAGATGCCGTGAGCCTCAGGAACACTGGCGATGCGATGGATGACATGATACGGTTGGTCGTCATTCAGCCACTGTCCATTATATATTATATAATAGGTGGGCTCCGGAGATGGCAGGAATGCAAAGTAGGCGACTATCTTTCCGTCAACTCCTGCTGGCACGCCTTCCTCCTTGTCTTCAACAACGTAGCTTCCACCGCGCTCAATGTCCGACCGTACCACATCCAATGAGGGATAGTCATCGCCCCACTGGTTCAGGTTTCCGGAAGCCCTCATAATGGCTTTGGCTGCTGCGAAGACCGCCATGAGGCGTTCAGCATCTTTCGGTAGTGAAGTCTTGCGAATGGTCCTTTTGATCATGCCGTGTTAGTTTTGGAAAACTTTTTTTACCTTTCCGTCAGTGGTGCGGATAATGTTCAGTCCGCGCTGTGGGGAGCGAAGCTTATAGCCCGAGAGATGATAGCATTCTGAAGATGGCGCGGTGTTAGCTTCAACGCTACCGATGCCCTGATAGCCTTCGTCGCCGTAGTAGCCCTTGATGATAGCATCTTTCAAGTCCGTCTGGTTGAACTCTGGAACGGAGCGGTGCTCACCGTCTGAGAGGCCCATCCAATAAAAGGTACCCATGCCGTTGGCTTTTGCCTGTTCAACGAAATAGCGGGCAAAGGCCAACATGTTGCTGCGGTAGTTGGAATAGCCGTTTTCGGTCAACGTTCCCCACTCGCCGAAGATGACGGGCGCACCCTTTGAGACAAGGTGGGTCTTGATGTCGCGTATCATTTGGTTCACCTCGTTCTTGACGGATGTGAGGTTCTTCACTTCAAGATAGGTGTGTACCTCGAAGATGAGGTGGCCGCTCACGTTGTCAGTGGGCAGCTTCATATTCTTCAGCGGGTCAGCCAGGTGCGAGTTCCAAGTGCCACTACCGCTGCAGGCGCCGTAGGTCGTGACGATGAGGTTGCGCTGGGCATTGTTGCCGCCCGTTGCGCGTACCACGTCAACAAAACTTTGGGCGTAGTTGTTGATGGCATTATAGGCAGCGGTAGCCACCGTGCTGTTGTAGCTGTTGGGCGCGCCGAACGAGGCGAAGCACCAAGAGTCGTACGTGTCGAGCATCTCATTGTAGCCCTCGAAGAGCAGGTGCTCATCGTAGTCCTTGAATGTTTCGGCGATCTGCCGCCACACTGCCTCGAAGCGTGCTTTCTGCTTGGAGTAGTCGTTCTCGCTGGCGATGAGCCATGCCGTGTTGGAGGCTCCGGTGTCGTGGTGAACGTTGAGAATGCAATACATGCCCTGGCTGATAACGTAGTCGACCACCTCCTTGACGCGCTTCATCCAGGCGGCCTGAATCTTCGTGCCGAGAGGGTCGTTGGCCATGTCCCATGTCGTCAGGGCCTGTGTCGCATTGTTCCACTTCACGCTGTTGAACGTGGCCTCCATGTGCGGATACCATGTCACGGGCACACGAATAGCGTTGAAACCAGCATCCTTGAACATCTTTAACAGCTCGGGCTTCGTCACGGGTTGTCCCCAGGCTGTCTCGTAATCTGCTGGGGTACGTTGTGTCCATGCCTCAATCCACATGTTGTTGACGTCGCCCGAATTGCTGTCGAGCGTGTTACCCAGATTCCAACCCACCCGCATATTGGCAACGGCTTCTTTGGCTGTTTCGAAATTGTCGGCCATCACAGTCTGGATGCCAACAATTGTCAATGCTGCGAGTATCAACTTCTTTAAATCAATTCTATTCATAGCAGTAAATTCTTCAAACGGACCTTTCCACTTTTCATCTTTCATCTTTCATCTTTCATTTTTCATCTTTCATCTTTCATTTTTCATCTTTCATATTTTTTTTGTGTGGTAGCTATTTTTCGTCGATGCAAAGATATGTTTTTTTTACGACAATCGTGTACTGTTACTCCTTTATTATTTTTCAATATGCTTTTTTAACGATTCCTCTAAAATAGGGCTAAGTATAAAATATGCTTCCAACTGTTATTTTCTTATAAAATGTACGCTTTTTTAAAAAAAAGTGTTATCTTTGCCCCCAATTTCTTACCAATAATTCAATTCTTTTATTAAATACTAACTAATTTAAAACCAGATGATGAAAAAAAGTAAATGTATTCTATTAGGAATCATGGCGTTTCTTTGCCTGATGCCTAATGTGGCGTTTGCCCAAACTCTGACGGTAGAAGGAACGGTGGTTGACGAGACCGGAGAGCCACTGATTGGCGTTTCGATCAGTGTCAAGGGAAAAGGCTCCGGTGGTGTCACCGACCTTAACGGACATTACCGCATACCGTCGGTGGCTCAAGGGGCCACGCTTGAGTTTTCTTATGTGGGTTACCTTACCCAGCAGCAGCGCGTGCAGGGGCGTACGATCAACGTCACCATGCAACCCGACATGCAATCGCTGGATGAGGTCGTCGTCATTGCCTATGGCCAGCAGAAGAAGGTCACCATCACGGGTGCCGTCTCGGCCGTGGGAGGCGAGGAACTGTTGAAGGCACCTGTAGCGAGCGTCGCGAACGCCTTGGCAGGAAAGCTGCCTGGTATGTCGGTGGTGCAGGCTTCGGGTATGCCTGGCGCTGATGAGCCTGTCATCCGTGTGCGTGGTGTGGGCTCTCTGAACAGTGCCGAGCCTCTGGTGCTTGTCGACGGTGTCGAGCGTCCCTTCGGTCAGCTTGACCCTAACGAGATCGAGGACATTTCGATTCTGAAGGATGCTTCGGCAACGGCTGTGTTCGGTGTGCGTGGTGCCAATGGTGTGATTCTCGTCACTACCAAGCGAGGCACGCCTGGCAAGGCCTCCGTCACCGTGTCGGCCAGCACCGCTGTACAGCAGATTTCGAAATTCATCGACTTCGCTGACTCTTACACCTATGGTAAGATGTGGAACTACATGAAGATAACCGATGCGCTACCCATGGACCAGTGGCCCGGCAGCACGACCATTGCTGACTACACGCCGTACCAATCCACTGGTATTGGATTCTCTCAGGAAGTGATGGAGCACTTCCGCAAGGGCGATATGCCTGTCACCTTCCCCAACACAGACTGGATTGACTACATCATGAAGGATGCCGCATGGCAGGAGCAGGTGAACGTCAACGTCAACGGCGGAACTGAGAAGATGCGCTATTTCGTTTCTGCCGGCTTCCTGAACCAGAACTCACTGTTCGAGACGTTCTCGAAGAACGACGACGAGACGTTTAGGTACAAGCGTTTCAACTATCGTGCCAACCTCGATATCGACGTGTCGAAGTACAGCCAGCTGTCGCTGACCCTTGGCGGTCGCGTGCAGAATCGTACGACGATGGGCGGCGGTGAGGGCTTCCTCTTCCGCTACCTTCAGGGCGCTACACCCTATGCCGGCATCGGCGTTGACGAACAGGGGCGCCATATCATTTCCGACACTAACATCGTCGGCGCTTACGATCGCGACGCCCTTTCGAACTACTACGACCTGGGCTACGTCAACGAGAGCACCAACGTGCTGAACCTTGACTTGCAGTATAAACTCGACATGAGCTTCATCACGCCTGGTCTCGACTTCAAGATCAAGGGCTCGTACAATACCGACTATACGGCTCAGAAAAACCGCCAGAACGGTTATGGTACCGGTGTTACCTATGTGGCTACGCTCGTCGACGGCAAGGAGGTGCTCCGTAAGGAGAACATCACCTGGCCTATTCCTTACAACGAGGGCAAGTGGGGCAACCGCAACTGGTATGCTGAGGCCAGCTTCAACTACGCTCATAAGTTCGGGCTCCACAACGTCGGCGCCCTGCTGCTCTATAACCAGAGCAAGACCTATTACCCCTGGGACTCCGACAACAGCCTGTACCAGTCGATTCCTAAGGGCTATGTAGGCCTTGTGGGTCGCGTCACCTACGACTATGATACCCGCTACATGATTGATTTCAACATCGGTTACAACGGTTCGGAGAACTTTGCCGAAGGTAAGCGCTACGGCACCTTCCCCTCGTTCTCTCTCGGTTGGATACCTTCGAACGAAAAGTTCTGGGAACCCATCAAGCCCTATATCGGCTATCTGAAGCTCCGTGGTTCGTGGGGTAAGGTCGGTAACGACAATACCAACGGTGCGCGCTTCCTCTATCTGCCGGGTGCCTGGCAGTTCTATCAAGGTTCTATGACGGTGAACCCGCAGAATCGAGGCACTAACTTCGGTACCAGCGGCAACTGGCTGCAGGCTGTAAAGGAACTTACCGCCGGTAACCCGAACGTCACATGGGAGACCGCTTCAAAGATCAACCTCGGTCTCGACGCTGCGTTCCTGAAAGACCGCCTGACGGTGAACCTCGACCTCTTCTGGGAGGACCGCAAGGACATCCTCGTGTCGAATGCCTCGCTGCTTCCCGCCGTCACCAGTCTGCCTTCAAGCTACGTGAATGAAGGCCGCGTGAAGAACCACGGCTACGAGCTCACGTTGAAGTGGGCCGACCGAATTGGCGATTTCCGCTACTCCATCTCACCGAGCATCGCCTTTGCGCGCAACAAGGTCATCGAGATGCTCGAGGTGCCGCCCATGTACGACTACCTCAGCCAAACCGGACTCCCCGTCGGCCAGCGCTTTGGCTACGACCTCTTCGAGTTCTACCAGGAGGGCACCGAGGATCGCTATAAGGCCAAGTACGGCACCGACTTCCCCGATCAGGTTGTCGATTTGAAGTATGGCGACGCCGTCTATGTAGACCTCAACGGCGATGGCATCATCGACGCCAACGACCGGAAGCCTCTTGGCTACACCGACAATCCTGAAATCACTTGGTCTGTCAACGCCAGCCTTAACTGGAAGAACTTCGACTTCTCGATGCTCTGGGTGGGAGCCGACCATACCAGCCGTATGCTGAACGGCTACTTCCGCGACCAGTTCGGTTCCACCGAAACATCTGCTCTCGTACAGTGGGTGGCCGATAACTCTTGGACTGAGGACAATCGCGATGCCGTCCTGCCGCGTATTTCAAGCGACCATCGTGTGCACAACAACCGCGACTCGCAGGCTTGGATTGTCGATTCGAAATATGCTCGTCTGAAGAATCTGGAACTTGGCTACACCTTCAATCACCCCAAGTGGTTGCCGCTGCTGAACTATGTGCGTTTCTACGCTTCTGGCCAGAACCTTCTGACCTTCGCCGAGTTTAAGGGCAACGACCCCGAGGCTCCCGGCCAAGGCCTTGACTTTGGTGTGCGCTATCCTATGACACGTGTGTTTAACTTTGGCGTGCAGGTTAACTTCTAAAGTGAATAGTGAAAAGTGAAAAGTGAATAATTTGCTACCGCTATAACATTGAAGATTATGAAAAAGATATTTAATTACATATTGGCTTTGGGGATGACGAGTACCATCTTCACAGCATGTGTTGACGATTTCAATGTGGGTAATGCGTTCCTTGAGAAGTCGCCTGGTGTCGATGTGAATATTGACACGGTGTTCTCGAAGGCCGAATACGCCCGCAACTTCCTGTGGAGCGCCTACGGACAGATTTACTGCTGTTACACCTCAGGAAACATGATGAACGGTGCGCCCATTGACGTGCTCTCCGACTCCTACCATTGCTATGTCGGCTGGGGCGGTCCGAAGCAGAGCTACTATCCCGGCCTGTTGACTGAGGATGCCCAGGATACCGAAGATGGCAACTTCCAGGGAAAATTCTCTTATTCTACGAAAAGCGGTCTTGACAGCGATGCTGGCGGACGCGTGTCGATCTATGAGACGGTGCGCAAATGCTGGCAGCTGATTGAGAATATTGACCGTGTGCCCGACATGGACGAAACAGAGAAGAGCCGTCTGCGTGGTGAAGCCTACACGATTATGGCCAGCCGCTACTTCGACGCTTTCCGCAACTTCGGTGGTCTGTGCCTCGTTAAGAAAGCTTACGCCGTGGGCGAGGGCTTCACCGAGGGCCGCTCCACTGCCTGGCAGACCGTTGAGTTCATCGATTCGCTGATTCAGTGTGCCATCGACGAGCCCGGCTACATCTGGAACATTCCCGATGCCGACATTGTCCAGTGGTCAGGCCGCCTGACGCGTGCCTCGGCCCGTGCCCTGCGTGCCAAGGTCTGGATGTTTGCAGCCTCGCCGTTGTTCAACAACAGTAAGCCTTACATGACCTACGACAAGAAGCCGACAGGCTTTGAGAATGAGGAGCATGTATGGTTTGGCAAGGAGGATCCCGCACTGTGGAACCGCTGCCTGCAGGCTTGTAACGAGTTCTTCAGTGACAATGCCGCCAATGGCGACTACTACAAGCTGATACAGCCTGCCACACAGGATGAGGCAGGCTACCGCATGGCCTTCCGCCGCGCCTACCGCTACCGTAACGATGCCACCCACCACGAGAAACTGTTCGACGCCCATCCCACACAGCTGATGTCCAGCTCGGTTCAGGATGGCAACGTGGAAAACGGCTGGGGCTGGGGCTGGCGTGGTTTTGCCCTCGACTGCTACCGTCAGGGCGGTGCCGTCCCCACCAACGAGCTGATGGAGTGCTTCGGCATGCAGGACGGTCGCAACTTCCCCTATGCAGATATTTATGGTGCAGGCAAGAACCCCCAGGGATTCGATATGTTCGCTGATCGTGACCCACGCCTCTATGAGACGATGCTGGTGCCCCGTCAGTCGCTGCCCGCTGGTTTCGACTATGCTGGCTTCAAATACGTTGATTCCTGGGAAGGTGGTGCCATGTATTTCGACAAGCCTAATTTTGGTGACGCCGATAATGACGACAATGCCACCCGCTATCGCAAGTTCAAGTGGATGCTCGACTACACGAGTGGCCGCATGGACGACGAGTATATCGGCGTGTCGTACATCCGACTGGCTGAAATGTATCTCATCCGTGCCGAAGCCCGTGCTGAGACCGGCGACCTCCGTGGTGCCCTTGACGACCTGCACATCGTCCGCAGCCGCGTGGGTCTGGGCCGCCTTGAGACGATGAACCCCAGCCTGAACCTGACCTCGAACAAGGAGAACCTCATCAACGAAATTCTCCGCGAGCGTAACTGTGAGATTGGTGCTGAGTGTGGCGACCGCCTCTACGACATGGTGCGCCGCATGCGCCAGGACCTGTTTACCAAGCCGCTGCATGAGATTCGTATCTACCGTCTTGACGATAATGGCAACCGCATGGGATTCAACGCGGAAGGTGCGATGGAAGACGTTCGCTGGGATCCCGGTACACCGTGGCCTAAGTTTGAGTACGAGAAGGTTAAGATTGTCAACGGTGCCCGCCGCTGGTGGGATCCCGGCTACTGGACCAACAAGTGGTATCTTGACCCCGTCTCGCGTATCGAGATTCAGAAGGGTTATGGACTTACACAGAATCCCGGATGGTGATTTTTCGAATGGATAATTGATAATTGACAATTGAAAATTGATGATTATGAAACTAAAGAACATATTTATATATACCTTGGCGGGACTCTGTGGCGCTCCGATGGCGGTCAGTGCCCAGGTGACGCTGAGCGACAAAGAGTCGCAGAAGGTAGATTTAGGCTATGGCGTTGAGCAGTCGGAATTTCTCACCACCGCGGCAGCAACCACCATTACTGCCGAAGAGCTGCGCCGCACGTCGGCCGTCAGTCTGGCCGATGCCCTCTATGGCAAGCTCCTTGGCCTGAATGCTTATCAGAACACTGGCTTCAAGGGCGAGGAAGGCCGTGGTGCCTCGTTTAACATCCGTGGCATCCAGACTGCCCAGCGTAATGGCACGCAGATGTTCGACCGTTATGGCAACACCATCGATATTCCCGGCGAAGCCGGCATCCTTATTCTCGTTGATGGCGTTGAGCGTCCCATCGACCGCCTGACGGTCGAGGAGGTCGAGAGCGTCACCGTGCTGAAAGACGCCGCTGCCGTGGCCCTCTACGGCCATGAGGCCATCAACGGCGTGCTGCTGGTGAAGACCAAGCACGGCAGCAACGACGGCAAGTACCACTTCAAGGCCGGCGCTTCACATAAGTTTCAGTTCGACCCGCAGATGGCCGACATGGTCAGCGCCTACGACTATGCCAGCGCCCTGAACCGTGCCCGTCTGAACGACGGTGCCTCGCCTGCCTATTCCGAGGCCGAGCTTCAGAAGTTCAAGGACGGCAGCGACCCGCTGGTCTATCCTAATGTCAACTGGAAGGACGAGGTGTTCAAGAACACGGCCCATGAGTCGAATGGATTCCTCTCGTTCTACGGCGGCACCGACAAGGTGCAGTACTACACCCAGCTCGACTATACCGATGCCCGCGGGCTCTACAAGAACCCCGACCAGGGCGACTGGAACTCGCAGCTGAAGTATTCGAAGGCCAACATCCGTGCCAACGTCGACTTCGAGGTGAGCAAGACCACCCGCGTCAGCGCCAACATCCTGGGCATCCTGATGGAGACCAACGGCGTGCCCAACATCAACTCGAGCGATGCCTGGTGGCACCTCTATAAAGTGCCTGCACTGGCATTCCCCGTCAAGACGGCGAATGGCGTGTGGGGCGGTAGCCAGACCTATGGCGACTACAACCTCCTGGCCAAGTCGCAGGGTGCCGGCTTCATGAAGACCCACCAGCGCCAGATCTGGGCTAACATGACCTTGGAGCAGGATCTTGACATCATCACCAAGGGTCTGAAGTTCTATGTCGGAGCCTCTTACGACAACTCCTCGAACACCATTGAGACGCGCTCGAAGGGTTACCAGTACGGCTGGAACTACTACGATGCTGCCGGTGCCATGCAGGAGACGGTGATGGGAACGGTCGAGGACAAGCTGGTGTTCAACCACTGGGTTGAGACGCAGTGGCGCGTCGCTACCTTCAACGCCGGTCTGAAATATGGCCTCCATCTGAACAATGGCGACAACTTCGCCGCCAATGCTAACTACAACATGAAGAGCGAGATTCGCGACGGTCAGAGCAACACCTGGTATCGCGCTAACTGGCAGCTGGCGCTGCACTACGACCATGCCAACCGCATGATGGCCGACGTCGTGCTGGCAGCCAACGGCTCGAACCGCAGCTACCCCGCCAAGTGGGCCTTCTCGCCGACCGTGGGTCTGGGCTATATCTACGCCAACAATCCCGACGGCATCCTCAACTACGGTAAGGTGCGCCTCTCGGGTGGTATCCAGCACAGTGACTACGTGCCGCAGGCTGGCCTCTGGCTCGCTGCATGGAACGAATCGCACGGACAGTTCTGGTATGGCAACAACTTCGCCAGCTCGTGGGGTGCCTTCCTCACGAAGTTCCCCACCGACGACTTCGCCCAGGAGACAGCCTACAAGGCCAACATCGGTACCGACCTGCGCTTCGCCAATGCGCTCGACGTCACCCTCGACGTGTTCTACCAGCAGCGCCGTAACATCCTGGTCAGCGCCGGTTCGCTCAACTCTGCAGTGGTCGGTATCCAGTCGTCCTACGACGACAAGGGACGTGTGGCCAGCTGGGGCGCTGAAGTCGGGCTGCGTTACGCAAAGACATTCCAAAACGGTCTGAACATCAACGTGGGCGCAAGCCTTTCCGCAGTGAAGAACGAAGTGCTTGAGTGGATCGAAAGTCCTGCTTATCCGAACCTCTCGGTCGTGGGTGGATACGTAGATGCACCACGTGGACTCATTGCCGAAGGCTTCTTCCAGAGTCAGGAAGATATTGACAACAGTCCTCAGCAGCAGTTCGGACAGGTGAAGGTGGGCGACATCAAATATAGGGATGTCAACGGCGACAACGTCATCAACGAGAACGACTATGTTACTGACTTTGTCGGAATGGACTATGGCACTACCTTCCCCAACTTCAACTACGCCTTCAATCTCGGGGCAGAGTACAAGGGGTTTGGCATCAACGCCACATTCCAGGGTGCCGACAATCAAATCAAGAACCTCATGTACGTCGACGGTGTCTGGGGAGCACTCTCCGGCAACCGCAATCTTTCACAGGAGTATTACAGCAAATGCTTCGACGTGGCAGGTGCCAATGCCCAGTATCCACGTCTGTCAACAGAGAGTGTAGCCAACAACGCACAGCCCTCGACGATATGGTATCGATGCGTCAGATGGCTGAAGCTGCGTGACTGCGAGGCCTACTACAAGCTGCCCGCAAGCATCATTGAGCCGCTGAGGGTCTCCGGCGTCAAGCTGTTCGTCCAGGGACAGAACCTCCTGTCGTTCGACAATATCGACGCCATGGACGCTGAGAATCTCAACACGGGCTATCCTGTGATGAAGAGTGTGAATGTTGGTCTCAACGTAACGTTCTAAAAGGTAAAGACTGAAAGAATTAAAATAGTAAAAGATATGAGAACAGATATGTTTTTTAAGACCAAAGGGCTGGTAAAGGTTTTACCTTTTTACCTTTTTACCTTTTTACTTTTCACCGCCTGTGCGAATCTGGACTACACCGAGGAGAACAGTCGCGACGAAGAGTGGACCTACGATTATTTCGCCGACGGTATCAAGAACCTCGTGTTCGACGTCTATGCACAGGTCTATAATAGTGAGTTCGACGACAACAGCGCCTACTTCCTTGCCGGCGCTACCGACGAGGCGCAGTATGCCCTCGAAACGGGCAACGTCAACAGCTACGTCAACGGTGGCTGGAGCCCCGCCAATCCATTCGACAGGACTTGGTCGAAGGCTTACACCGCCATTGCCGACGTCAACATGTATTTAGAGAAGCTCGACGAGACCGACATCTCCGACTGGCAGTATAACAGCAACTATCCCAACTGGGTGCAGCAGATGGAACTCTTTCCCTATGAGCTGCGCTTCCTCAGGGCTTACTTCTATTTCGAGCTGTTCAAGACCTACGGCGACGTGCCCCTGGTGACCACCACGCTCACCAATGGTCAGGCTAACAACATGGAGCGTACATCGGCCGACCAGATCGTGAAGTTCATCGTCGACGAGTGCGACGCCATTGCGCCCTACCTGCCCGTGTCTTACGTCACGGAGGTCAACTCCGAGATTGGACGCGCCACGCGCATCGCCGCCTTTGCCCTCAAGGCACGCACGCTGCTCTATGCCGCTTCGCCGCTCCACAACCCGTCGGGCGACAAGGCCAAGTGGGCCAAGGCTGCCGAGGCTTGCAAGTACATCATCGACAATGCCGCCCTCTGGGGACTGAAGCTCAGCGCCTACGGCTCATTGTGGGGACACGATGCATTCTTCAACCAGGAGCTCATCTTCGGGCTTGGCCGTGGTGAGACCAACACCTTCGAGATGGCCAACTATCCCGTCGGCGTGGAGAACGGCTCTTCGGGCAATTGCCCCACACAGAGCCTCGTCGACCAGTATGAGTATCAGGACAATGGCGAAACCTTCCTGCAGCGCTATCCTGGCAGCATCGACCTCAACGCCGTCGATCCCTATGAGGGCCTCGACCCGCGCTTCGCACTCACCGTGGTGAAGAATGGCGACGAGTGGCCCAGCAACGGTGCCCAGAAGAAGGCCATCGAGACCTTCACGGGCGGATTCAATGCCGCTCCGAAGTATGGTGCCACCTCCACCGGCTACTATCTCCGCAAGTACGTCGACGGCTCCTGTGTCACCACCGCTGACAACCAGACCACACGGCGCCACACGTGGATACTGTTCCGCTTGGGTGAGTTCTATCTCGACTATGCCGAGGCCGTGTTTAATGCGACAGGCAGCGCCAACGACGCCACCTATGGCATGACGGCCAACGAGGCTGTCAACGTGCTGCGCAATCGCGCCGACATCCAGATGCCGCCGTTCACTGAGGATGGCGACGAGTGGGTGAAGCGCTATGAGCGCGAGCGACTCGTCGAGCTGGCCTTCGAGAACCACCGCTTCTGGGATGTGCGCCGCTGGAAGAAGGGCGCCCAGTATTTCAAGAGTGTCCAGGTGGCCACCATCAGCCCCAGCCTGACGCTCACACGCTCTACGATTAACCGTCAGTGGGACGACAAGTTCAACTTCTACCCCATTCCCCAGACGGAGCTGAAGAAGAACCCTCACCTTACCCAGAACCCGGGATGGTAACGGAATCGGTAATTGAAAATTGATAATTGACAATTGAAAGAATTATGAAGCATATAATCAAATACTTAAGCGCGCTGCTTACAGTGGTTCTCATTGGTACCACTTTCACAGCCTGTTCTGAGGACGATGACAATGGTTCGGCCAACATCGGCCTGGGCATCAAGGCGTTCTTCCCGACAAAGGTTGTCACCAATCAGCCAATCACCATCAATGGCTCAGGCTTCAACGACGTCAAAGAGATAGAGTTCCCCGGTGGCACGAAAGTGACCAACTTCGAGATTGTCAGCAACGACATGATCCGCGTCAACGCACCTGCCGGCATCCCCGCCGATGGCGGAAAGATCATCGTTCGCACAACCAGCGACCAGGCAGAGTCGCGCATGCCGCTAACCCTTGGACATACCCTCGTGACAGGATTCTCCAAACAGGAGGGCGAGACGGCCGCCGGTGGTGAGCTCATCACTGTCTACGGCACCGACCTGGAGTTCATCAACGGCGTCGAACTGCTCGATCCCGACTCTGTCCCGCAGATCATCGACCATAAGGACTTCTATCGCAAGGGTACCAGTACCCTCATCTTCCGTGTCCCCCCGAAGAACATCTATAAGGGCACCTTCCAGGGCGCGCTCCATACCTACGACGGGCAGAACATCCTGATGCCGCTGCTGGCCTACGAGCCCGCTGCCGACGAAGGCCACATGGAGATTGTGAAGACCACGATCTGGAAGAACGACGGCTCGGCCGGTCCTATCAGCTGGAGTGGTCAGTGCCGCTTCGCACTCGAGGGCCACGATGGCAACAATGAGTGTATCGCCGAATTCCCGCAGGATGTATGGGATAAGATTAAGACTCAGACATTCTACATCACCATTACCTCTGCCGATCCGCAGGTACGTGTAACCACTGGATGGTGGGATCCCAACTGGAAGGTTGGCGACATACAGCCGGGTAACGAGCTGCTCACCGACAATGGCGACGGAACGTTCACGGTTGAGATCAACCTGAGCGACGATCCTGACTTCGTAGCTGCCCTTGACGACCGCCACCTGCTCTTCACTGGTGACAGATACACCTTGGATGAGATCTACTTCTCTGAGGAAGTATGGGTTGATGGTCCTGGCCAGCAGGAAGTGAAGACCTACGTTTGGCAGAACGACGGCTCGGCTGCTGCTATCAGCTGGAGTGGTCAGTGCCGCTTCGCACTCGAGGGCCACGATGGCAATAGCGAGTGTATCGCCGAGATTCCTGAGGACCTGTGGCAGAGACTGAAGACAGAGACGTTCTACATCACAGTCGAGGCTACCGATCCGCAGGTACGTGTGACCACTGGTTGGTGGGATCCCAACTGGAAGGTTGGCGACATTCAGCCGGGCAACGAGCTGCTCACCGACAATGGCGACGGAACGTTCACGGTCACCATTAACCTGAGCGACGATCCTGACTTCGTAGCTGCCCTTGACGACCGCCACCTCCTCTTCACCGGTGACAGATACACCTTGAAGGACATCTATTTCATCGACTACGTTTCTGGCGGTGGTGGTCCCAAGGAGGATGTCTTCTGGCAGGGTGACGGCTCAGCCGGAGCTGTAAGCTGGAGTGGGGCATACCGCTTCGCACTCGAGGGCCACGACGGCAACAACGAGTGTATCGCCGAGTTCCCGCAGGATGTTTGGGATAAGATCAAGACCACCACGTTCTACCTCGTGGTAGAGTCTGCCGATCCCCAGATTCGTGTGACCACCGGCTGGTGGGATCCCAACTGGGTCGTTGGCGACCTACAGCCTGGCAATGAGCTGCTCACCGACAATGGTGACGGCACATGGACGGCGAAGATCAACATCTCTGACGATGCCGACTTCGTGAACGCACTCGACGACAGGCACCTGCTCTTCACCGGCGACAGGTTCACACCGCTGAAACTCTACTTCCTTGAGTAAATGAGTAAAAGCACCATCTCCCCCGGCTCCTCTTCCTGAGAGGCCGGGGGAGTTTCTGTCTATAACCCCAAATTGGTCATTAGCCCAACTTTGACCCCACTTGTCAAAAGTTTGGAAAATTTTGAGGTATTTTGAGCAGTATTGCCCTTCAGGATGCCTTTGTTTACGTGTTTTTTTGTTTGGAGTCTGATTTGTAGTACCCAGAAATTTCGCAGGAAAG
>JAFPZD010000028.1 GCA_017417465.1 Prevotella sp. | reverse complement strand
GCTGTCGATGCGCGGTCTGGTGAACCACATCTACCGCCACAACGGTTCCTTCGGCAAGGCTGTCTACGCCTGCGTGATGCAGGAGATCGTCGACTGTCTCGTGGAGCTCATCTGCGAGGGCACGCCTGTGAAGCTTGACGGCCTGGGCACGTTCCGCCCGACCTTCGACTGCAAGGTGGCCGCCTCGGAAGAGGACTTCTCGGCACAGGAGAACATCATCGGCATGCACATCCGCCTGTACCCTGAGCAGACGAAGGAGGCCGAGAACCTGTCTTCGAAGAAGCTGCTCAACAAGGTGTCGCTGAAGAAGTCGGACCTCGTGAAGCCTACCGACCTCGATGGTGACGACGAGCCCGACGAGCCGTAAGCGAGGACGAGCGCGTGAGCGAGAAGCCCGCAACCCTTAACAAATGGGGTTGCGGGCTCTTTTTGTTAGTGCCCAGTGCGGTATTCTGTGGGTGTGACCCCAAACATCTGGCGGAAGCACTGGCTGAAATAGCGCGATGTCTGGAACCCCACCTTCATGGCTATCTGGCTGACAGGGTCGTTGGTCTCCTCTAGCAGTTTGGCGGCATGTTTCAGCCGCACGTTGCGCATGAAGTCGTTGGGTGTGATGCCGAGCATCAGACTGGTTTTCTTGTAAAGGTTGGCACGGCTCATGCCTATGTCGGCAGCCAGCAGGTCGACGGTGTAGTCGGCATCGTCGATATGCTCCTCGATGGCTTTCAGCAGTTTTGCGGCGAGCTCGGCCTCGTCGGTGTTGGCTGCCACTTTGGCAGCGTCGATATTCACTGCCTGCGCAAACTGGTGGCGTGCCTCGTCGCGCAGTTCAAAGAGGCGGTTTACCTGTTCCTCGTTGTCGCGCTCCATCTTCCGCCGCCGTTTCTTCAGATACAGCCCTATGAGGACGACGATGGCCAGGAGTGCCATGAGGGTGTAGAACGTCTTGGCCCACCATGTCAGCCACCACGGCGGCAGAATGGTGAGATCAAGAGTCGTCGGCTCTCCCCATTGCCCTGCCGCTGAAGAAGCCTGTACCTCGAAGCAGTATCTGCCGGGTGGCAATGATGCATAGCTTACGGTGCCCTGGCCGTTGCCGTCGCCGACGGTGTTCCATGTCTGCTCTAACGGGTACAGACGGTAGCGATAACGGTTGTGCGACGGGGTGGCATAGTCGAGTGTTGAGAATTGCAGTGAGAGATCGTTCTGGCGATGTGACAACCGTAGTGGTGCATCGTCGCTCAGCAAGCTGAGCTTGTCGGCAGCAGCAGGCATTGTCACGCCTGTCCAGCATCCCGTGATGACCACTGGCTGCTGCCGGTTGTCGTCGAGTGCCAGCGAGTCAGGATGGACTATGAGACCGCTTGAGCCGCCCATGGCAAAAACGAGTTGCCCCTTGTCGGTGAGACAGGCCGACCGCTCCATCATGGCCATGCGGGGCACGCCATCTTCCGTTCCAAGGTTGACCACTGAGGGCGTGATGCGTGAGATGCCGCATGAGGTGCCTGCCCACACCCTTTGCTTGGCATCGGCTACGAGGCTGCGTATGCAGTTGTTCGTCAGACCGTCTACTCGTTGAACGTCTCCGTTGCTGCTGGCCCTGAATAGCCCATTCTGCGTGCCTATCCACAGGTTGCCGTCGGAGTCGTTCAGCATGCAGTTGTACTTCGTGGCGTAGCGTGCTATGTCGTTGGCGGGGATAAAGGTTGCCAGGGTGTCGGCACGGGTGTCGAGAAGGCATGCTCCGTTCTGGGCGTAGACCACTGTCCAGTGGTCGTCAACGGGACAGGCTCCCACAAAATGGCGGTAGGCCTGTAGGGCCGGAAGCTTCTGGGTGAGTGAAACGAACTGGCGGGCATCGGGGTCGAAGTAGCCCAGTGTCGACAGCGAGTCACACAGGAGGTAGCGCCCGTCGCTGAGCTGCTGAATGAAGGTGGTGCGGTTGTAGGGCAGTCCTGCAACGTTCGATGTATTAAATAAGGTGTGTGTGCCCTGTTGCTCACGTTCCACACCATCGGCGCGGCATCGCCAGATGGCACCCTGACGGTCGGTGGCGCTGCGGGCCAGTCCTATGAGCCAGTGGTCGCCTGTCAGCAGACGGCCCCTCATGTGGCGGGGTGGCAGGTAGACGATGCCATCGGTACGGGTGCCTATCCATAGGCCCCCTTGGCGGTCGGTGGCGGCACAGGTGCTGTTATGCACAAGGTGCAGAGCGTCGATGGCCTGCCGTTGCCGTTCGTCGGGCCTCACCTGGCCGGTGCGGCCCTCGACAAAGGCCCTCACATCGCTACTGACAAGTCGCTGCTCAATGTCGTAGCGAAAACAGCGACGACGCGCATCGAAGAGGTAGACGCGGTAGAAGTCGCGTAGCCACAGCAGCGAGTCGCCCTGCCACTGCTGACCGTAGCTGTCGGCATAGACGGGCAGCTGGAAGGTGTGCCCAAAGTCGCAGCCGACGACATCGAAGCCGGCGCCGTTGGTAATGCAGAATACGCCCTCGCAGTTGACGAGCAACTGTCCGTTGGGCAGCTCCACAATCTGTTGCACCTCCCCCGTAGGCAGCCCGTCGGCTACCGTGAAGTGGCGCGGCTCTCCGTGACAAAGCATGCCCGAGGTGCATGCCAGGAGGATCAAAGTCAACAACTGTCTCATTGTCGTGTCGTCTGTCGTTTTGCCTGCAAAGGTAACATTTTTTGTTGATAACAGGTGCCGTGAGGGTGCAAAATTGTCTCAAAGAGGGTGCAAAATCGTCTTTTTTCGCCTTTTGGACGTTTCTCGTACCATTTTTAGACGCCTGCACCAGCCCCCTTTCGGCGGAATGCTGTATCTTTGCAGCGACAAACGACTAACAGTCTAAAACAAAGATATGAACAAGCGAATCAAAACGACAGTGCTGGTAGTACTCGCAGCAGTGACTGGAGTCTTGGCACAGGAAGCGAACCTTCGGCTGCACTTTAACTTTGACGGCGCGGAAGGAACGCAAGTGATTGACGTTGCCGGTGGCATCAAGGCCAAGCTGATGAACAATGCCCAGGTGGTGAAGATGGGCGACTACAGCGTGCTTGACCTTGGAAATGGCACGGGCTACCTCGACATGACGTCTGCCGCAGGATCGGTGGTGCGGCAGTTAGAGGATTTTACGGTCTCCGTTTGCTACCGCGTTGATGCCAGTTCGTCGCTGTCGGGGGCAGGCCATTTCTTGTGGTGCTTCTCACAGTCGGCAGCCAACACGCAGACGTCGGCACCTTACACCGCCTACCGCCTGAACGCACAGCGCATGGCCACATCGACAGGCGGATGGGGCTCAGAGACAGGCATGGAGATGGGCACGGCCTCTGAACGGGGACGCTGGATTCACATGCTCTATCGCCAGAAAGGGCAGAAAGGTGAGCTGTTTATTGACGGCAGGCGCGTGCGTCAGTTAGCCACGATGCCTGTGTTAAAGCATACTTTCACCGCTACGCCTGCCTATAACTGGATAGGTCGCCCGCCATTCGCAAACGACAGCTATCTGACCAACACCCTTGTGGCCGACTTTCGCCTCTACGATGTGGCTGTCGCCGACGAGACGGTGAGCGCGCTGGCCACACTGACTGCCGACCTCGACGAAGCCTATGCCAATGGGGGAGGTGGCGACAACACGTCGCTGCTAAATGCCATCAGTCAGGCGGAGAGTCTACTGGCCAACCCGGGTGACTATCCCGCCGGTGCCGTCATCACCCTTACTGACATGACGACGGTGGCCCGTGCCATCAGTCAGAAAGACTGTACACAGGCCGTCTATGATCAGTATGAGGGCGACCTACGGTCAGCCATCGCTGCGTTTCGTGCATCGCGTGGACTGACATTCGACCTCGGTGGCGCTGACAACAACTATGACACCGAGCGTGGGTTCCGTCACCCAGGAGGCCTGCACACCGACGCTGATTTTGAACGCATTCGACAGCTGTTGGCCGATGGTAACACGAAGGTCACCGAGGCCTACAACCGTCTGAAGGCTGCCGAATACTCGCGGGCCGACATTGCCACATGGCCCGTGGAAACCATCGTACGCGGCGGCGGTTCGGGCGAGAACTACATCAACGCGGCACGCGGCGCCACTATGGCCTACCAGAACGCTCTGCGCTGGAAAATCGACGGTACACAGGCCAACGCCGATGGGGCCGTGCGCATCTTGATGCATTGGGCTCACACCTGCAAGCTGGTCAGCGGCGACAGCAATTGGGCTCTGGCGGCCGGTCTCTATGGCTACCAGTTTGCACAGGCTGCGGAGCTGATGCGTGACTATGATGGGTGGAGCCGTGAAGACTTCGAGACGTTCAAGCAATGGATGCTTACGGTGTGGTATCCCGGCAACATCAACTTCCTGCGTGGGCGTAATGGCACGTGGGAAAACTATGTGGGCAATCAGGGTGGCATCCGCCCCGGCCACTACTGGAGCAACTGGCCGCTGTGCAACGCCTTGGCCGTGCTGTCGATAGGCATCCTTTGCGACGACGTGTTTATCTACAACCAAGGCATGTCGTTCATGAAGTACGACCAGGTGGGCACCTTTGAGGACCCCCGCACGGCTGACCCCATCCTGAGCGATGGCTGCACGGAGTTCATTGGCAACCTCGTGGTGACAACCAGCGAAAGTGACTTGGAGACAGGCGCCTACGGCAAGCTGGGGCAGATGCAGGAGTCGGGGCGCGATGGCGGACATGCCGCCATGGCACTGGGACTGGCTGTCGACATCTGTAAGGTGGCGTGGAATCAGGGCGACGACCTCTTCTCGTATATGGACAACCGCATGGCTGCCGGCATCGAGTTCGTAGCGGCCTGCACGCAGAATGTTCAGGGACTGCCTTGGACGAACTATAAATATGTGGACTGCCGTACGGCTTGGCACAACGGATGGCTGATGCCCGGACCGGCAGAACCCGCCGAGGTGCGGAACTACTGGGGGACGGTCATCGGCCACTACGAGGGCGTCAAAGGCGTGAAGATGCCTTTCGCCGAGCGTGCCTACAATCAGATGGGCATCGATGCTGGTGGAACGGGTGGCACCAGTGGTGCCTACGACCATCTGGGCTACTCGGTGCTGACCAACACCTACGAGCCGCAGCTTTGTCCGGAAGACCAACGGCCCACACTGCTGAAGCCCCGCATGGCATATAACGGACAGACACTGGACCACAACGAGCTGGGTGGACTGAAGAACACCTACGTTGTCGAGCGTGGCACCTCGGCTCTGGCGGCAGGAGGCAGTGTCAAGCTGATGCCGCAGCTGCCTGACGGCGAGACTGACACCGGGCAGTGGGAATGGAACACGGGCGAGACGACGAAGGACATCACCGTCAGTGCCGATCGCAGCTATGTCTATCGTGCTACCTACACCAACGCTCGAGGCATCAAGAGCGAGCAGGCCTTCACCATTGCTGTGGAGGGCGACTGCACTCCGAGTCCCATACGCCAGAGCATCTATGTGGGCGACACGTGGGTGGGCGAGTCGGAGGCCACCGTCTTCTATGGTGAAAAGGTGACGCTCAACGCCAGCGATGCCGCCGGCTGGTACCCTGAAGTGCGGTGGGACAATGGCTCAAAGGGCGGTGCACTGACCATCGGTGCCGTGGCTTCGGAACGTACCGTCGAGGCTTACGTCGTGAATCAAGGCGGCCGTAAGGAACCTGTGACATTCCACCTTAACGTTCGTTACATGCAGCCACGGATGGTACACAATGGCCTGATGCTCGCTGACCAGACGAGGCTGATGGCTGCGGTGGGCGATGCTGTCACGCTGCAGGCCTATGTGCCGATGGGCGTGGGTGATGTGAGCTACCGTTGGAACAACGGTTCTTCGCGCTCGGCGTTTTCCATTCCTGCCGTCGAGACTTCGGGCATCTATACTGTAGAAGTCAGCTTTGCCGGACGGACGGAGACGGTCACCTTTGAAGTCTTCGTTAAGGGCGAGGAGGCTGTCAGTCTTGCCCCTGGTGACTACATGGTGCGTCATGCACGCACTGGTACCTTCCTGACTGCCAATGGCCTGAACCAGGAAGCCAGCTTCACGGAGGGTGATGTGCAGGCACCTGCCGCCAACCAGGTGTGGACGGTCAGCAAGTCCAATGCACGCCACGCCTTCACGTCGACCGCCGACGCCACCGGACTGGCCGCCAACGGCACCACCATCTCGGTTGCAATGAAGTCGTTCTACATCGAGCAGGCTGCGGGCCTGAAGCGCTACGCCATCCATACGGGCACCAATGCCAATATGAATTATTGGGGAGTGACTGACAATGGCACCATCAGCTTTACTGAAGAGACCTCACCCACCGACTACCCCTTTGAGCTAATTCCTGTCAACGACGGGTCGGGCATCATCGGCCTCGAAGGCCCATCGGTCTCATCTGCAGCGTTCGACTTGCAGGGGCGCAGAATTGTCAGTCGCCTGCCAGTTCAGGGTATCTACATTGTCAACGGGAAAAAGATGGTCAGATGAAGAAGACGCTACTGACAGGCATCCTCGCACTCGCCGTCGTCGCAAAGGCAACGCCCCCGGCGTCCTTATGCTTTGCGCCGACAGACGATGGACGGCCGTGCTTCGAGGTTGACCAGCAGGAACAGACCGAAGAGAGCTGCTACCGCATGGCTGGCCCCTATAGCGTGATTGCTCGTGATGGCGACCATCGCCAGAGCAAGGCTGGCAGCGAGCGTGACATGCACGCGGCTCTTGACTTGGCACAGCACGGTGACACCGCTGAGGCACGGCGAATCGCCGACGCCTATGCCTCCAGGCTGCAGCGCATCGAAGGGCACGATGCCCCCCTCTGTCTCATTCAGTGCTACTGGCTGGTGCGGGCCATGACGCTTCTTGGCGATGCCTCTGGTGAGTACGCGCAGTTTGTGCGGCGCGTCATTCTTCCAGTTATTGAGCAGTACGATGCCGACAGCCCCTATGCCAATGGCAACTGGGGGGCTATCGTCAACCGTTGCCGTATGGCTTGTGCTATTTTCCTAAACGACGAGGTGGTCTATCGACAGGCTGTCGATTATTATCTGTATGCCTTCGATAATGGTGCCCTGCCCCGCTACATCAGCGAGACGGGACAGTGTCAGGAGACGGGCCGCGACCAACAGCACGTGCAGTTGGGGTTGGGGGCTTTGGCCGACATCTGCGAGATGGCATGGGAACGTGGCGACGACCTCTACAGCGCATTGGGCAACCGTCTCCTAAAAGGCCTTGAGTACACGGCGAAGTACAATCTGGGTTACGATGATGTGCCCTTTGAGACGTGGCACGACTGCACGGGACTCTACGGCGACTGGACGAAACCCGGAGCGATGGGCCGTGGACGCATACGTGATATCTTCCGCCAACCCTATCAGCACTATGTCGGTCGGAAAGGATTGCAGATGCCCTATACGAAGCGGCTGTTGAACCTGCAGAAGAAGGCCCAAAGGAGAGGGGAGATAAAGGCGAACATCGAGGCCGATGAGTTTACCGTGAAGGAGGTGAAAGCAACCGAGCGCCTGCACACCGTGTTCACGTGTCCTGCCCCTGAGGGCGCACCGCTGAAGCACGACTACGACGTCTTCGTCCGCCCCCGCAGCAGCGAGGAGTGGATTCGCATCGATACGTATATGGCGAAGGTCAATGCCCCTGTTGAAGGCGGCAGGCATGCCATTCGCGAAATATCGTATGCCCAGTTCGACTTCACAGGCGACGTCTTTGTCCGTGTGGTTCGTAAATCGTCCAATGGTGGAATCATCAAATCGTCCAATGGTGAAATCGTCAAATCGTTCGGTGTTCGTGTTCGTCCAGACTACCGTGGCGTCATCGCCAACGTGCTGAACGACTCCACCGTGCAGTTCGTGCTTTTCCAGCCAGAGAACCTGAGTGTGGAGTTCGATGGCGATATCACCTCTAACCTGCTGCTGTTCACCTCAAAGCCACCCGTGAGTCGCGAGAAGGCAGAGCAAGAAGCCAAAGCCCAGGGACGCCACTTCGTCTACTACCCACCCGGCTTCTACACGGAGGACTCCATCGCTGTTGCATCGGCCACAACGGTCTATCTGGCACCAGGCTCCTACTTCACTGGTACGTTCGTGGTCAACGATGCCCACGACGTCAGCATTCTGGGACGTGGTATCGCACGGCCTGTCGATGGGTATCAGGGGTGCCATGTCTACCGTTCACGCCACGTGCTTATCGACGGAATGACGCTGAACACCTGCCCTGTGGGCGGCTCCGATGATGTCACGCTCCATGACGTGCGAAGCATTTCGCATCCAGCCTGGGGCGACGGACTGAATGTCTTTGCCTCCCAAAATGTGCTCTTCGACCGTGTCTTCTGCCGCAATAGTGACGACTGCACCACGGCTTATGCCACCCGCAAGGGCTTCAGCGGTAACGTCCGCAACATCCGCATGCGCAATGCCACGCTATGGGCAGACGTGGCTCACCCCATCTTCATCGGTCTCCATGGCAATGCCGCCGTTGGCGACACCATCGAGCATCTGGCCTACGAGAACATCGACATCCTCTGTCAGAGTGAGCCACAGGTAGACTACCAGGGCTGTCTGGCCATCAACTGTGGCGATAACAATTTGGTGCGCGACGTGCGCTTCGACAACATCCGCATCGAGAACATCAGGCAAGGTAGCCTCTTTCAGGTGAAGGTGGGCTATAACCAGAAATACTGCATGGCACCGGGACGGGCCGTCGAGAACGTTCGCTTCAGCAACATACGCTACCATGGCGACACGACGGGCATGTCGATCATCACAGGCTATGACGAACAGCGCAAGGTGACTGGCGTGACGTTCGACCGACTGAGAATCAACGGACGCCACATCTTTGATGGCATGCCTGGCAAGCCTGGGTGGTACGCCTCCAGTGACTACGTGCCGGCGTGGATTGGCAACCATGTGGAGCAGCTGACATGGCAGTGATGCCCTCGACGCGGTGCGCTCTCTTCGAAGTGTTAATTACGAATAAAACCTAAAAAAGCGCAGTTTTTTCTACATTTTCTTTGTTGGTCGGCGGAATTGTTGTATCTTTGCACAAATAATCATCACTAAAAACAAGTAATCACAGACAATGGCAAAGAAAGAAGAGACTGAGGCTTTGACCCCCCAACAGGAGAAGCTGAAAGCCCTGCAGGCCGCCATGTCGAAGATCGAAAAGGACTTCGGCAAAGGCTCTATCATGCGCATGGGCGAGGAGAAAATAGAGAACGTGGAGGTGATACCCACGGGCAGCATTGGCCTGAACGCCGCACTCGGCGTGGGCGGCTACCCGAAGGGGCGCATCATCGAGATTTACGGCCCGGAGTCCAGTGGTAAGACGACGCTGGCCATCCACGCCATCGCCGAGGCACAGAAGGCCGGTGGCTTCGCAGCATTCATCGATGCTGAGCATGCCTTCGACCGCTTCTACGCTGCAAAGCTGGGCGTCGATGTCGACAACCTCCTTATCTCACAGCCCGACAATGGCGAGCAGGCACTCGAGATTGCCGACCAGCTCATCCGCTCGGCAGCCATCGACATCATCGTCATCGACTCCGTGGCTGCACTGACACCCAAAAAGGAGATTGAGGGCGACATGGGCGATTCGGCAGTGGGCCTGCATGCCCGCCTGATAAGCCAGGCCCTGCGCAAGGTCACGTCGACCATCTCGAAGACCAACACCACCTGCATCTTCATCAACCAGCTGCGCGAGAAGATTGGCGTCATGTTTGGCAATCCTGAGACCACCACAGGTGGTAATGCCCTGAAGTTCTATGCCTCCGTGCGTCTCGACATCCGCCGCGTCACGGCCATCAAGGATGGCGACCAGGTCATCGGCAATCAGGTGCGCGTGAAAGTCGTGAAGAATAAGGTGGCACCACCCTTCCGCAAGGCTGAGTTCGAAATCACATTCGGCGAGGGCATCTCGAAGATTGGCGAGATTGTCGACCTCGGTGTGGAGTATGGCATCATCAAGAAGAGCGGCTCGTGGTTCTCGTATCAGGACGCCAAGCTGGCACAGGGACGCGACGCCACCAAACAGCTACTAAAGGACAATCCCGAGCTCTGCGACGAGCTGGAAGCCCAGATCATGGAGAAGCTCGCCCAGCAACAGGCATAAGCTTTGGGGACGATTTACAGTTGGCACAAGAAGCTTTTTGGCGGCTTGTGCCAACTGTCATTTTGTAGCTGTGATTACTGGCAAGCAGTCCTCTCCGAGAAGGCCATAAGTCCTTTCGGAGAAGTCTGTCAGTCTTCTCCGAGGAGTCTAGCGGACTTCTCCGAGCAGCCTGCCAGCCCTCTAAGGTGTATCGTAGCGCCAAGTCTATCCTACTTTACCTCCTCAACTCCTTACTCCTCCGCTCGGCTTTGCCGCTTCGCTCTGCGAAGAACTCCTTTCTCAACTTACAATCATTCACATTGCTCGTAACTATCTTATTTCAAGCCTATTCTTGTGAAGGGTTCCTTTAGCCGACTCAACATCTCGTCTTTTTCTCACAAAGTTTGGATTAACCCAAACCAATATAAAGCATTTCCTTTACACCAGTAGAATATAAAGCTGCTATTTATAGAGGAAATCGGTCAAGAACAAAACGGTGTCTCTATCATTGATGTTGTCTCTGCGGTTTTCATGTCGTAAGTATGCCGTTTTCATGTCGTAAGTATGCCGTTTTCATGTCGTAAGTATGCCGTTTCCATGTCGTAAGTATGCTGTTTCCATGTCGTAAGTATGCCGTTTTCATGTCGTAAGTATGCCGTTTTCATGTCGTAAACCTATGACTTACGTGTCAAAAGCTGGCGTTTTATGTTCTGAATCTCGGGATTCACGTCATGAATCCCGAGATTCAGAACGTAAACACCAAGATTTCCTCACCCCAAACCACCTTTATTACCCAAGGATAGAGCATCCAAAATAAACCATTCACCGTATCTGCCTGATACATAGATATATGTAATTAAAGTGAAAGATTGAATCATCTCGCCTAAAATTAAACGATTCAAGTTTTGCAAACTATGGAAACTATGCGCAGCCAGCCCCGTAGGGGCGTGACAGTGGTAGCCAGCCATTTCAATGGCTGGTAACAGGGGTGGTGTGGCGGGCGTGCCGTAGGTACGCGACAAGGATTGGATGCTGTCGCGTACCTAAAGGCACGCTTTTCTACCGTTCCTTTATACCAGCCATTGAAATGGCTGGCTACGACTGTCTGATGCCTCGGCATCGGCTGCGCAGAACTTGCGAAAGTTGAGTTAAACGATGTAGCTGTGGAAGTATTCTGAATGAGTGTCCCCAGACGTTTATAGGCGACTGCCACCTAAACAGTTATGTCTGTACTTCTTTTGAATAATGTGCTGACAAGTTGTCAGTCGCGTGTCACTCGTTAAGGATTGGCACGCGTTTTGTTGTTTAGTCAGCGGCTTAATGGCTAAAAATAATCAACAAGAGTATTAACTAATAAAAAAGAATAAGAATTATGGGAAAGATTATTGGTATTGACTTAGGTACAACCAACAGCTGCGTCGCCGTCTTCGAAGGCAACGAGCCGGTTGTGATTGCTAACAGCGAAGGCAAGCGTACAACGCCTTCAGTAGTGGGATTCGTGGATAACGGCGAGCGCAAAATCGGCGACCCCGCCAAGCGCCAGGCCATCACGAACCCGAAGAAGACCGTCTACTCGATCAAGCGCTTCATGGGCGAGACATGGCAGCAGACGGAAAAGGAAATCTCACGCGTACCGTTTAATGTCGTTAACGAGGGTGGCTATCCCCGTGTCGACATCGACGGACGTAAGTTCACACCGCAGGAAATCTCGGCCATGGTGCTGCAGAAGATGAAGAAGACTGCCGAGGACTACCTCGGACAGGAGGTCACCGATGCCGTCATCACCGTACCTGCTTACTTCAGCGACTCACAGCGTCAGGCCACGAAGGAGGCCGGCCAGATTGCAGGTCTCAACGTGCGCCGTATCGTCAACGAGCCGACGGCTGCCGCCCTGGCATACGGTATCGACAAGACGAACAAGGACATGAAGATTGCTGTCTTCGACCTTGGTGGTGGTACGTTCGATATCTCTATCCTTGACTTTGGCGGCGGTGTGTTCGAGGTGCTCTCGACCAATGGTGACACCCACCTTGGCGGTGACGACTTCGACCAGGTTATCATCGACTGGCTTGTCGAAGAGTTCAAGCGTGACGAGGATGCCGACCTGAGAAACGACCCGATGGCCATGCAGCGCCTGAAGGAGGCTGCCGAGAAGGCTAAGATTGAGCTGTCGTCGAGCACATCGACGGAGATCAACCTGCCGTACATCACTGCCACGGCTGCCGGTCCGAAGCACTTGGTGAAGCAGCTCACTCGCGCTAAGTTCGAGCAGCTGGCTCACAACCTCATCCAGGCTTGCCTCGTGCCCTGTCAGAATGCCGTGCGCGACGCTGGCATCAGCGTGAACGACATCAACGAGGTGATTCTCGTGGGCGGCTCCAGCCATATCCCCGCCGTGCAGACGCTTGTCAAGAACTACTTTGGTAAGGAGCCATCGAAGGGCGTCAACCCCGACGAGGTGGTCGCCGTAGGCGCTGCCATCCAGGGTGCTATCCTCAACCAGGAGACGGGTCAGGACATCGTGCTGCTCGACGTGACGCCGCTGTCGCTGGGCATCGAGACCCTCGGTGGTGTGATGACCAAGCTCATCGATGCTAACACGACGATTCCTTGCAAGCAGAGCCAGGTGTTCTCGACGGCTGCCGACAACCAGACGGAGGTGACCATCCACGTGCTTCAGGGCGAGCGTCCCATGGCTTCGCAGAACAAGAGCCTCGGACAGTTCAACCTCACCGGCATCGCCCCTGCTCGCCGCGGTATTCCTCAGATTGAGGTGACCTTCGACATCGACGCCAACGGCATTGTGAAGGTCAGCGCCAAGGACAAGGCTACGGGCAAGGAGCAGGCCATCCGTATCGAAGCTTCCAGCGGCCTCTCGCAGGACGAGATCAACCGTATGAAGGCCGAGGCAGAGCAGTTTGCCGAGCAGGACAAGAAGGAGCGCGAGCGCATCGACAAGATGAACCAGGCTGACTCGATAATCTTCCAGACCGAGACCTTCCTCAACGAGAACGGCGACAAGCTCGGTGCCGAAAAGGCCAACGTCGAGCAGGCTGTCCAGCAGCTGAAGGACGCCCACAAGTCTGGCGACGTCGCTGCCATCGACAACGCCATCAACAACCTGAACAGCATCATGCAGGCCGCCTCTCAGAAGATGTACCAGCAGGCAGGCGCTCAGCAGCCTGGCGGCAACCCCTTCCAGGGCGGTCAGCAGGCCGGTGGACAAGGCTTCCAGGGTGGTCAGCAGGCTCACTCCAATCCCAACGACGACGTCCAAGACGCCGACTTTGAGGAGGTGAAGTAAGATTAGATAAACAACGATAAGAATATTATAAGAAAGTGGTGTAATCCAAGTGGTTACACCACTTTCTTATTATTGTTAAACTTTGTTTCATTTCTTGCTATTTTCGGATTTTTACCATAATTTTGCGTCATATTTGCGACACGACTTAATTGGCGATGAGATGCAACTTAAAAATACTTATACGGATTAATACATATTAAAAGGACGAAAATATGCCAGCTTTAAAATTTCAGATTAAACGGAAATGCGAAATGTG